>NZ_JCAIOM010000023.1:0-77074 GCF_059587025.1 Chryseobacterium sp. DZ-32
TGAGTTATTTAGCCAAAACTGTTCTCTCACCCCTTTTGCTTTGTATGTAAATTTATTCTTTTGCAAACATAGGAGCCGAAACTTAAAATATTTTCTAACATAAGTGATTAAATTTTAAAGCCGTATCTTTACGTCACCAAACAAAATATTACAATATGTCATTTATAACACCAGAAGGAGCCAGGAAGGCTCAGCTATCCCTATCTGAAAGAGCACCCGTTGCTCATTCCATTCTCTCTGGGGAAGAGAATATTTCGAAATACAACAGTGGAGTATGTCATGATGTGGTTGCCTATGCATTGTATATGCGTGGTGCCAGGATAAGTCCTACTCAGCTTGCCGAATCTGCAGGACAAAAATGGTTAACCTTATTCAATTATCCTGCTGGAGAAAAATGGGACGGATACACACCCATTCCGGCAGGGAAGGCCATTGGTTTTTACAGGCTTATTGATAAAACATTCTTTCACTCAGCAATTACTACAGGAAACGGAAATGAAATCAGATCTGTGAACGGATTTTCATTAGGATCGGCATGGACAGTACCTGTGGATATGAAATGGGTATTGGGCAAAAAGAATTCTGACGGAACCTTCAATTATGATGGTACCAAGATAGAAGTCTATATTTCTTCTTTATAACAGAATTTATATTTCAGTACAACAAAAGGCAGATCAGCATATTCGCTTTTCTGCCTTTTTCTTTTTCAGGCATCAGCACATTTCGGGCATATCCCGCTGATAATAAAATTATATTCCTGTGCAATAAAATGTTCCGGCAGACTGATTTCCGGAATAGCATTTTCAATACACGTAACGGAATGACATTCCTTACAGTTGAAATGAACATGATTATGAAAATGCTGTTCATGGGTACATTTTCCACTGCACTTTGCAAAATTCACTACACCATCAATATTGACGATCTTGTGTATCGCACCTTCGTTTTCAAGCCTTTCCAGGACCCTGTAGATGGTTACTCTGTTGCACAGATCTCCAAGTTTCTTCTGAATATCAGAATGGGTAAGGGCAACATCCGAACTATTAATAAGGTTTAAAATTTCAGTTTTGGCGTGAGTATTTCTGACCTGTTTCATATTTTAATGCAACAAAGTTGCGTTATTTGAATTTTTATTTCTACTTTTGCAACAAAGTTAAGATAAGAAAAATTAATCCATACTATTATGAAATCAAAAATTCTTGATGCTGTAGGAATCTCCGCTGCTGTTTTATGCCTGATTCATTGTATTGTCTTTCCACTGCTATTAATTGTTCCATTGGGAATCTCCCATAATCCTTATATTGACCTGGTTTTCCTTTTTATAGGAACCGTTGTGGTATTGAGAATAACAAAGAAAATGGAAAACCGGTGGCTGAAGTTTCAGTTCTGGATATCATTAAGCCTTATTTTCATTTCTATATTGACAGATTTTCTGTTTGAAGTTCATCTTCCTCTGATCTATATCGGAGCTGTCGGTTTGATTACAGGTCATATCATCAATTTTAAAAATCATAAACATTAAAACATGACTAAGAAACTTCCTGTAACGGTACTCAGCGGCTTTCTGGGAGCGGGTAAAACGACATTATTGAATCATATTCTACACAACAAACAAGGTTTGAAAGTAGCTGTGATAGTGAACGATATGAGCGAAATTAATATCGACGCACGCCTGGTTGAAAATCAAAACACGCTTTCAAGAACAGAAGAAAAGCTTGTTGAAATGAGTAACGGATGCATCTGCTGTACACTTCGTGAAGATCTTATGGTAGAAGTAGAACGTCTTGCCAGTGAAAACCGTTTTGATTATCTCCTTATCGAAAGTACGGGAATCAGTGAACCGATTCCTGTAGCTCAAACCTTTACTTATATTGATGAAGAGAGCGGAATAGATCTTTCCCGTTTCAGTTATGTAGATACAATGGTAACGGTTGTAGATTGTTTTAATTTCATGAAAGATTTTGGATCTAATGAACTACTGATGGACCGCGATCTTACTGATATGGAAGGCGACTACAGAACGATTGTTAATCTTCTGACCGATCAGATTGAATTTGCCAACGTGATTATTTTAAACAAAACAGATCTTATCAATACTGAGACACTTGGCTTTTTAAAAGCAGCAATCAGGAAGTTAAATCCGGAGGCGACCCTTTTACAATCAGAGTTTGGAAAAATTGATCCTCAAAAGATTTTGAATACACAGCTTTTTGATTTCGAAAAAGCACAGTCATCCGCTGGCTGGCAAAAAGAGTTACAATCCGGTCATCACACACCGGAAACTGAAGAATATGGAATAAGTTCACTTGTTTTCAGAGATAAAAAACCCTTCCATCCTATAAGACTCTGGGAATATCTGAACCATCATTATCCGGAAGGAACCATCAGAGCAAAAGGCCTGTTCTGGCTGGCTTCAAGACCTGACGATGCATTGAATTTCTCTCAGGCAGGAGGTTCATTCAGGCTCGAAAAAGCAGGAGTCTGGTGGTGCAGCATGCCAATGAGTCACAGGGTTCAGTATTCTTCATTTTCAGATAATCAGAAGTTTATAGAAAGCAGATGGGATAAAAACTGGGGCGACAGAATCAATGAACTGGTGTTTATCGGGCAGAATCTGGACAAAAATCAGATGCTGGCAGATCTTCAGCAATGTCTTATTAATGAAAGGGAAAAGGAACTATTTGACAAAAAACAAAGTTTTGAAGATCCGTTTCCAAAGAACATTTAAAATTAACTTTTAATTAATGCAACAATGTTACGATAAAAATTTAAATACAATAACTTACAGCATTATTTCAAAAACAATATGGACAGAAGAAAATTTCTAAAAGGATCTGCATTACTTTCAGGGTTATTGACCTTATCACCATCTGATTTATGGAGCTTCGGGAAAAATACGGAACTGCACCAGAAAGGAAAAGCGAAGAATATCATTTTCATGGTAAGTGACGGGATGAGCCTTGGAACACTTTCAATGGCAGATCTGTATTCACGGAATATTTTAGGAAAAGGAAGTAACTGGCTTAATCTGTATCATGATAAAAAGGTAACCCGTGCTTTGATGGACACCGCTTCAGCAAGTTCTGTTGTGACAGATTCTGCTGCCGCAAGTTCGGCCTTTGGAGGAGGAATCAGAGTGAAAAACGGAGTTTTAAACATCGGAGCTAATGGAGAGAAACATCTTCCGATATGGCAGCAATATAAAAAAGCAGGAAAAAAAGCAGGCTGCGTGACTACGGTAACCATTACTCATGCTACTCCTGCCGGATTCTGTGTAAATTCTTCGAAAAGAAATGCTGAACCTCAAATTGCTGAAATGTACGCCGAGCTTGAACTCGATGTGCTGTTAGGTGGTGGAGACGAATTTTTTAATCCTGCCAAAAGAGAAGATAAAAAAGACCTTTATTCTGTTTACAGCAAAAAAGGATACAGAATTCTGAAAACACAAAATGATCTGAAAGATGTCAATGAAGGGGAGAAGCTGCTAGGTATTTTCAATACAGGGGCATTGCCTTACAGCATCGACAGAGCTCATCTTCCGGAATATAAAAATACACCCACTCTTGCTGAAATGGCCGGTACTGCTATCCGTCAGATGAAAGATCATCCCGAAGGTTTTGTCCTTCAGATCGAGGCCGGAAAAGTAGACTGGTCTGCCCATGCCAATGATGTAGCGGCACTCATCCATGATCAGCTCGCATTTGATGAAGCGGTAAAAACAGTTATGGATTTTGCCGAAAAAGACGGAAATACTTTAGTCATCATCACTACAGACCATGGAAATGCTAATCCGGGAACTATTTACGGAGCAGAGGCTACTACGCATTTTAACAGCATTTCAGAATACAAATACACCAATGAATATATTCTGAACAAGATTAACAAAGATGATTCGGTAAAAGATATTAAAGACTGGATTTATGAAGGCAACAAAATTACTCTGAATGACGATGAAGCCAGACATATGCTAAGTTTCTACAATGGTCTTGAAAAAGAGGAAGCGGGACTTTATAATTACAAGAAACTACCTTTTAAACTGTATTCAGAAATTCAGAAAAGCAGAAACTCCGTAGGATGGATCAGTATGGATCATTCCGGAGATTACGTGGAAGTCGCTGCTTACGGCCCAGGAAATGAGCTTTTACAGCCGTTTATTAAAAATACAGACCTTCACGATCTGATGCTGAAGGCCTGTCTGGTTTAGACATTCATATTTTTTCATATTTAATTATTTGGGAGATACGAGGCGGATTGATTGTGTCCGCCTTGTTTTGTATCAACAGGGGTTTAGATTTCCCCCATTACAAACATATTTTCCATGGTAGGAACATTACTTCCACCTGCTTTTTCAAGTGTAATGGCAAAAGCCTGCGCTTTGGGAATATTGGCCAAAGCAATTCTGCTGTCTTTATCTTCGGTGTACATTCCTGCATTTACCGGTTTTCCATCTTCTATAGCCCAGAGCTGATACTGCATTCCTTCGGGAGCTTTAGGAAGTTTTTCCGCATTCAGATACACTTCTTTTGTTTTTTTATCCCAGAAAACCATTGCTTTGGCGTCTGTGTGCTTCTCTACGCCCTTCAGCATAACCATCTGCATATCGGGATTGGAAAGCATATCCATCTTTCGGTTCATTTTTTCCATAGCCTGATCCTTCTGCTTTTTATCAGCTATCATTAAAGCTATTTCTTTTTGACTGGCAGACTGGCTGTTCATCCAGAATACATTTCCGGCAACACTTACGAGGAACAATACAGAAGCTGCTATGGCATATGTTTTCCAGGGTGTATTTTTCCTGAAATCATTTCTTTCTGTAGTATTTTCTGTTTCTTTTTTTACTTCAGGAAGAACTGCCGGAAGAGCAGGAGTTATTTCTTCAACAACCTGTTCCTGCTGAATTTTGTTCCAGATCTTCGATTTCAAATCACTTGGAGGTGTTACAGCCTGAGCTGTAGCAAGATGTTCCAAAGTCTTCTGTGCTTCTTCAAAAGCTTCTTTTACTTCAGCATTATTCTTCATCACACACTCCAAAATCCCTGCTTCCTCAGGAGAAGCATGGCCAAGAATATAAGATTCTATAATTCCGGATGATATGTATTCTTTAGTGTTCAATTTATTGATAATCTTTTAGCAAATCCTTTAATTTCATCAGCGCATTCCGCATTTTCGTTTTTACCGTTCCCAGCGGTATCTTCAGTTTTTCTGATATTTCATGTTGAGTATATCCCTGGTAATAAGCAAGGTCGATGAGCTCCTGTTTATCTGTTTCCAGACCTTCCAGCACGTTTTTAAATCCGATATAATCGGAAGAATGGTTAGTCGTTGAAAGCTCTGCAGTATTATATACGAAATCCGGAAGTGCTTGGTTTTTAAGCTCATTCTGGAAAGCTTTTGATTTTAAATAATCAATGGCTGTATTCCTGGCAATATTGATGATCCAGGTATAAAACCTCCCTTTGGAAGCATCATACTGATGGATAGAATTCCATATTTTAACAAAAACATCCTGAATCACTTCTTCGGTATATTCCTTAGACTGAACGATCCGAAGAATAATCCCGTACAACGCACCGGAATAGTGGTCATACAGATAATGAAAACCAGTTTCGTTTTTCTCTTTCAATAAAACGATAAGCTCCTCTTCAGAATAGGTTGTTTTAATAGCTTTTATTTTTTCTTTCCAAATGTAATAAAATAAAACACATAGACAATAAAATCTAACACATCTTTTATTTCGTACACAATTTTATATAAATCATTGAAAAATATTCAATATCAGAAATTCTAACCTGTAAAGCTATAGAATAATCCTATTGAGAATATCATTATTGTACCTCAGAATTGGTTTAAAAAACGGTTTTTAAAAATCGAAAGTATTATAAAATCAATACGAGTTTAAAATTAAAAGACTAAAAATCAATACGTTAAAATAAATTTGCTTTTTTTTTCAATCTAAAATAAAACCAACCTCGTAAATGACATTAAAAGCACGAATTAAATATAATTAACAAAAAAATAACTACAATGAACACACAATCAAAAATCACAGTTCTAGCAATGGTAGCTCTATCATTTGCATTCAGTGGGAAGGTAACTGCACAAACGATGAAAGAAAAAACAGTAATGGTAGGGGGAGCTCCTATGTATCCTTCTAAGAACATTATTGAAAATGCAGTCAACTCAAAGGATCACAAAACCCTTGTCGCTGCGGTAAAAGCTGCCGGACTGGTAGAAACATTACAGGGTGCGGGACCTTTTACAGTATTAGCACCTACAGATGCAGCCTTTGCCAAACTTCCGAAAGGTACCGTAGAAAACCTTGTAAAACCTGAAAATAAAGCGATGCTTACTTCTATTTTAACCTATCATGTTCTTCCGGGAAGATATAGCGCTAAAGAAATATGGGCCGCTGTAAAAGCAGGAAACGGAAAAAGCATGATGAAAACTGTACAGGGTGAAGATCTTACATTCTGGACAAAAGGTAAAAATCTTTACATAAAAGACGCAAAAGGAAACAGCGCCAAAGTAACGATTGCTGATGTGAACCAGTCTAATGGAGTGATTCATGTAATTGATACAGTATTGATGCCATAACAAATTCTAAGATTTCAGACAGCATATTCCAATATGCTGTTTTTATCTCTTATTTATCCAACACTAAAAATAAATACTATGAAAAAAACAATTCAGGTTTCTAATCAGGGTGCAACCCTTGATACCAGCAGAAGAAGCTTTTTAAAACTAAGTGGAGTAGGATTGGCTATTGCAGGCCTTACCATCATCGGATGTAATGATGATGATGACTTCCAGATTATAGAAGAATCAAAGTACGATCTTGGAACCGGAGATGTAGGGGTATTAAATTATGCCTATGCTTTGGAACAGCTTGAAGCAGATTTTTATACAAAAGTGGTCAACAATTTTTATACAGGAATTTCCAGTATTGAAAAAGAGATTTTTACAGACCTCTATCATCATGAGGTGATTCACAGGGATTTTTTCAAAGTTGCCATTAGTGGTGCTACAGATCATGTGCTTCCCAAGCTTGAATTTCAGTATCCGAATGTGAATTTTAATGATAGAAATTCAGTACTGGCTACAGCAAAGGCACTGGAAGATACCGGTGTTGCAGCTTACAATGGAGCAGGAAAATACATTTCCAATCCGGCTTATCTCGTTATTGCCGGTAAAATAGTTTCTGTGGAAGCCAGACATGCTTCTGCCATCAGAAATTTAATCAATCCCGGATCTGCAGATTTTTCAGGAGATGATGTGATCGACGCCAACGGACTTGATCTTGCCAAAGAGCCGAAAGATATCGTAATGGCTGCCGGAGCATTTATCAAAACACCATTTACCTGGAAAGAAAGAGGAATCAACTAAACATCACCCTAAAAACTCACATTATGAATATTCTTAGATTACTGGATAAACTTTCTGATGATAAATTTTTCACCAAGGAAGCATCAAGATTAGAAACGATTACTGATATTTCATTATTCGGGAAAAAAGCAGCTACAGCAGCTGTACCCCTTGGTTTGGGTGCTATAATGGCCACTCCTGCCAAAGCAGAAACTACCAAAACAGCATTAACAGGTACTGCTTTAAAAAGTACACTTACAGATGCTTTACAACTAGCGCTGGTACTGGAATATCTTGAAAATGAATATTACAGCATAGGTTTGTCAACCCCGGGACTGATTCCCAATGGAGACCGAACTGTTTTTATGCAGATTTCGAAGCATGAATCGGCTCATGTAAGTTTTTTGAAAAGTACACTGACTTCTTTAGGAACAACTCCCGGAAATAAACCTATTTTTGACTTTACAGCCGGCGGAAACTTTATGCCTTTTACAGATTATAACCAGTTTCTTATCCTTGCGCAGGCTTTTGAAGATACCGGAGTGAGAGCTTACAAAGGGCAGGCAGGAAATGTGATGTCCAACAAAGTGGTTCTGCAGGCAGCGTTACAGATTCACTCCGTTGAAGCCAGACATGCCTCACAGGTAAGAAGAATGCGAGCGAATAAAGGATGGATTGAGCTTGCCAACGGAGGAAGTATGCCCTCCGCCACCAATCCGGTTTATGCAGGAGAAGAAAATACCAACCAGGCAGGTTATAATACCGGAACTTTATTTGGTGCCGCAGCAGGTTCTGCAGCCTACGACGAAATTTTAAGCGGTAGCGATGCACAAGCCATTGCTTCCCTGTTCATAGTATAGTTGTGATTTGGATGATAATAAGTGGTGAGTCCATTTCCGTATTTTCAGGGAATGGACTTTTTTCTAAATCAATCCTCAGGCCTTAAGAAAACACACAATCAATATCTTATATTCATCCCGATTCATCTTTTAAGTACCATATTCACTTATGGTGCTTTTATTTTCATAATGCTCGTTATTTCAATATAAATACAGAATTCACGTAAGCTAATTTAAAATAAATACACATATAGCTTTATTAACAAATTTACTGCAATACAATACAAAATTATTTTGTAATTTGGTTTACTTATTAAAATAATAATTTAAAGCGCTTAAAAATATTTAAAATATAAACTTTAAGGCCTTGATTATCATTTTTTAATAATCAAAAAAGAAAAGTCTCTAATTGTTGATATAATATATGAAGAAGTATCCAATTCCTGCGAATGAAGAAAGCCGAATGAAGAAACTGGAGTATTTTGGTCTTTTAAACCTTGAAAAAGACCCCCAGTTAGATATTTTCGCAGAAACAGCGTGTCTGGTGACAGACTGCCCGGCAGGGCTTAT
The DNA here is from genome assembly GCF_059587025.1 of Chryseobacterium sp. DZ-32. NCBI lineage: Bacteria > Pseudomonadati > Bacteroidota > Flavobacteriia > Flavobacteriales > Weeksellaceae > Chryseobacterium > Chryseobacterium sp. DZ-32. The sequence continues at coordinate 8,772 of NZ_JCAIOM010000023.1, forward strand.
TGCCATGATGGAAAGCGAAACCCAGACTATCCAAAGCTGTGTGGGGCTTGCTCTTGATTTTGTAGACAGGAAGAATACTGTATGTCAATACTCTATCGCCAGTGGTGATATTGTTATTATCAACGATACTTTATTAGACGAAAGATCTTCTGATAACGCAATTATTCTGGCAGGTGGAATCCGGTTTTATGCGGGAGTTCCCCTGATTGATGATGAGGGATTTGTATTAGGAACACTCTGTGTTATCGACTACAAACCTAAAACAATTACAGATGATCAGATTTCAACCCTGAAAAAAATAGGAGAGGCAGTCACAAAAGTTCTCATGGGAAAAAGGAAAAATCTCCAGGCTGAGTATTTTCAGCAGACTTTTACCATTTCCAATAATCTGATCTGTGTTCTGGATAAGGATTTTGTGCTGAAGGATGTGAATCCGACTTTTGAGAGAGTGTTTCAATTAGATAAAGCAGAGGTTATTAATCAGAATTTCATGGATCTGATAGGGAATCACAATTCTCAGCTGCAAATGCTTTCCAAAAATCTTCCCGATACCAATGAAGAAGTTACATTTACGACTTCAACAAAGATAGATGATACTCAAACCATCATTATTGAATGGTATTTAAAGCTCAATCAAAATCACTCGGAGATTTTTTGTTTCGGAATCAATATCACCCAGCGTATAGAAGAAAAGGTTAAACTGGAAAGCTCTGAACGCCGCTTCAGAAGCTTCTTCGAAAACGCCATAGGATTGATGAGTATGCATGATATGGAAGGTAATATCATTGCTGTCAATGAAAAAGGAAGAGAAACCCTGCAATATTCTTCCGAAGAAGTAGAAAGATTGAATTTAAGAGACCTTGTTCCCCAAAAAAACTGGCACCTTCTCGAGCAATATCTCGAAAGAATCAATAAAAACGAGGAAGATTTCGGAACCATGATCCTGAAAACAAAAGGAGGTGAAGAAATGATCTGGATGTATCACAATCTTGTGGAAATCAACAAAGAAGGAAATCCTTATGTGGTAAGTACTGCCCTGAATGTTACTGAAAGAGTAAGTTTGGAAAAAGACCTTGTTCAAACCAAAAAGATGCTGGAACAGACAAGTGCTGTGGCACAGGTGGGTGGATGGGAAGTCAACCTGAAAAACAATACCGTTTTTTGGTCACAGTCTACCAGGGAAATCCATAAAATAGATAGAGATTTCCAGCCCGATTTTGAAAATGCACTGGGCTTTTACAGTGAAAAAAGTAGGGAAAAGCTGGAGTTTTTATTCGAAAAGGCTGTAAAAGAAGGCGTTCCCTACGATGAAGAATTACAGCTTATACAGAATGACGGCGTGATGATCTGGGTAAGGGTAAAAGGGATCCCGGAATTTGAGGATGGAGTATGCACCAGAGTCTATGGAATCATTCAGAATATTGATACCTTCAAAAATATCTACCTTGAGCTGGCCAGGAAAGAGGCTATGCTGCAATCTTTTGTAAAATACGTACCTGCTACAGTAGCCATGTTTGACAAAGATCTCAATTATGTTTCTGTAAGCAGAAGCTGGAAAGATGAGTTTCAGATGAATGACATCAGGCTTATTGGTGAAAATATGTTTAAGATATCGCCCAATGTACCGGATGAAAGAATAAAAATATATCAGGATGCACTGGCCGGAAAGGCCTATAAGAATGAAGACATGGCCATAGAAATTCCTGGTAAAGAAATCATTCAGCATTACAGCGTAGAGGTGACACCATGGTATCTTTCCAATCATGTTATAGGAGGAATTATTGTTTCTGCCCAGAATATTACAGCCTCAGTAAGAATCAACAGAGAACTGAAAAATGCCAAGAAAATGGCAGATATTGCCAGCAAAGCAAAAACTGAATTCCTGGCCAACATGAGCCATGAAATCCGGACTCCGCTGAACGGGGTAATCGGTTTTTCCGACCTTCTTTTAAAAACTCCATTGAACGAAATACAGACTCAATATCTCCACTATATTAATGAATCAGGAGAAAATCTGTTGAATATCATCAATGACATCCTTGATTTTTCTAAGGTAGAATCCGGAAAAATGGATCTTATTGTGGAAAAAGCCAATATTTACGACATGGTAAGTCAGGTAATCAATGTTATCCTTTACCAGTCGCAGAAAAAAAATATAGAATTGCTGCTGAATATAGAACCGGGACTTCCTGAAACAATCTGGCTGGATGAATCAAGGCTGAAACAGATTTTGATCAATCTTCTTGGAAATGCCGTAAAATTTACAGAACAGGGAGAAATAGAACTTAAAGTAGAAAAACTGAATCTGGACAGCAAAAATATCACCCTGAGATTTTCCGTAAGAGACACCGGAATTGGTATTCCTAAGGAAAAACAGCAGCATATTTTCGATGCCTTTACCCAGGAAAACAGCTCGATCAGCAAACGCTATGGAGGAACAGGTCTCGGATTGACCATCTCCAATAATATTCTGAAATATATGGGAAGCAGCTTGTCATTGGTAAGCGAACTTCATAAAGGTTCTGTCTTCTATTTTGATATAGAGGTTCCTTATGAAATGTCCGACCGTCATGAAGATGAAGAGCTGCCAATCAATAAGGTTCTTATCGTAGATGACAATGAAGCCAACAGGATTATTATTCAGCACATGCTGGCTTATAAAAATATAGATTCAAAGCTGGCTGCCAATGGAATGGAGGCGCTTCAGATCTTACTTGCGGGAGAACGCTTTGATGTTATCCTGATGGATTACCATATGCCAATTATTTCCGGGCTGGAAACCATAGAAAAAATCAAAGACCTGTTTAATCAGCAGAATGAATCCTCACCTTTGATTATCCTTCATACCTCATCTGAAGAACATGATGTGATTAATTATTTCCGTCAGGAAAGCGATTCATACTTCCTGTTAAAACCTATTAAATCAGAAGAACTCTATAAAACATTAAGCCGGGCTGTGAAAAATACGGAAAAAGACGTAACCAGCATTTCACAGCAGGAAACCGAATCTTCCTTTTTGATGCAGTCACCACAGGTTTTACTCGTGGACGATAATCCGGTTAACATGGTTCTCAACCATAAAATGATAGGTTCATTGATTCCTGATGCGGAGCTTACAGAAGCTACGGATGGGCTCCAGGCATGGCAGCTTTGTCAGGGAAAAAAATTCAATATCATTTTAATGGATGTCCAGATGCCGGTAATGGATGGTATTGAAGCTACAAAACAAATCCGTTTGCTTCCGGAATATTCTGATATCCCAATTATTGGCGTCACTGCCGGTAATGTGTTGGGAGAGAAGGAAAAGTGTCTGGATTCCGGGATGAATGACTTCCTTCCTAAACCTTTAAGACAAAATGATCTGCTGGAAATACTGAAAAAATACATTCCTGGTGAAAATAATATTCCAGAGGAGAATAATGTTCCGGACGAGAATACCACAGATACAGAAAATGATCTTGATATAAATCTTCTGAACGAACAGATAGGTGATGATGATGAAGATTTTAGAAAAATATTCCTGGATCTTGTCATGCAACAGCTTACTCAGGCTGAAGAAGATATTAAAAAAAGCGCAGCTGAAAAAGACAGTACCAATCTGAAACTGATCCTTCATAAGCTCAAAGGAACAGCAGGAACAGCAGGATTGGTAACGCTTACAAAAAATGCGGCCAGCTGGGAGAGTAAAGCGGAACCCGACATAGATTTTATCTCCATGGAAAAAGAAATGATCCGGGAAATAACAAAAGGATTACAATTAATTAAAAATTTAATACAATAAAAAACCAAATTATGCTGATTCTAATCGCCGAAGACGACGAACTGATTCTAAAAACGATTGAACACAAATTATTAAAAGAAGGGCACGAAGTGATCCTGACCCGAAACGGGAAAGACGCTATTGAAACCCTTAAAACGAGAGAGGTAGATCTGGCTATCACTGATATTATGATGCCTTTTGCCTCCGGAATTGAAATACTTTCTGCCATTAAAACCATGGGCAAGCAGATACCGGTAATCATGCTTTCCAGTATGGGGCAGGAGGAAGTAGTATTGAATGCATTCGATTTGGGCGCAGCCGATTTTATTGTAAAGCCATTCAGTCCCAATGAATTGATATTAAGAATAAAAAGATTTTCTTCAAAATAAACTACAGCCATGTTTCTCACCACTTCTGTGCATTTTCTTTTTCTTGTTTTCCTGGGAATGCTATCTTTAGTACTTTTACTGATCATCGTTGTACTGATCTACAGCTTTTATCAGTACAGAGAATCTATCCGGGTTTTAAGATGGTCTGAGGTGATCAATAAAAAGATCTCAGAAGTGATTGTATATGGTGAAGAAGAATTGGCTGCAGACACTAATTTTTCAACAGCATCTGGTAGTGCTTCATTCAGAAATCTGTTTCTTCAGAAACTGGCAGAATCCGAGAAAAAATTTTCCGGAGCAGCACAGAATAAACTTAAAGATTTATTTCATGAATATGGCCTTCAGGAAGAAGCATTGAAAAAACTCAATCAAAAGAAGGAACATATTATTGCAGGAGGAATACAGGAACTTACCGCCATGCACGTACAGGAAGCGTTGCCAAAAATTTCTACATTTTTAACCCATCCTTCAGCTCAGGTGTATCAGGAGGCGCAATATGCAATGGTTAACTTTAAAGGATTCGAAGGTCTTCATTTCCTGAACAGCATTTCCTCCAAAATATCAGAATGGCAGCAGCTTCGTCTGCTTATTTCCGTAACACATATTCCGGAGAATTCCCGAGACAGCATTAAAAGCTGGATGGAAAGCTCTAATGAATCCGTAGTTATTTTTACCCTTAAACTCTTAAGAAAATTTCAGATATTATCACTTTATCCAACAGTGACTGATTTGTTGAATCATCCATCTGCTGATGTACGGATTCAGGCGGTGCAAACTTTATTATCGCTGGAAAATTCTTCAACAATCGCTGATCTTATGGAAATCTATCCCCATCAGCCAGCTGAAGTACAGAAAGAGATTCTCAAAGTCATGAAAAAGTCAAAAGACCAATACAGTACGGATTTTCTGAAAGATCAGTTATTGGAAAATCCAGATTCAGGGATAAAAGTATATGCAGCAGAAGCTTTATGTGCATTGGAGAAACAGGAATTACTGAAAGAGATATCCCAAAAGGAAACCTCTCCTGAAGAATTAATTCAAATTATTAAATACGCATTACAGGAAAAAGCATGTTAGAATTCTCACACATCATCTATGAAGTTGTTATCTGGCTGTTTCTGATTTACGGAACAGCAGTAGCCCTTATCTATGGCTGGATAGGAATTTATGCGCTTGGCGCTGTATTACGTTATAAAAAAGAAAATACATTTACAGACTACAGCATTATTGCGGCCAATCCCAATGCTCCGGTATTCAGCGTTATAGCTCCGGCATATAATGAAGGAATGACCATTGTAGAAAATGTACGTTCACTGTTATCCCTTTACTATCATAATCTGGAAATTATCATTGTAAATGACGGAAGTAAAGATGATTCCATGCAAAAGCTGATTGAGGCTTACGAACTTGAGTCTGTAGCTTATTTTATTCAGGGAAAAATTGAAACCAATGCGGTAAGAGGAGTTTATAAAAGTAAAAATCCGGCCTTCAAAAAACTGATTGTTGTTGATAAAGAAAACGGAGGAAAAGCCGATGCCTTAAATGTTGGAGTCAATATTTCTTCCGGAGACTATCTGGTCTGTATTGATGTTGACTGTATTCTCGAGCAGGATTCGATTTTAAAACTCGCAAAACCAATGCTGGAGCAGACTGATAAAAAGTTTATTGCCTGCGGTGGAGTGATTCGTCTGGCCAACAACTGTGTCATTGAAAACGGAAAAGTAGTAAGTGTCAATATGCCCAAATCTCTTTTGGGAAGAACACAGGCATTGGAATATATCCGGGCTTTTGTACTGGGACGTATGGCATGGTCCAGAGCATCAGGACTGATCCTGATCTCCGGGGCTTTTGGAGTCTTTGACCGGAAAATTGTACTGGCCTGCGGCGGCTATGATAAAAACACAGTGGGAGAAGACATGGAGCTGGTGGTAAGAATGAGAAAGTACATGGAGGAAAAAAACGAGCCTTACGAAGTACTTACCATTCCGGATCCGCTATGCTGGACAGAAGTTCCGGAATCTAAAGATATTCTCAGAAAACAACGAAACCGATGGATGCGCGGAACCATGGAAACTCTGTGGAAACACAGAAAACTCATGTTCAATCCGAAATATAAAAAATTAGGAATGATCAGTCTTCCTTACTGGTTCTTCTTTGAATTTCTGGGGCCGCTCATCGAATTTTCAGGGTATATTATCTTTATCATCTTTTTATTGCTTGGGATTATCAACTGGCCCTTCTTTCTGATCTTGTTTGCCCTCGTCATCTCAATGGGATTCCTCTATTCCATCTATGCGATATTGGTGGATCTTGTCAGCCATCAGGTTTATACCAAAAGGAAAGACTTCCTTAGACTAATTTTTACCGCTTTTTCCGAACCTTTTTATTTTCATCCTATTGTCGTAAAAGCAGGCGTTAACGGATTTATAGATTATTTCAAAAAATCCCATGGCTGGGGCGAAATGACAAGACAGGGCTTCAACCAAAGCACACAGCATTTACCGCTGAAAGAAAGGATATATGCCATTCTTCAGGCAGGACTTAAAAAATGGGGAATGCTGGCATTGGCTTTCTTTGCCTTATTTTTATTAGGAATAACCGCAGAATCACTGTGGTACAAATATACTTTTCCAAAATTTGAAACATCAGCCATTATTGGTCATCTTTTCTTAGAAAACATTTTATTTGCGCTTCAACTGACATTCTGTGTCGGAATTATATATCTGATTATTAATTTTGTTAAAGAAGGATGGGCAAAAATTCTGGGAATAATCACCCTGGTTATTGTAGCAGTTACTCAATATATTTTGTTCCTGTATTTTTCTGAAACCCGAAATGTTTTGGGTGCCGACCTTTTATACTACAGCAAAGAAGAGATGAAGCAGATTTTGCAGGCAAGCGGAATGCTGAACTTCAAAAACTTTGCATTGCTGGGAATTTTAATCGTGGGATCCTTGATTCCTTTGTGGATTGCAGGAAAAGGAGCTTTAAAATCAATCTATCCGGGAATAATACTATTGATTTTCGGGTTAACAGCATTTTTTATTCCTTCCAATGTAGTGGGAGCAAAGATTTTGAGTTCCGAAAGTGAGTTTAATCAAAATGCAGCAAAAAGTAAATGGGCTTATTTTTTTAAATCCAATAAAGACAATTTTATCAGCGACCATCCGGAACTCACTGAATTGCTGAGTGATAATGAAGATTTTACTGCCAATGCAGAAATGATTGATAAAAACTATCCGTTCTGGAGAAAAGAAAACACACCGGATTTTTTAGGTTCTTACTTTAATCGATCTGAGAAAGTTCCCAATCTTGTTTTTCTTGTGATGGAAGGTTTCGGACATGCGTATACTTCCCCAAAAGGATATATCGGAAACTTCACTCCTTATCTTGATTCACTGTCCCATAAAGGATTGTATTGGGAAAACAGTTTAAGCTCAGCAGGAAGAACATTCGGAGCATTACCGTCATTAACAGGATCTCTTCCTTTCGGAAAGAACGGCTTTCTTGAAATAGAAAAAACACCGGAGAATTTCAATCTTTATAATATCCTTAAAGCAAACGGTTTTGAAACAGGATTTTATTACGGAGGTCATGCATCATTTGACCGCTACCGTGAGTTTCTGGAATACAGCGGAGTAGATCATATTATTGACCAGGCTTCCTTCAGCAGTCCTTACCGTAAACTTCCTGCCAACAACGGGGAGAGCTGGGGATATGAAGATCAGGCTGTTTTAAGTAAAATGCAACAGCAGCAGAAACCACAGAATCAACCGTATTTCAATATGATACTTACGCTTTCAACCCATAATCCTTTTTTAATCAACAATAAGGATTATTATGAAAAGCTGTACAATCAAAGGCTTAATTCAGGAATTTTAACTCCTGAACAGAAAAAATGGGCATCTGCCCACAAAAATCAGCTCATTTCGGTATTGAATGCAGATGATGCAATGAAAGATTTCTTTGAAAATTACAGCAAACGACCGGACTTCAAAAACACCATTTTCATCATTACAGGAGATCACAGTATGCCTGAAATTACATTACAGTCTAAAATTGACAGATTCCATGTGCCATTATTAATCTATTCTCCGTTATTAAAAGAATCAAAGCGATTCTATAAAACGGTAAGTCATTTTGATATTGCGCCTTCGATTCTGGCGTACTACAGAAATAATTATCAAATCAAAACACCTTCTACCGTTACATGGGTAGGACGTGGCTTTTCTGCAGATTCTGAAATCAGCAAGGCCGGAATCCCTATGATGCAAAGTAAAAACCAGCTTATCGATTTTGTTTCTGAGAAATATTATATCCATGACGGGCAGCTTTTCACCCTTAAGAACATGGAGGAAGATAATTCCAATGATGCAGCATCCCTGAACAAGATCAATACCCGGTTCAATCAGTATAAAAGCATGAATGCCCGGTTTTATTCCACAAAGAAACTGATGCCGGATTCGGTAATGGTTAATTTTAAGAAAAAAACAAGGTCAAAGTTTTAAAACTTCCGGGTGTAACCTAAAGTAATGTCAAACTGATTTCCTCTCTCACCAGGACGGAATTCCTGGTTATAATACATGGTTCCTAAAGAAAAAAGATTGACAGAACGGTAAGAGAAATTATACTCAGCACCTATTTTAAAGGTTTTAAGCTTAAAGGTTTCATTTTCCAGAAGGTTATTTCGGTATTCTTCCGGGCTTATCCCGGTTCCGATCTGAAAGGCAACATAATCCTGAGCGCCTTTTGTGTAATATCTCACCGTTCCGGTATAAGAATGTGAAATATTTTTATTGTCAGGTGTAATATAAGTACGAAGGTTGAACCAGAAATTTTTATAATATTTTCCTACAGCCGCAGTATACATCCAGATATTGTTGCTGAAATGAAGCTGACGGTAACCCAGCTCTGCCTCAAAACTATGAGGAAGATTGGCATTCAGGGAAACTCCGGTACGGTATTTCGGAAACAGACCTACATCATCAGAATATCCTCCGCCAACATATAAATAGAACATTTTGGAAAGTCTTGGATACGCTTCCAGCTCAATCTGTGTTCCGCCTTGTGCAAACTTATTGGCATAATTGCCACGAAGGATTACAGAACCAATAGATGTAATTCTTTTGTAACTTACTCCCACAATATGCCAGTCATCATCAAACTGCTTGTCAAAATGGGAATAGTTGTAAATAATTCCAATAGCATTTTTAGAAGACAGATCCTTGATTCTTACTGCAAGAGCCCTCGCTTCTGTATTTTTGGGATTAATAGATAATAGAGTGGTTACCGCTTTGTCAGCTTCTTCATAATTATCCATTCCAAAATATACTTTTGCCTTTAGCAGCAGTAATGCCTCAGATTTTGAATGATAAGAAAGTCCTTTATCTATAATTTCAATTGCCTTTGTATTCTGATCATTCCAGTATTCCAATGAAGCATACGCCAGAAAATAATCTTCATCCTGAACCTCTCTTTTTCCGAGATCTTCAAACACAGCTCTTGCCGCTTCAATATCTTTATTCCAGGTATATAACCTTCCCAAAAAAACAGAAATATCGGTATAATTGGGAGCTTTTGCCAACGCCTCTTTTGCCAGGGCAATAGATGTAGTATAATCTTTCTGTTCAAAAGCGGTGGTGCGGGCTTTAACAAACAGTTCATCAGCAGTAAGATTCTGCTGGCTATACATGGTAATGGGAAAAAGTAATGCTAATAAAAAGGTCGGATATCTTTTCATCGAAGTTTATTATTAATGAGCTACATCTTTAACACAAATATATTGAACTTTTATCTCTCTACCCAGAGATTATTCACCAAAACTTATCTTTTTAAGATTATTCTTCCACAAAATATCAAATAACAGATATTTATGATGGAATAATTATTGTCGTAATTGAAAATAATTGATTTTCTAAAAACCTTCCTCATGAAAATAGCAACCTATAATGTTAACGGAATCAATGGCCGGCTTCCTGTTTTACTGAAGTGGCTGAAGGAAGCTTCACCAGACATCGTCTGCCTTCAGGAGCTAAAGACCCCACAGGAACGTTTCCCTATACAGGAAATCAATAAAGCAGGATATCAGGCGATATGGAAAGGGCAGAAAAGCTGGAACGGAGTAGCCATATTGGCCAAAAATAAAGAAATAACTGAAGTACAAAGATCTTTGCCAGGTAACGCAGAAGATGTTCAAAGCCGATATATAGAAGCGATTATAGATCAAATGGTCATCTGCTGCCTGTATCTTCCCAATGGAAATCCTTATCCGGGACCTAAATTTGATTATAAATTGTCCTGGCTGAAACGTTTTAAGAGACGAACCAACCAGCTTATCAAAATGGAACTTCCCGCCATCCTTATCGGCGATTTCAATATTATTCCGGAACCTGTTGATGTTTATAAACCTGAGCGCTGGGAAAATGATGCCTTATACAGAACAGAAGTAAGAAAAGCATTTAAAGAACTCCAGAAAAAAGGCTGGCTGGATTCTCTGCGAAGTCTTTATCCTGATGAGAAAATCTATACATTCTGGGATTATTTATACAAAGCCTACGACCGCAATGCAGGAATGAGGCTTGATCATATTTTATTAAGTCCTTATCTACAGCCCAGACTGACTTCCGGTGGAGTAGACACACATGTACGGGGTTGGGAAAAAAGCAGCGATCACGCTCCGGTTTGGATTGAACTTTCGGATCATCCCTGATAACTGAAGTTCATATATAAAAAACTCCCGGAATAAACCAGGAGTCTTTATATGATATCTATTTTAACTATTAAGATTGTTTGCGGCGGCGGCCTGAAACCTTTTTGTCAAGATCCCTGATATCCTGTCTCAATTCACGGAACATCTCTTTAAAGTTGTAGCTCTCATAATCACCCGGCTCGAAATCTTCCGGGAAAATTCCTGAAGCATATTGCCAGATTTCCACTACTTCTTCAAAAGGGATATCATAAGGCTCATAAAATGAATTATCAGCACTTACACAAATTGCATTTTCCTTTCTTTCTTTAAAACGTTTGTAGGTAATTCCGTCATTTAAAGTAACAAAAACATAGGTTTTACCCTGTTTCAGTTCATTGATTCCTTCTACATATTTTCCTACAATATAAGATCCGCTTCTGAAAGGAGGCATAGAATCACCATCCGCAGGAAAAGCCCTGTATTTACCATTGGTAAGAAAAGGAAGAGCAATACGCTGAAGACTTTCGATGTATTCTATATCGCTATAACCTTCCAGATATCCCATTGATGCCTTCTGAGGAATAATTTCTATGGTATCATTTCCATGAGTATCCACTGCAACCGGAAGAACGATTCTGTTATCCGGAAGCTTTAACATTTCATCTATCGGATGCTTCTCAATATCTACTGAAAGCATAAGGTCAATACTCACATGGAAATATTTTGAAATTTTTACAAGCAGTTCGATAGGAGGCTCCGAAATTCCGTTTTCATATTTTGAATACCGGACTCTTGAAATCATGAGTTCATCGGCTACATTTTGCTGGGAGAGCTTTCTCCTGGCTCTTAAAAAGCGTATATTATTTGAAAAAACTGACATTGATATAAGTATGTCAGCAAAAATACAAAATTTGATTCCTTTATCAATCAACCCAAGTGGGTTTTACCCGATAAGAATACAAATTTCATTGATGTTTTTTTATTTTTTATCTAAAACTAGGAAATCCAGGTATTTCAGGTCATCCATTTTACCTGTTACAGCACCATTGGAAACTGTTTTAGTCACATTGAAAAATAAATATCAATAATTAACATTTAATGCAAAAATAATAACTCTAAATTCCACAAATTGAGTTATGCTTTTTAACTTTTAGAAAATCAATCACATATAAGTGAAAATAATATTATCAATTATTTGTATTTATATTAATGAAATATTAAATAATATAAACATATAATTAATTTATTTAAAATAATTTGCAATTTCATTATTATTATTCATATATTCGTGATGTAATAATCATATAAAATTATAGTTATGAAAAACTTAAAAAAATTGGACAGAAACGAATTAAAAGCTATTTCAGGTAACGGATTACTAGATCCAATCGGCGGACTTCTAGGTGGACTAGGAGGAGTAGTTGGTGGAGTAGTAGGCGGTGTAGGTACTATCGTTGGTGGCGTAGTTACAGGCGTAGGATCTACAGTAGGTGGAGTAGTTGGCGGTGTAAGCACTGTTGTAACTAACGCTTTATGCCAGACACAATGTGTTGTTAATGGTGTAATCCACATCAAATTACTTGAGTGCGGATCAACTTGCTAGTCAGAAAGCATTACATGTAAAAAACAGACCGCCCTTTTCAGGGCGGTTTTTTTCTTATCCATATCATTCCTTTTCAGTGACTTAGATTTATTAAATGGCTTTTGATAAACCGCAATAAAGCAACAATGTTGCATTAATAAATTTAATTTTCTAGCTTTGCCGAATCATTAAAGTATATGCATATGAAAAGGACCTTTTATTTTTTGGCAGGCAGCTCACTTATTTGTTCGTCATCACTTCTGAAAGCGCAGAAAATTATCCCCGAAAAAAGAACGGTAAAAGACATAGAGTCCATTCAGGTACAGGGAAAAACAAATTATAACGCTGCCAATATTTCAAGAAAAAAACTGGATTTCATTCAATCCAATACACTGGGAGAAACATTGAGTAAAATTCCAGGAATTCAAAATTCGGGATATGGACCGAATTCCGGAGCTCCCGTTATCAGAAGCTTAAGCGGAAACCGGGTAAAAATACTGGAAAACGGAATGGCAGTGAATGACCTTTCGGGATTAAGCCCGGATTTTAATACGGATATCGAAATGAACAGTGTTCAGAATATCACTGTTTACAAAAATTCTGCATCGGTTTTGTATGGTGGAAAAGCTATTGGAGGAGCTGTAGATATTGAAACAGATTATATTGCCAGACAGCTTCCGGAAAAAAAGATAAATTTCAAAGGCCTCCTTGAAGGAGGCAGTAATAGAGGTCAGAAACAGGCTTTTTCAGCCAGAGGAATTATTGCTAAAAACTGGGTCTGGACGGTTGGAGCATCCAATCAGAAGCAGGAAATAGTCAGAATTCCGGGAAAATCAAAAGACGGCAGATGTTATGATCCCGAGCTTGTAGGTTTCAACAGTATTTTACAGTCACTTTGCCAGATCAATGTAGATTCCAGACGTGTCCTGAACAAGAGCCTTTTTCCTTATATCAGCCAGTTTGCCAAAGATCATATGATAGAGTATGAGCTTTCGGAAGATGATCTGTATACATTCAGTTCCACGTATTACAATCCTGCTGACGGTAAATATTATCCCAACCCGAAAAACGATTTGTATGTTCCTGGTCAGGATGCCGTGAAAGACCGATATAAAAGTGAAGTAAACGGAATCAAAGATTATGTGGAAACAAAAGATGGTGAGATCCCCAACAGTCATTCGGAAAGCAATTCATTTTATGTAGGCACCAGTTATATCGGAAAATCATTGTATGCAGGAGGCGCGTATCAGAATTCTTACTCCTATTTTGGGGTTCCGGGATATGCAATCCCTAAAATCCCCAAACATAGCCATGGAAAACCACAACCCAAAATAGAATATAGTCCCATCAACATCAGAAGCCTATCTCATAAAGCCATATTTGAATCCGGTTACAAGTTTACCCATTCTCCGATTTCAAGCATCAAACTGAATTATATGGGGGTATTTTCAAAAAATGCTGAACTTCTGGATCGGTACCGTGCCAACCAGTTTACTGTGAATCAACACAATGGACGCCTGGAAATCAACCAGCAGAAATTACAATTTCTTACCGGAACTACGGGGCTTGAAATACAATACAGAGATATGGAAGGCACCGGAGGCCAGAGATACTTACCCAATAATATAAGCCGTGAAATTGGAATCTTTACCATGCAGCACCTTGATTTTAATTTTCTTCAACTGGATCTTGGGTACAGAAACGATCATGTACAACGCAGGGCAGAAGCAGATAACAAGTATGTCAGAAGCCGCGGACTTTCCGGAGGAAAACTCAGTGACAGAGATTTCACTCTTCATCAGTTCCATAGTTCCGCTCAATGGACTCTCTTTAAAAAAGGGTATCTGAAAGTACAATACAATCACTCGGAAAGAGCACCGGAGGTGAATGAGCTTTATTCAGGAAACAATCATTTTGCGATCCTGACAGAAGAAAATGGTGATGATACACTGGATAAGGAAACAGCCAATACCGTTGAAATCGGGACCGGAGTGAATCTGAAGAACCTGCGGGTATCTGCCAGCTGGTATCATACTTCTTATAAAAACTATATTTATCTTGCCCACACCGGAATTTCCAGAGAAGTTTTTCTGGTAAAAGAATGGCGCTCCGATGATACGGAAATCAATGGAATTGAAGCGGAAGCTGCTTATAAAGCAGATCTCGGAAAAGCAGGAAAGTGGGAGATAGGCGGATATTATGATCTGGTACGAAATATAAGCGTTGCCGACAGCTCCATAAGAAAATGGAGTGATGGCGATTATATGCCCAACATGCCTACCAGCCGTTTCGGATTCAATCTGGAAGGAAATGTACAGAACTTTAGTATGAATGTAAGTTTAGACCATTATTTAAAACAAAAATATTTAGGAAAGAATATCAATCCTGAGCTTCCTATGCCGGCATTTTCATTGCTAAATGTACGTTTGGCCTATAAGGATAACAGTTTAGGCATAGGTGATCTGGAGTATTATATTATAGGAAATAATCTGCTGAACACCGAGGCAAGACTTCAGAACTCTCAGTTAAAATTTCTCAGCCCGCTTCCCGGAATTACTATTTCCGCCGGTGTGAAAATCACCATATAAATCAATCTGTTTTCTGCAGTTATTATTACTTAATAGCTGCAGATTTTTTTTAGGTTATCCATGTAAAACCACCTTTTTTAGGATACAGACTATTTCTGGTAGTTTTTACGCTGTTTTTTATACAAAAATTAATCAAAAAAAAAGAAAAAAAAGAGGGAAAGACTTTTAATACGACGAGTTTTGTCGCTGTGCGCCAGTACCTTTGTATCAGAGATAAGATAAAGAATCCCGGGAAATTAATTGTCTTACCCAAACCAATTTTAACCTTAAAACAACTTTTTTAAATTATGTGTAAAAAACAACTAATAATCATTTTTCTCCTTTTATTTTGCATTTCCTATGCGCAGAATGAATTTACTACCATCTGGAAACCCAATGCAAACGGCGTCATTGATCATTCAATAAGATTCGGCGGCACAGGAACCGATTACACCATTTACTGGCACGAAGTAGGATATCCTGAGCATAACGGGATGTTTGATTATGTAAACTCCATCAGTAGTGAGCCTTTACTTATATATTTTGGGCCATCATTCCATCCAGATCCTCTGCAGGCCACTTACGAATTAAAAGTATCCAGCGGTAACGGATCATTTTACGGATTCAGGGCCAATACCGAAATCATACCTCCGGGTGGAAATCAGGAACTTATAGAACTTAGCCAGTGGGGAAATACGACATGGCTTCAGCAATTCGACAGAGCATTCGCCAACTGTCCCAATCTTAACGTAACGGCTGCAGATACTCCTGATTTGACACAGATAACCAGTTTATCACAAATGTTCCTTAACTGTTCATCTTTGACAGGCCATACTTCATTTTCTTACTGGAATCCATTCCGTATTACGGACATGAGCGGTATGTTCAGCGGAGCGACGCTGTTTAATCAGAATATCGGAAACTGGGATACGGCAAAAGTAACCAATTTCAGCAGCATGTTTTCTTCTGCATCTTCTTTCAATCAGGATATTTCTGCCTGGAATACGATATCCGGAACTGATTTTTCCTCCATGTTTGCAGATGCCACCGCTTTCAACCAGCCATTAAATTCATGGAATACAGAAAATGCGACTAACTTCCGCTATACATTCTATAATGCGGAAGCATTTAATCAGCCCCTTGATAACTGGAATACAGGTAAAGTGACAGATTTTGAGCATATGTTTGAAAATGCAGTATCGTTCAATCAGCCCATCGGAAACTGGGATGTAAGTAAGGCTGATTATTTCGCCGGATTTAATATGTTTGCTGGTGCTTCACATTTTGACCAGGATATTTCTTCGTGGAATATCAAGCTTCAAAACTTCAGCTGGAATACAATCTATTTCGGATTAAAAAATGCAGGCTTATCATGTACGAATTACAGCAATTTTCTCATCGCTCTGAATAATAATCCTACCTGGGCGAGCTCAACAATAACGTCCGGAACTATAGATGCAACAGGATTGGTTTATTCTACACCGCAAGCGATGCTGGCCAGAGCCCAGCTGATCAGCAAAGGGTTTAATATTATAGGAGATTCCTATATTTCAGGTTGTTTTCTGTCAACAAGAGAAGCTTCTCCAAAAACAAAAACTTCCGCTTATCCTAATCCAACGACAGGAGTGATCAACGTGGAATCCTCAGTAGATGAAAATGTTTATTTATATGATAATAACGGTAACCTCATTAAAAATATATTGTTCAGAAAAGGGAAAAACACCGTCGATCTGACTGAATATCCTTCAGGAGACTATATCTTTAAAGGTGATACTTTTTTCCATAAAATCACCAAGCAATAGTAGAACAGCCGAAAGGTTAGCTATTTAAACCCTGCTCCAAAATCTGCGGATTTTGGAGCTTTATGGTTTTCCTCATTTTATATATAAATAACTGTGTTATATTTGTGTACACTGGAATAATCAACTGCAAACTAAGAATTGAATTTCCAATATACAAAATAACAATTATGAAAAAAACAATTACTTTTTTTACTATTCTCTTATCGATAGTAAATATTCAAGCTCAGGAAAATATTGATTTATTGACCTACGAAAACACACAGGATATTAATTTCTTCAACACTATTAAAAACGGTGCTCAGGTTAAGGAATATATAACAGCGAGTAAAAATAGTGTGAAGGTAGGTGATACTTTAATATTAGGATCTCCAACCTCTGAAGAGCTGAATACAAGGACTTATTCAGGAAGTTATGGAAATAAAGCAAGAGGAGGGATTTCACAATCAAGAAGTACTTCCAAAAAGACTTATGACTTTGTACAAATGGGAAGACCGGCTGGATTTGGAAGTATTATGTCTGCTATGGGTGGTGAAGCACAAAATATGGCAGATATCAGCTTAAAAAATACTAAAGTGATTGTCAGAGAAATAAAAACTTATCATAGAGGCAGCAAAAATAAGCCTTTGTACGTAGTTATGGTTTTGGGAGAAATAAATGACAGAGCTTTTGGAATCAATAAATATTTAAGCGTGATGGATACGGAGCTAGGGATTGAATCTGGTGAAATTCTTTTAAAAAATAGAAAAATGACCAGAGAAGAAGCGATTGCAAAATTAAAAGAAGCAAAAGAACTCGTGGAAATTGATATGATGAGCAAGGAGAAGTTTGAAGAATTGAAAAAAGAACTTGCTCCGATTATTAACAATAATAACTAAGAATTACACTTGTATTGATAGTATGGTCAGCAACTTCCCGGATATTTTAACGAACAAAAAGGATAATGAAAAAAAGCCAGAATTTCGAAATGC
Source organism: Chryseobacterium sp. DZ-32 (assembly GCF_059587025.1). Lineage (NCBI taxonomy): Bacteria > Pseudomonadati > Bacteroidota > Flavobacteriia > Flavobacteriales > Weeksellaceae > Chryseobacterium > Chryseobacterium sp. DZ-32. Next base: position 26,528 of record NZ_JCAIOM010000023.1, read on the forward strand.
ACTGTTTAATTTAGACAAAAGCATTATCAACAATGACAATGTAGAACATCTGATTACTATTTACAACTCAGCAAAACAATTAGATATTCGAAATAAAATATTGAAATTGCTATATGATTTTAATTATCCATTATTGAAGGATTTTTTCCTGAATGCCTATAAGAAAGAGCGTTACCTGGATATGAAAATATATGCGTTACGCGGGCTTTCTCATTGTATTGAGGAGAAGGAAATTGCTCAGCTTTTAAAAAAATTTAACCTATCACTGGCTAAAAGACAGCAAACGACACCTTATAACTTTCAGGAGTACGAACTTTTAAAAGGAGGAAATGCTTTGCCGTACTTAGTTGAAAAATATGGTTATCCTTGTTTTACAGAAACATTAGAACAAGTAAACAGACAATACGATGCAATGCCTGATGCTTTTAAAGGGCATTATAGAATTGATGACAATGGAGATATCAAAATGCTGAAAAGCCCGGGAGAATCTAAGGCAATTATGGACAGATTCTGGGAAGAGGAGAGAAGCAAGCTAAAATAACTCATTTAAATTTTAAAAAAAGATTTATCAAATCATCCAAAACATAGGATGATTTTTTTGTGATTTATTAACAATCCCATCATCAAAATAAACTTTATATTCGTAGCATAAATGGCTTTATAAAATTATATCAATTAAACTGAGCCTGAAAACAAAACGTAACCATCTAAAATCTAAGAATTAAATACAGAAAAAATGAGAAACACTATTTATGCTTTGTTATTATTATTTTTATTCACAGGCGCTAATGCTCAGGAATACTCAAAATTAATAATTGAAGCTGATCAATTATACAGGGCAAAAGATTATAAAATGTCTACTGATGTATATGGTAAAGCTTTTAAAATCGAAAGCGAAAATCCAAGTCACTTATATAATGGCGCATGCTCATCTTCCTTGGCAGGAAATACAAAACAAGCATTCAAATGGCTGAACCTATCCATAGATAAAGGCTGGACCAATCTCAAGCACTTAAAATCTGATTCTGATTTGGATAATCTACATTCAAAAAAAGAATGGGGGAAAACAATTGAAAAGCTAGAAAAGAAAATAGCGGTCATAGAAGCCAATTATGACAAACCATTGCAGGCTGAATTACTGGCAATTCTTGAGGAAGACCAAAAATATAGAATGCAAATGGATGAAACGCAAAAAAAATTCGGTCCGCAATCTAAGGAAATGAATGACCTTTGAAAAAAAACAATGCAGAAAGACTCGCTTAACCTGTTAAAAGTAAAAAAAATATTAGATGAAAAAGGCTGGGTGGGTAAAGACAAAGTAGGTGCACAGGCTAATAGTGCCTTATTTCTTGTGATTCAGCATTCAGATCTGGAAACGCAGAAAAAATATCTACCGATGATGAAAGAAGCTGTCACAAAAGGAAATGCAAGTGCCGGTTCTTTAGCGTTGTTAATTGACAGAATAGAAATCCGGGAAGGCAGAAAACAAATATACGGAAGCCAGATAGGAATCAATCAAAGTAATAATACTTACTATGTTTTACCTTTACTAGATCCGGATAATGTAGATAAAAGAAGAACAGAAGTTGGCCTGGGTCCAATCTCTGACTACGTTAAAAACTGGAATTTAGCTTGGGACGTTGAAAAGTACAAAAAAGATTTACCTGAATTAGAAAAATTAAATAAAAAGAATTAAATCAATAGAAAAACTTCTGATCACAGCAGTTTATAATATGGCGGATTAAGGGTGTTAAAATCCTTTAATCCGCCATTTCTAATTAGCACAATCTTGAATAGAGTTGTGTATTACCTGAAAAACCCGATATTAAGATCAGGAGAGCAAAGTAATGAAACCTAAGATGTTCTGTGAATCTTTGAAACCAGAATAATATACAATTTAACATAATATAAATTATAGGATTTTTATTATAAAAAAGAAATAGAGCACTAACTGTCTGAAAATCAGGTATTCTTAAACTTTTTCTACCCAATAGCTTTTAACGAATTCTCGGAACTCTTCTCTGTCGTAAACCTATCCGGAAAATCTCCGGCTTATCGTCATCCAATTCTTTAAAATTTTGGTAAGGATAAAACAAAACGAAAAATTTTATTTCAGAGCTTTTTACAACTCCTCGTAAATATTTTTTCTCTATAAGCCGTACAGCTCTTCATAATATTCTGAATTTTCTCTAAGCGATGTAAAACTCAATTATATAGCTTTTAAAATTCAAATAATTTCGCTGTGCCATTGACCGCGTAGAATCCTTTAATTTTTGATAAAGGAAAAACTTTCCTGGTTCAATTATTTGAAAAAATTAGTTGTGGAGAGCAACCCTTGTCAAGGTTTTGAACCTTGACAAGGGTCTTTAAGGGGGTCTTCGATCATTAATTATAACTTAACTCTTTATATTATGTTAAATTACCCAACAGGAAATTTAGAAGGAAACCCATCATAAAAGTCAGCCCTTACGCTCTTAATATTTGAATCTAATTCCTGAAGTATAGTTTCCATAATGTTCATTTACCCCTTAAAAATACGAAATCTTGTCCCATGACAGTTTTTATTCTGTAAAAACAAAATACCTTTATCCTAACCAAAATAGTACTGATATGAAACCTAAAATGATCTGGGCCAATCTGGCCGTAGCCGACCTTGGACGCACACAGAAATTCTATACTGAACTGGGTTTCAGGCCCAATAATCCACATACATCCAATGAACTGGTAAGTTTTTTTATGGCTGGAAATGAATTTATTATTCACTTTTTCTTACAAACTGTTATTGAAAACAATCTGAAAAGTATGAATTTTGGAGATCCCCACCACTCCAACGAAATCATATTTACCCTTTCTGCAGAAAATAAAAGCCAGGTAGACAATTGGGCTGAAGAAGTTAAAAAAGCTGGCGGAACCATTGTGTCAGAGCCTGAGACTTTTGGAGACAATTACTACGGTTTTGTATTTGCAGATCCGGATGGACATAAGTTTAATATATTTTTTATGTAACCCCTTACAAAAACTAAATAATCAGGCTGAAATACAATTTGCCCGTATATCTCCTCTGTTTTCAGTCAGATAGCATAGTTACTGACTCGATAAAAACGGCTTTTTTGGGAGGTTTTATTGCTTTTTTTATAATTGACTAATATTTAACACTTTGTATGATTTAAAGGTTTAAGTTTTATTTTAAACTTCTGAACTCAAGTGTTTAAAAATGATAGCTTTTATAATTTTGTGGTTTTGTACAGCTTACATACGTTTACTATAAAAACAAAACCGGACACTTAAGTAATTTTAAGTGTCCGGTTTATATCATAAGTTTATGTATTACCCGTTCAATCCCAAACTGTTATACAGCTGCACCTGCCATATTCCCAGTAGTTCTTTAAGCATCACAAAAGTAAATGCTGCGTTATAGCTGTTAGGAAACCAGGTAATTTCCGTATCTATAAAATCTGAAGCTTGCGGAACAGGTTTTACTCCAAATGTCTGAAACAAAGCCACAGACCTTTTCATATGAAAACCGGAAGTTACCAGGTAGACATCAGAAGGAGCCATCTGTTTAAGGATCTTGCTGGAATATTTTGCATTTTCATAGGTATTCATACTTTTGTCTTCTTTGATGATATCAGCATCCGGAACCCCCATGTTTTTAAAATTTTCGCTGAAGAGTTCTGCTTCACTTGTATGTCCTCTCCCCTTTCCTGAAATGACTATTTTACAAGGCAGATTATTTTTCCTGTATTCATGATACAGCTGATAAGCCGTCACCAGTCTGGAATAAGACAATGTATGCAGCTTTTCTGTATGGTTAAAATCTACAATGCCGCCACCCAATACAACGATAACAGGATTCTGAGAAGCCCCATTTTTATTCGCAATAGTATTCACATAACTTTTCTGCAGATATTCTGCGGTGAACTTTCCGAGAAAACCGTTCCCTATAAAAATGATCATTAAAACGGCAACAATGCCAATTCCTATCCGTAGGTTTTTACGCTTGTTTTTTCTTCTTAAAAGTGCAATGATAACCACTGCAAGAAATACTAAGAAATAAGGCTCTGTAAAAAGCTGGATCATACGAAACAAAAGGTCTAATAAAAACTTCATCTTCAAATACTATTATTTAATACCTGCAAACATTAAAAGCCCAAAGATAAAGCAATTTTCTGAGTATAACTTTTTACAGCAGCAGACCATTCCATATAATCAGGATGATTTCGTCTTATTTTTCTTTTGATTTTTTCCATTTATTTTATACATTTGCACACAACACACTTTTTAGTGTGTTAAATTAAAATACCTACCCCAGTGAAAAAGCAGAAAAGTATCACCGTTTTGATGACCGTACTCCATATATTTTTGGAAAGGCATTTTTGTAAAGGAAAAAACAAAAATTCTTCCTCACGTATAAAAAAACGATTTCTACTTTAATAAACTGAAAGCCAAACTGATCTATTCAATTAAAAACAAGAAGAGATCTCACCGATAATTTCCGGACTGTATTTATTACAAAACCTTAATAGATTTACTGTTAAAATTAATGTTGTCTCAATGCAATATGGCCTTTAAAAAAAGTACATTTGCTGAAAACTATAATACAACATCTGTGAAATGTCAACAGTCCTCAAAACATTTGTAGCTTATCTTAAAAGGCCCCCTCTTTATCCTGAACTGGGCAGGAAAATTATCAAAAACACATTCAACAGAAGAAGTCCATCCAAAGGAAAAGCCAGAGCAAATTTCTGGGCTGCATCCATAGCCGTTTCTCAGGAAGAGGTGATCTCCAGACTTTTCTCCAGCAATGCTGATCATTTCAGATCTGCTTATGCCGATATCCTGCAAAAAGCCGGTGTAAAAGAAAAAGAATGCCCTGTTAAAATGGGTGAACATGGTGCGTTGGAGCTTATTTATTATGCATGTGAATTCACCAAAGCACAAAACGTTCTTGAAACCGGAGTGGCTTATGGATGGTCTTCACTGGCTATATTGCTTTCGCTTCAAAAAAGAAACGGTATACTCTATAGTTCAGATATGCCTTTTCTTGCTCAGAATGGAGATCAGTATGCAGGATGTGTTGTTCCTGATCATCTTAAAAAATACTGGAAGTTATTCCGTTTTGCCGATAGAGAATCTCTGCCTAAAATTTTCAAACAGGCTTCCTCTTTTGATGTTTTCCACTATGATTCCGATAAAAGTTACCACGGAAGAATGTGGGCATACCATCAGATCTATAAAAAACTGAGACCTGGCGGAGTGTTTATCAGTGATGATATCGGAGACAATTCTGCGTATCAGGATTTTTGCAACCGAATGAATATCAGCACTTGTGTTGTAGAATATAATGGAAAATATATCGGCATTTTTGTAAAAGAATATATTCCGCTCATCAGAGCTAAATAACGCGATTGATGAGATAAAACTATACTTAATTTAAAAACCATTAAGAAAGCGGTAAGCTGTTAAGGATATGAAGAGAACACAAGACATTCATGAAGCCTTACCGCTCTATTCAAATGCATTCTCAATGAAGGCTGAAGCGAAGCTTATCTTAATCCTCTTAACCTCTTCACACAATCTTAATGGTTCAAAATAAAAAAACTTTAATTTTAAAAATTTAAGCCTCCTGATGGTTTAAAATTATACTTTCACTCATAGCTCACTTCCCTTTCCAAAATAATCTGGTTCCTGCTTACGGTAACCAATATTTTATCTCCTGCCTGAAAGCCACATTGCTGTACCCACTTTCCTGTAATTCTTATTTCGGGAAAGTACACGATTCTGCCATACGCCCTTGAAAACGATTTGAGGAAAACCGTAAGGTTACGATTGTGCAGTTCATTATATTTGCTGCTGTTCATTCTTCTTTTTCTTTTCATCTTTGTTATTTTTCAACAAATGAAGGGATAATAAGAAGAATAAACCATCCGGATAAAGGATATTTTATTCTTAAAGACGGATATTTTAGAATAGTATTTATTTTAAAACAGAGCATTATTTTTTTGTTCTAAAGCTTTATATTTGTTATTATGATTGACACAGATATGCAAAATAAAAAAATACATCAGGGTAGAAATATAAAGCGTTTCCGCGAAATGCTGGGCATCAAACAGGAAGCTCTGGCTTTTGAGCTGGGCGACGACTGGAACCAAAAGAAAATCTCCCTTCTGGAACAAAAAGAAACCGTAGAATCTGATATTCTGGCACAGGTAGCCCGGATTTTGAAAGTTCCCGCGGAAGCGATTGAGAATTTTGATGAAGAACAGGCGGTGAATATTATTTCTAATACTGTCAATAACAATGATAATGCTACAGGTAATTCCTTATACAGTTATCAACCTACCTTTAATCCTATTGATAAAATGGTGGAGCTTTATGAGCGTATGCTGGAGCAGCAGAGGGAAATGATTGAGAAATTGGAGAGGTTGATTGAGAAAAATTAACTAAACTATTTCACAGAAACTAATAACAATGAATCGTATAATATTAATCGGGAATGGTTTTGACCTTGCTCATGGGATGCCAACAAGCTATGGAGACTTCATAGATAACTATTGGGGAAATAAAAGAAAGGAGGTTTTAGACAAAAAATATTATGGTAAGTACTATCAAGATGATAATATTACAATTAAACGGGTTCCATTAGTCTCATACCATGAAGCAGCTAAAGGTGAATCTGAATATAAAAGTCTTTTAACAAGTTTAAAATTTAATAAGGGTTATATAGATTATCAAAATAAATTTCTTGAAATATTAACAGAAAAAAAACATTCCCTAAATTGGGTAGATATTGAAAAGGAATATTATTCTTTGTTAAAAAAGAGTTATAAAGAACGATCTGCACGAAGTTACGATATAAGTAATCTGAATAAACATTTCCAAATTATTGAATCTTTATTAGAAGAATATCTTACAACAATTCAAACAGAATTTAATAAGAATTTTGCAAGTACTGATTATCAGATGTGCTTAAAAAGATCAATACATGAAGTGATATATTCCGATTTTAATTTTAGAGATTTTTCAGAGTTATACATTAATCAATTAACAGAAGAAATTTTTCAGACTGTTTACCCTAATATTAAACATTTAGATTCAAATGATATTAACACCCTAGAACTTGATTTATCAGATCGAGAAAAGAGGTTATATCAAGAGTTAATGAGCTTAGATGATAAAGGGACTAAAACAAAAATTAAAAAACTACTAAAATCAGAGGCATCAGCAAATTACTTTCGATATAGACCGGATGAAGTTTTATTCTTAAACTTTAATTATACATCAACTGAGATTCACTATCATAATCCTCCAATCGATAAAGAATTTGATAATGATATATCAATTGATGTAATACATATCCATGGGATTTTAAATAACAAAATAGATAATAGAATCATCTTTGGTTTTGGAGATGAAATAGATAAAGATTATTTAGAAATTGAAGATCTTGATGACAATGAATATCTTCAAAATATTAAATCTATGAAATATCTTGAAAGCGATTCCTATAAAAGGCTTCTGGACTTTATAAATTCAAATAATTATCAAGTTTTTATATTTGGACACTCTTGTGGGATTTCAGATAGAACTTTACTTAACACTCTTTTTGAACATAAAAACTGTTGTTCTGTTAAACCTTACTATCGCAAAAAAGATAATGGAACGGATAATTACAGTGAAATGATTAGAAATATCTCTAGAAACTTCACAGATAAGGCATCGATGAGAGACAAAGTAGTTAATAAAAAATATACTCAAGCTTTATTTAGCTAATAAAATGGAGAGCATTAAGTTCTCCATTTTTTCTTTTAATAATCAGGTTTTTACTTATTTGATCAAAATTTTTCAAAAAAAACTTGCGTAGCTAAATAACTACACATATATTTGTAGTCAAATAACTACACAATGAATTTAAGAAGAGATGTATTTCAGGCGATAGCAGATCCTACAAGACGGTCTATATTGATGTTGGTGGCGGCACAGTCGATGACAGCAGGAGCCATTGCTTCCAATTTTGATACGGCAAGACCTACCGTTTCAAAGCATCTCCAGATCCTTACAGAGTGCGAACTGCTGAGCTCTGAACAAAACGGCAGAGAAATTATCTATCACCTAAATCCCAATAAAATGAAAGAAATAGCCGATTTTATAGAACCTTTCCGCAAAATGTGGGATGAAAAGTTCAACAAGCTGGAAAGTGTGATGAAAGCGTATCAGAACAGAGAAGCGTGATGCGAAGTGCGAGATACGTGTTTCGGGGTGCAAAGTTCCGAGATCGATTGGATAAATGAATGGCAAATTTAAAATCCAAAATACCTCGAATTTCTTACCTCGAACCTCGCAAACACAAAACCCCGAATCCGCAAAAAACAAACCCCGAAACACGAAACCCGAAACCCGCATCAAACTCTCCCACTCTAACACTCTCAAACCCTCAAACTTAAACACCCAACTCAAAATATGGAACTTAAAACAAAAATCCACGCAGAAGACGGAAAACAGGAAATCTTCATCATCAGAGAATTTGACCTTCCTGTAGAACTTCTTTTCAAGGCATATACAGAAGCTGAACTTTTCGGGCAATGGATGGGAACGAAAGTCACCAAATTCGAAAACAAACCGCACGGAAGCTACCGTTTTGAAACCTTAAATCCTCAGGGCGATGTGGTCTTCAGTGCCAACGGAACCATTCATGATATCGTTCAGAACGAGAAGATTATAAGAACTTTCCAGATGGAAAACACGCCTTTTCCTGCTCAGATCGAGTTTTTAACATTTGAAAAATTAACCGATATCACCAGCAAAATTACCATCCAAACCATTTATAAATCTGTAGACTTCAGAGACCAGCACCTGAAAATGCCATTTGCACAGGGCATTAATATGGCGCATAACCGTTTGCAGGAATTGTTGGGTGGAAGGTAGCAGATTATAGATAAAAGATAATAGACGAAGAGATAATAGACAATGGGCAACAGGGCTCAAATTGTGAACATCAATGTCAATAGTGAGTTTTGCTTTGCAAGTGAATCGTCAATGATCAGTGAAGGATAACAACTTTAAACATCAAACTTTAAACATTAAACCTTGAACCCTTATACTCTCCCACTCTAATACTCTCAAACCCTCCGACATAAATAATCCCGAAACCCAAAACTCTCCCACTCTCAAACCCTCTAACCCAAAAACCCAGAACTATGAATCCAAAAGTTAATTTTTTCTTCGAAAATGCCGGACAATGGCAGGAAGAATTTGAGAAATTAAGAACGATTGCTCTTAGTACAGAACTTACAGAAGATTTAAAATGGGGCTGTCCCTGTTATACTTATGAAGGGAAAAATATTTTCCTGATCCACGGTTTTAAGGAATATTGTGCGCTTCTCTTTTTTAAAGGAGCTTTAATGAAAGACCCGGACCATATCCTGATTCAGCAGTCTAAAAATGTACAGGCGGCCAGACAGATCCGCTTTACAGAGGTAGGGCAAATCAATGATCTGGAAGATGTTCTTCGTGGTTATATGTTTGAAGCCGTTGAAATTGAAGAATCGGGCGCTAAAGTGGAAATGAAGAAAACAAAAGAGTTTGAAATGGCTGAAGAGTTTCAGGAGAAACTGGATCAAAATCCTGCTTTACAGGAAGCTTTCAAAGCACTAACTCCCGGAAGACAAAGAGCTTATCTACTCCACTTTTCTTCTGCCAAACAATCTAAAACCCGCGAAGCCCGCATTGAAAAATGCATTCCACAAATCATGGACGGAATAGGATTAAACGACTAATTATAAAAAAAACAATCATGAACACACCACAACCCTCACAAAAAAGAACAAAAATCATCTATTGGATATTCACCCTATGGATGGCTCTGGGCATGGTTTCAACAGCTATTGTCCAACTGATGAAAAACAAAGATGAACTGGCCAATTTTACCAATCTCGGCTATCCTTCTTATCTGATGACGATCATCGGAGTATGGAAAATTCTTGGCGTTATCGCTATTTTAATTCCTAAGCGTTTGCTTTTAAAAGAATGGGCTTACGCAGGATTTTTCTTTGTGATGTCAGGCGCTGTTATTTCCCACCTTATCGTTGGCGATACAGCCGGCAGAACTTTTCCGGCAGTATTACTATTGGTATTAGTACTTATTTCCTGGTATTTCAGACCTGCAGAAAGAAAAATTACTATCATTGATTAATCATTATGATATTAAAATTTTTTAAACTTTTATTTTGGAACATTAAGATTGTATTAAGCTATTTAGAATATTAAGATGAGCTTCGCTTTAAGCTTAAAGTCAGAATAATTCATCTTAATATTTATCAATTAAATCCTTCTTAATGGTTCAATATATACTGAACATTCTTTGATAGGTTTAAACAGTTTTTATTAAAATCATTTAAGATTAAAAAAGAAAGAAATTTTATCGAAGATAAAATCTTTGCGCCTTTAAACAAGCCATTATTAATAAAATTTGCGTCTTCGCGATTTCCAACAACACCAATCAGCATATCCACATAACAAAACAAAATTTGACATGAAAAAGAAACTAACCCCGGAACAAACCAACGAGCTTTTAAAAACACTAAAAACCCGTTTCGAAAAAAATATGAACCGCCATAAAGACCTGAAATGGGAAAAAATCCAGCAAAAACTGGAAGTCCATCCCGAAAAAATCCGGTCTTTATACGAAATGGAAGCCACAGATGGCGAACCCGACGTGGTAGATTATAATAAAAAAACAGATGAATACTCTTTCGTTGACTGCTCTCCCGAAAGCCCCAAACGCCGAAGCTTATGTTATGATTATCAAGCCTGGGATGCCAGAAAAGCCAACAAACCGGAAAGTAACGTCATCGACACCGCTAAAGAAATGGGTATTGAACTTTTGACAGAAGAACAATACCGTCATCTTCAGGAATTGGGAAAATTTGACCAAAAGACTTCAAGCTGGATCAAAACACCACCGCAGATCCGTGAACTTGGAGGTGCTGTTTTCTGCGACAGACGATACAATACCGTATTTACGTATCACAATGGTGCAGATTCTTATTATGCCGCAAGAGGTTTCAGAGGAATATTAAAAGTATAAGGAGAATAATCAACTGGGATCTCTCAGCCAGGGAGATTCCACACTCCAGAATATAATTTTTACACCCAGATAGTTTTCAGCATATTCTGTAAATTCTTCTTTGGTGAAAGGCTTTTTAGTTTTCGGATTTATATACGTCAAAGTCGGCTCCTGAACAGCCATCGCTACCAGAGAAAGTTTTCCTTTGTACTGATTAAAAAAAGGATAAGAATTTTTCATTTGGGCTTTCTTATCCGGAACAATATCCGGTCCGCCCAGTCCTATATTATTTTGGTAAGCAAAATCGAAAAGTCTTGACATATACTGGTGATCATTTTCCCATTCGCACGGAAAGAAATTGACATATTGCAGAACGTAAGAATGGTGGAAAGCATTTCTTGCAAACTTTAGATTTTCCAATTCGGCCTGAAAATAACGGTCGCAGCTGAAACCTGTCTTATCTTTCTTCATATCAATATCGATCGATGTTTCCGGAAGATTAATCCCCTGAATCTTTCCGTCAAATTTCTTTGCGAGTTCTCCTATCAGCTTCTGAAATCTCATCCGGACAGCTGGATTCCATTGCTGGGCAACCCAGCCGTTTCCAACAGGTTTATTCTCTCCCGGATTATCATATTGAGGTACCAATCCCCCGTTATATTCTTTATCTTTCAATATATAATCAGGAACATATCGCGCCTGTGGCTCAAAAAATCTGTCCTGAAGCTGAATAAACAGTTTTTTGTTAAGGCTCGTCAGATAATTCAGATCTTTCTCAATAACCGAAAAATCATAGACATCTTTTGATTTTTCCAAAGCCTTCCAGTTGTAGACAATCTGTACACCGCCGATATCTTTACGGGTAATCAGTTTTTCAATTCCATGCAGTTCTCCCGAGGAAGTGTAAATATAATTCTGAGGAGTCTGTCCCCCGACAAAACATACACCTAAAATAAATAATCCCAAGCTCAGCACTTTAGTAATCTTTTTCATTACAATCAATTTAAAAAAGTAAATCATTTTCCGTGCCTAAAAACATCAGACATTTTTAAGAGCATTAAAATAGTATTTCATTATGGACAATATTTTTAAGCATTGTTGTCCAATTAGATTAAAATATAATTAACAGGTCGCTCCTCTGGAGCTTTATTATTACGAAGACTTCATTTTTTCTATTAACAGTAGATCCCAATGGGATCAAATTCAGCTCCAATAGGAGCTAACTGTTAATAGGACGTATTTGTTTTAAAATTATAGCTCCAGAGGAGCGACCTGTTAATACATGCTGTAAGTATTGGTAATTTCAATGTATATTTTAATTAATATTTTTCCTTAAAATCCATTTTATGAAATATTAATTTTAACCAAAAAACCATTATCTCTTCATATCCTATTTTTAATATACAAATACTATTATTATTTTAGCAGAATAGAAATTTGATTTTTAACAATGAAGGATATGAAAAAATTAATCTTATTGGGCGCTGTATCAGCTTTTTTAATCAACTGTAATAAGAAAACTGAAGCTCCGGCTCCCAAAGTGGAAGCAGATACCATTGCTGTGGAAGAACCGGTAATTGATACCCTTGGGCCAAAATCGTTCTGTTATATCGGGGTTACAGGAAAAGACAGTGTTTTTGCTTCTATTGATGACAATTTAGGAACAATCACCGGAAAATTATCCTATAAAAACAGTGAAAAAGACAGCTCAAAAGGGGATGTAACAGGTTTCAAATCGGGAGACACCCTGAAACTAACCTATGAATTCAGCTCTGAAGGGAAAAAGAGCAAAAGAGATATCTACTTCCTTCAAAAGGATAATGTTTTGACGGAAGGTATTGGTGATCATAAGGAAGAGGACGGACAAACCAAATATGCTGACGAGAAAAAAATCAGCTATAAAGACGGACAGAAGCTAAGCCCTGCAGACTGTAAAGTCGTCAATGAAGCTTTGAAAAAATAATTCATTATAAAATAAAAAAAGGCTGTCTCGAAAGTCCACTAGTGGATTTTTGAGACAGCCTTTTCATTTTATGCTAGTTCTGTTCAATCATTTCAATAAAACGGTTCACAGCGTCATCTCCTGTACTCCACGAAGTAATAAGACGAATGGCGGAAAAATTTTCATCTACTTTTTTCCAGACATAGAATTCAAATTTTTCAGATAATACCTCTATAAGCTGGTTACTGAGAATAGGAAAAATCTGGTTGGTATAAGTGTCTGAAAGAAATTCAGTTCCTCTTTTTTGCAAAGCTTTCTTAATCTTCATGGCCTGCTGATTGGCATGTTGTGCCAGCTCAAAATACAGATTATCCTTCATCAGCTCTGAAAACTGGATTCCCAACAATCTTCCTTTTGCCAGTAATGCTCCTTTCTGTTTGATATTAAAAGCAAAATCTTCCTGTAGCAAAGGATTATTGATTACAATTGCCTCACCTATTAATGCTCCGTTTTTCGTTCCTCCAAGATAAAAAATATCGGTAAGAGCGGCTACTTTCTCCAGGGTAAGATCACTGATTTCTGCAGTCAGTCCATGACCAAGCCTTGCCCCATCCATAAACAGGTATAATTTATTTTCCTTACAAAATGCAGAAAGTTCTTCCAGTTCTTTTGCCTGATAGATTGTTCCCAGCTCTGTAGAATTGGAAATATAAACCAGTTTAGGCATCACCTGATGCGGTACATTACTGTGTCCCTCTAAAATTGGAACAATATCTGATGGTTTTATTTTACCGTCTGCCGTTTCGATGCTCAGTACTTTATGACCTGTAGCTTCGATAGCTCCCGTCTCGTTATTCAGGATATGGCCTGAAGAGGCAGAAATAACACATTGATAAGGTTTTAAAATAGCAGAAATAACAATTAAATTGGCCTGTGTTCCTCCGGAAACAAAATAAATATCCGAATGCTGATTATTGATTTTTTCCTTAATCAAAGCTTTGGCCTTCAGTGAAAATTCATCTTCGCCATAGCCGGCCTGCTGAACAAGGTTATGCTGTAAAAGTGCCTGTAAGATAGTAGGGTGACAACCCTCAGAATAGTCGTTTTTGAATGAAAATTTCATAGAGTAAAAGTAAAAAAAGTTAAAATAACAAGAGCGAACTTTTCATTTTATTTTGTTAGATTTGTAGTGAAAATCATCTAACATTTTGAGAACAACCCTAACAGAAGAGAATTACCTGAAAGCTTTGTTTCATTTAGTTGACAATGAAGGAAAGGTTACGATTAATGAACTCAGCAAATTTTTGAATGTAAAAATGCCGAGTGTCAATAACATGATGAAGAAATTTGCCGAGAAAAAATGGGTGGTCTATGAGACCTACAAACCCTTGATCGTTACAGAAAGCGGAAGACGTGAAGCTGCGCTGGTGGTTCGTAAACACAGGCTTACCGAAATGTTTCTGGTTAAAAAGATGAATTTCGGCTGGGAAAACGTTCATGAGATTGCAGAACAGCTTGAGCATGTACATTCTCAAATCTTTTTTGATAAAATGGATGAAATTCTGGATCATCCTAAATTCGATCCTCATGGAGAACCTATTCCTGATAAAGATGGGAATATCATTGCCCAGGATCTGCAAAAATTAAGCAGTTGTGAACCGGGAGAGACCGTCACCTTTGCCTCTGTTACCCTTTCCGACGATGCTTTCCTTACCTATCTGAATGACAGGAAATTGCTGCTCAATACAAAAGTGAAAATTGTAAAAATAGAAAGTTTTGATAAATCAATGACGATAGAAATTGAGGGAAAGACAGAAATTTTAAGCAAAAAGGCTGCTGAGAAAATACTCGTAAAGAAATAAATCATTACAACTGAAAAGATAAACCTAACAGGTTTTCATTAAAAAATTCAGACTTTTCAAGAATTTCAACCATTAAGAAATTTAAGGCGAAAAGTATAGTTAAGATGAATCATTCTGATTTTCAGCTTACAGCGAAACTTTACTTATGCTAAACCTAACAGGTTTTAAAAACCTGTTAGGTTTGTCATTTTACCAAAAGCACTATAAAAACTCAACGCTAATATTTTTCAATTTAAAATAATTTAAATCAGTCTGCTCTTTCCTGTATTATTTTGACTTTCTTAGGTTTTATGCTCAACAGAAAAATAGTTGAAATAATAAATATACTTCCAATCCAATCGATTAAAGAGTAAGAAACATTAAGCCAAAGCACCGCTAAGATTGTGGCAGAAAGAGGTTCCATAGACGCAAGAAGACTTGTTTTCTGACCTCCAATGATCTGAACAGCCGACAGATAAAAATAAAAAGCGATCAATGTCCCGAATAGTACAATAAATGCCGTATACCCAAATGTCTGCATGTCCCATACTCCCTGAATATCCCATGGAGCTTTTACAAAACTGAATACGATGCCCGCACAAAACATTCCCCATCCAATGATGAGAGAAGATTTGTATTTTGATAAAAGTTTCACCGGCTGTAATGTATAAACAGCCAATGCAACAGCTGAAGCCAGACCAAAGAACAAAGCTATTCCCGAGACAGAAAGACTGGATGTATCTCCATGAGTTACCAGTAGAAAAGTTCCTAAAACCGCTAAAACAATCGCTGCTATTTCAACCAGAACAGGAACTCTTTTATTTTTAAAAGCAAGATATACAGCAATGATAACAGGTCCTGCATACTGCAGAACAGTTGCAGTAGCAGCATTAGAATATTTTATAGCTGCAAAGTAAGTATATTGAACTGCCAGCATTCCTGTAATGCTGAAAACAACAAGTTGTATAGCGTCTTTTTTATTTTTCCAGATCTCAAAAAGCTCTGTTTTATCTGCAAGTTTTGCATACAGCAAAAGGCATATCCCCGAAATGAGTAAACGTATGGTAATAAGCCATTCAATATTAATACCCCGCTGTTGAAAAAGAAATTGTGCAAATGTCCCGGAAACACCCCAAAATAAAGCAGCTAGTACTGCCAAACAAAAACCTTTTAGTACATTCATAATGATAAATTCTATTTGAAATGCAAAATTGCATCAAATATGACTTGATTTTTCACGAAATTTGAGTATAAATTTGCAATTTTGTTTCATAAAACTCTTTAATTTTGAAAAAATGAATGAACTTGATCAATTTGACCTGCAAATCCTTGAAATTCTGCAAAAGAATAATCTTACTCCACAAAGAGATATTGGAGAACATATAGGGCTATCTGCTGCTGCAGTACAGAGACGAATCAAAAGAATGCGGGAAACGGGAATCGTCAAAGCAGATGTTTCTGTGATTGATACGGAGAAAGTAAAACATTCTGTTACTCTTATTGTAGAAGTTTTTCTTGAAAGAGATAAAATTGACCTGATAGATCAAGCGCAAAGACTATTTACTTCTGCTCCGGAAGTTCAGCAATGTTACTACGTAACGGGAGAATCGGATTTTGTACTGATCATTGTTGTTTCTTCTATGAAAGATTATGAACAGCTTACCCGCAGAATATTTTATGGGAATGATAATATCAAACATTTCAGAACATTAGTCTCCATGAATACAGTAAAATCAGGACTTGAAATTCCAATTAATATGTTGCTATAACATTATAATATGCGGAAGTAATTTTACCTGAAATCGTTAAAAAACGGTTAAACTCTATTTTTAAAAGAGCCGAAAATTTATTTTTACCTAGGTTTGCAAAACTTTCTACAGGCTTTGTCTTTCCGGCAAATACCCAACCTTTAACTATTACTTAAAAAAATTATGAAAAAAAGCATTCCGTTTTTTATTATTTCGATGTTGCTAAGTCCATTGGCAACGGCTCAGACCACTCAGGTAAGAGATTTTGTCATTGAACCACAGATTCAGCCCAATTTTTATATTTATAAAACTTTCGGAGTATTCGGAGGGAAAGAATATTCTACCAATGCGGTTTATCTGGTGACCAAAAAAGGAGTTGTCTTATTCGATGTTCCGTGGCAGAAAACACAGTATCAAAGTCTTTTAGATACTATTCAGAAAAGACATAATCTTCCTGTTATTGCGGTATTTGCCACTCATTCGCATGAAGACAGAGCCGGAGATTTAAGCTTTTATAATAAGAAAGGTATCAAAACCTACGCTACAGCGAAAACCAATGAGTTTTTGAAGAAAGATGGAAAAGCAACTTCTACTGAACTGATTAAAACAGGAAAACCTTACCGCATTGGTGGAGAAGAGTTTATAGTAGATTTTCTTGGGGAAGGACATACTGCGGATAATGTAGTGGTATGGTTCCCGAAATATAAAATACTGGACGGAGGTTGTCTTGTAAAAAGTAAAGCAGCAGCTGATCTTGGCTACACCGGAGAAGCCAATGTTGCAGAATGGCCGAAAACCATGACAAAACTTAAAGACAAATATTCACAGGCAACTTTGATTATCCCCGGACACGATGAATGGAAAGGAGGCGGACACGTAGAACATACACTTGATCTTCTGAATAAAAAATAAATTAGAAGCGCCCTGGCGAATTGCCAGGGCGCTTCGATTTTTAAACCATCATATTAATAATTACTATTTTCTAAAAGTTGTGATACTTTTTCAATTTCTTCCATTGTATTGAAATAATGAGGGGATAAACGGATCGCATGATCTACATTTTTAGAGGTAAAATCTATTAATGCATCCTGTCTGCGGTTTTCCTTAAAAAACACGTTATGATCACTCAAAGCTTTATGAATTTTTTCAACCTTTCCATCTGCCTGGCAGAAAGTTACAATACTGCTTAATCTGTTTCCCTGATCCAACACTCTGAAACCGTAGTTCTGCAGATTGATTCTTAAAGTATCTGCCAACTTGCGGTTATAGCTTTCAATCTGATCCATTCCAATCGCATTGGCATAGCGTAAAGCCTCTGCAAATCCAGCCAAAGCAGCATAAGGTCTTTCAAAAAGTTCAAATCTTTTAGCAGTATCATTGAGCTGAAAATCATCAAATGATGTCCATTGAGCCCCAAAACTATCTAAAAACAGAGGATACATTTTCTGGTTTAATACTTTATCTGAAACATATAAAAATCCTGTCCCTCTAGGTCCTCGCATGAACTTTCTTCCGGTTGCCGTCAGAAAATCACAATGGATTTTTTCTACATCCACTACAATCTGGCCTACTGACTGACAGGCATCCACAAGATATAGAACATCATATTGTTTGCATAACTTCCCCACTCCTTCCACATTTTGAATTAAACCGGAATTGGTCGGAATATGAGTGACAGCAATTAATTTGGGGTTATGTTTTTTAATTAATCTTTCAAAGTCTTCCAGATCCAATTCATGGTCAGGAAGGTTGGCAACCCTTACAATTTCAATATGATATCTTTTCTGCAGAGAAATAAAAGCAATCTGATTGGAGATATAATCATCATTGGTGGTAATGATACAGTCACCTTCTTTAAAATCAATACTGGATAAAGCTTTTGCATATCCATCTGTAGAACTGCTTACAAATGCTATGTTGGAAGGTTTTGCATTAATCAGTTTTGCGGTTTCATCATAAAACCGGTTGATGAGACCTGTGTTTTTAGTTGCGGCTGTATAGCCTCCAAGCTGCTGCTCTTCATATAAAAACTTAATTGTTGCCTCTACAACGGCTTTTGGCATCAGTGATGCGCCTGCACTGTTTAAAAATATCTTATCCGAACATCCCGGAGTCTCCTGTCTTATAACCTCTAAATTCATTTTATCAATCCTTACAACAAATTTACTTTTAATTTTTCCTAAATACGACCATAAAAAATCCCGAATTTTCATCCGGGACTTTATTTTTAATTAATGATTTTAATCTAAAACACTCCAACCTCTTTTTGGGTTCGTGTTCGTGGATACTTCCTGCTCATTAACGATAATATTTTCTTTTCTCTGACCGATATAATCAAGCTCGCTCAGTTTAGAGAAAATAATTTCAAGGCTTCTCAACATCTGTTGAATATAAAGCAATGGTTCACCACAATTATGGTGGTCATAATTCGTTTCTGCTACAATAGAAAGCTGATTTAATAAGGTATGAGGAGCAATCTCACTCCACTCTAAGCTGTAGTTCAGCATTTCCTCCAGTTCTGCCGGAACAAGAAGCTGGGTTGAATTGTATAAATGAAGCGCCAGTCTTGCAAAAGACTCAATTAAAAATACAGGTGGCTGCCAAGGTGTAATATTTCTGAACTGGAAATACATATCACCAAAAGTATTGATCATGGTAGTACACAAAAACTTAACGTTTTGTGCTAACGCTGTATTCTGATTTTTGTGAGAAGCTTTCTGGATAATTTTAAAAGCATACTGCTGAAGGTTTCCAATAGATTTTGCATAGCTGCTGTAATAATCTATCAAAGCCGGATGACTCTGCACAGAAGTACAAGGCGGAATAAAGTTGGAATCAACCTGGGCAATATTTCCTTTTAAATCTACCTTACCGATAATAAGATAATTTCCTCCTGAATAGCTGCTGTTCAAGGATGTTACTGGAAGCAGTTCTATATGATGATTCGGCTGTGCACTTGGGTGGCGTGGTGGAATTTCTTCAGGATCAATATCTCCGAAAGGTACTTTATCAAAAGGATTTACAGAGATCAGGATATAATATTCCCCGTCTGCCTGCTCTTCATTCATTGATTTCGCCAAAGACTTCACACTGATTCTTCTATCCGTAAGTTCAATACGGTATCCAGCCATAGTAACAGCGCTGCAACGCTTGATTACCAGCTGCACGTCGTTGGTTGCCGTATTGTGAACATCAAAAATGGTACGGTCTGTAAATTCATTGGAAATAGGCAGAAGCCCGTAGTTATATGTAGTAATTCCAAGGGAATTGGAATCTCTGATGGTATCGATTAAGAAATTATCCTGATCATTAAGGTGTCTCTGGGAAACTTTCATCCCATCCACCCAATTGATGGCAAAATGTTTAATAGGCTGTATCATGTTTAATACTTTTTAATTTTTTGTGTTATGATTTTCTTGTGACTCCCTCCTCTTCATGCTGAATAACTCTCTTACAAATCACCACTTCATTTTCAGAAATGTTGTTTGTCGTAATGTCGTGGTCGAAATCTATATATTTTCTAAAACTGAAAAACGATTTTTTGGTGTAGAAAATCCAGTAATAAGGCTCATTTCCCTCGTCTGAAAGATGAATAATGGAACCCGGATTTTTATGATTGTAATCATCTACTACCCTGTAGAACCAGTCTCCGAAAGTAACTCCGGTAGGAAGTGTTTTGGCTTTAATTCTGAAACGGTTGGTATCTTCTAATTTTTTGCTCAGTTCAACATTCAGGACCATTAATCTGTCAAAATCGGCACCTTCAAAATCAGGCAGTTTCTGCTCCGGAGAATATCTCCACGTTTTATAAATATCAAAAGGAATGCTGATAAACTGAATATAGCAGTAATAAAAAACCATCGGAACCACAAAGATCACCATACTTGTCGCTGCCATTACAGCATATCCTGTACCTTTACTCATCAGGTTGAAGAGCAGTGTAAAAAGATATCCGCCCAAAGCGATACACGTCAGAGAAAGGATAGATTCAAACAGAATGCTCATTGCCAGAGAATCGATGTGCTTTTTGAAATATTTATGCAGCAGATTCACATGAATAATCCCAAAAATAAGATAGATCACCTGTGCAATAAGATACCAGTACGGATTAAAAAGGTTTCCCGCAAACCCAAAAACACCCGGAATAGCCAGACATAAGCTGCAGAGCAGTACGTATATAATAATTACTTTAATTTTTATCGCAGGCTTATTTCTCCTGATTACACCGAGTATAACCATCATAATAATAGCGATTAAAGGCATTAAGATATACCTTAGAAAAATACCTTTTACTGAAGAAATTTCCATTTGTTTCTTTTCGAATTTATACTTTGTTGGTAGTTGTAAATATAATAAAATAATTTAGAGGAATGTAGAGTATCCAAGGCGGCTGGCATTTCTTTCATCGTCCTCAAGGCTGAATGAATATTCCTTCTTTTCGGTAACAAAATTCTCCTCTACGTCCACTGTTACAGGAAGAAAATAATCATACAGAGCCTGAAGCACATTTCTGAACGGACTTCCCGGAATATATTTCTTCATATCCCCGTAAGGAATAGGACCAATGTTTACCACCCAGTTTCGCTGCCCGTCCATATGAGGTCCGCTTGGAATATAGGTGACGCCCAATCTTGAATTTCCCAGTAACATGGAATTATCATTTTTCTCAATTCCGTCAATAATATTAGGTGAAAAACTTACTTTTACCGGTACCTGCAGAAAAGCAGTCATACATCTTTCAAACCATCTTTTGTCTCCTCTGATCTGATGGAAAAACGGTAAAATATGCATAAAAATATAAGCGTTCTGCTTGTCCAGCATTTTTATAAGAGGCCAAAGCTCACTCACTGTTTCCAGCAAAGAATCTGTATTGCTTGTAATATCAAATTCTGATTCTTTAAGCAAAGCACTTATTTCTGTAAAAAATACTTCCAGCTCAAAAGGCCGGAAAAACTTACGGGCATCATCTTCTACCCTTTTCTGCTTCCGGATTTCTCTTACTACAGTATCTACATTTTTTCTGGAAGCTCCGAGAGACGGCGGATGGAATAAACCTTCCGGAAGATAGTCATAAATGCCTTCCCTGTAAGTCTCTATAGTAAAAACTTCCTCATCAAATCCTAAATAACTGCTTGAAATACTTTTAATATCTTTCAGGTAAGCACGGTCGTTTACGCCCACACGCTCAATGAAGATATTGCTTACCGCACGATGGTATTTCAAGAGGTTTACAGCCACAGCTTCAGCCTTAAAGTCTGTCTGCAGCTTATTGTAATGCATATCTACAATATTATTCTCATACATAGTGTTTCCTCTGATTATGACTTGTAAAGATAATATATCTCATAAGTTTGAAAAAATATTTTTACAACAATTTTATCCTAAAAATAATAATTTATTGACATTAATAGGAATAATTTTCTACAAATTCCGTGAAAATACGGTAAACAGCCTATTTATTTGCTTTTTTAAATTTAAAATTAACTATTCAGAATCAATCGATTAAAGGGTTTTCATTTATCATTTAAGTTCAAGGTTTAAAATTTAAAGTGTAAGGTTGTGATTCAGATTCTAAACTATAATCCGTATTGTTCTCTTCTGTTACCTTTATTACCGGAAAAACCCAAGCGTCAAACCTACTGTAATTGCTTCTTTTATTTAAATTAAATTTTATTAACATCATCATATGGAATAAATTCAGGATAAAGCATGCTCATTCCGAAAGCGGGCCGTATCTTTGCAAACTGAAAATTGTTATTTAAAATGAAAAGTATTTATTCTAAAATTCTGATTTTAGCATTCATGGCCTCTTCACTTTATTCTTATGCGTGGGGATTAACGGGACACAGAGTGATTGCAGACATTGCACAAAACCACCTTTCCCGCAAAGCAAGAAGAGAGATTAAAAAGATCATGGGAAAAGAGCGTCTGGCTTACTGGGCAAACTGGCCGGATTTTATCAAATCTGATACAACAGGCGCATGGAAGCAGGCTTCATCATGGCATTATGTAAACATTGATCCGATGACTGATTTTAAAGCTTTCGAACAAAACTTAAAAGCACAGGCGGGACCAAGCCTTTATACTCAGGTAAATACCCTTTCCAGCCAGATCAAAGATAAAAACACTTCTGAAAAAGACAGAAAAATTGCTTTGATCTTCCTTATTCACATTATGGGAGATCTTGCTCAGCCTCTACACGTAGGAAGAGCTGAAGATTTAGGTGGAAACAAAATCAATGTTACCTATTTCGGGGAAAAAACAAATTTACACTCTGTTTGGGATGGAAAATTAGTAGATTCTCAAAAATACAGCTACACCGAATATTCTAAGCTTTTAGATATCAAATCTAAAGAAGAAGTAGCACAGATTCAGTCCGGAACACTGGAAGACTGGCTGTATGATTCTCACAAAATCGCCAATAAGATCTATGCACAGACTCCAAATGATTCTAAATTAGCTTACGATTACCAGTACAAGTTTAATGAAACGATGGAAAGACAGCTTCTATACGGAGGATTGAGACTGGCAAAAGTATTAAACGAGCTTTTCTAGTTACAAGTTACGGGTTGCAGGTTCATTAACCATAATAGCCTGCAATAGTAATCTTAGATATAAAGACGGGACTTCGGTTTCGTTTTTTTTTGTTTAAAGTTTAAGGTTTAGGATTTAGGATTTAGGATTTAGGATTTAGGATTTAGGGAAATTATAAAGTTTGTAAATGAATTTACCTCTTTTAGAATTTATATTTATTTTTTTAAATGATAAACCAAAACACACAACAATTTAGTTATCAGTTATTTAATCTATTATTAAAAAATCATTAATACATTTTATAGTATACTTTGCACAAAAATATTAAATCCTGTGTAACCTTTTTACCTTTTCATACGTATATATTATAGTAACTCTTTTTTGAGGAAAAAATAAATGAGACAATTAAAAATCACTAAGCAGGTTACCAACAGGGAAACTGCTTCATTAGACAAGTATTTGCAGGAAATTGGTAAAGTGGAACTGATTACTGCGGACGAGGAAGTAGAATTGGCACAAAGAATACGTGCCGGCGACAGAGCCGCACTTGAGAAATTAATCAAAGCCAACCTTCGTTTCGTAGTATCTGTATCTAAGCAATACCAAAATCAGGGTCTTTCTTTACCCGATTTGATCAATGAAGGTAACTTAGGATTAATGAAAGCGGCAAAAAGGTACGATGAAACTAGAGGTTTCAAATTTATCTCTTATGCAGTATGGTGGATCCGTCAATCAATTTTACAGGCATTGGCTGAACAGTCAAGAATTGTAAGATTACCATTGAACAAGATTGGATCTATCAACAAAATCAATAAAGCATACGCTCACCTTGAACAGGAAAATGAAAGACCACCTTCTCCGGAAGAATTGGCTGAAGTTCTTGACATGAGCGAGGAAGATATCAAAGAATCTATGAAAAACTCCGGAAGACACCTGTCTATGGATGCGCCTTTGGTAGAAGGTGAAGATTCTAATCTTTATGATGTATTACGTTCAGGAGAATCTCCAAGTCCTGATAAAGATCTGATGCTTGAATCTTTACAAATTGAGATTGAAAGAGCATTGAATACTTTGACGCCAAGAGAGGCTGATTTAGTAAGATTATACTTCGGACTGAACGGAAAACACCCAATGACTTTAGAGGAAATTGGTGAAACTTTCGATCTTACAAGAGAGAGAGTTCGTCAGATCAAAGAAAAAGCAATTAAGAGACTAAAACACAATACCAGAAGCAAGATCCTTAAATCTTACCTGGGTAAATAATTTTAGCGTAAAAATTTTATAGGCGGAGTCTGTTTTCAGGCTCCGTTTTTTTATGGATGTAACATTTTTCAAAGTTTATTCAACTAATTAAAATCATATCCTTTAATCCACTTGCGTTAGCATTGAAATGATTAACTTTAATAGCTTTGAATATGATGCTGATTTTCAACTAAAACAAAACATACTATGAAAAAAATACTTTTCGCTTCTATCCTTGCCTTGTCTCTATTTTCCTGCAGTGAAAACAAATCGCAGCACGCTCCTGTGGTAGAAAATGCAGTTGACAATGCTGAATCTTCAGTTTCCGGTGCTATTAAAAAAAATACCAGATACTCCTCACGTGAAGGAAATCTTGTTCAGGAAATCTATCTGGAGCTTATAAAAAATGATAAAACTTTACAGGATCTTGACTTAAGAATAGAAAATATTCAAAAGGAAACGGAAACCTCCATTTCGGAATATGATGATGTTATTCAAAAATCGGAAACATACTATAATGATGCGACTGTATTATCCGGTTCCATTACAGATTCCATTACCAAGAAACAAATTGAAAAAGAGATAAAAGCAAGCGCTGAAAAATATGATGTAAAAACACAGACGATCAGAGACCTCATCGCCAAAATAAAAGCAAACAGGACCACACTTCATGATCAATACCTTGTATTCAAAATCAGAAAAACACTTCCTGAAATTGAAAAATATCAAAAGGCCCATCCTCTGAAAACAGACAGTCTCAATCAATTTATCAATAAGCAGAATAAACTGCTGGAAGAGCTGAAAAATCTGAAATAAAATTATAACACCTTATGAAATATACGACCCAATGGCTTACCGATAAAAGCCGCGTAAAAGAACTTGTAGACTTTTTTATTACGCATAAAACAGATGCTTATATTTCTCATGGCGAAATGATGTCCGGCAGAGCCATAGACTCACACCACTGGAATCCTGATCTTGAACTGATCCTGACAGAACAGCTGATCACCGATTTTAATTCCGATGGCAGTTCCAAACTGAATATTCTGGTTGCAGAAAATGAAAATGGAGAAATAGTCGGCATGATGGTTTTCAACGTCATCAACAGTCCTTTTAAAAAGTATGCTATTCTGGAAGATATGCTTCTGGATCAGTCAGTGAGAGGCCAGTCTCTTGGAAGTAAACTGCTGGAGAAAGCTATTCATGAATCTAAAAGCTGGAACATCAGTTTTATCTTATTAGAAAGTGGAGTCAACAATCATGGCGCTCACAACTTTTTCAGTAAGTACGGTTTCAAAAAAGTGTCGGAGAGTTATATTTTAAGTTTATAAATTAAAATTCAGGTCCTAACTTATGAGCACCATTTCTATTATCGGAGCCGGAATCGGAGGACTTATCCTCGGAAATGTACTGAAACAGCATCAGTATGATTTCACGATCTATGAATCTGCGCCTGAAATAAAACCGGTAGGAGCAGGAATTATGATGGCCGTCAATGCAATGCAGATATTCGATAAATTAGGTTTAAAGGAAAAAATTAAAAAATCATCAACAATTTATTAATAACAACTAAAAATTAACAACATGAAAAAAATTTTTTATGTATTGCTCCTGCTCATAGGAGTTCATACGGCACAAGCTCAGGAAGTCCCGGTACTGGACAGAGCTTTATTCTTTGGTAACCCGGAAATTTCCGGAGGACAACTGAGTCCCGATGGGAAATGGATTTCCTTTACAAAAGAATATGAAGGGATTATGAATATCTGGGTAAAAAAAATTGATGAGCCTTTTGAAAAAGCACGTCCTTTAACAAACAGCAAACGCCCGTTGAATGGATATTTCTGGACAGAAGACGGAAAATATATTCTGTATGTAAAAGATAATAACGGGGATGAAAACATGAATATTTTTGCAGTAGATCCTATGGCAAAAGTAACAAAAGGAGTTCCGGAATCAAGAAATATTACACCGCTTAAAGACGTTACTGCAAGTATCTACATGGCAAGCAGAAAAGATCCCGATTTGCTGATGATTGGATTGAATAACCGCGATAAAGCATGGCATGATCTGTATTCGGTGAAAATTTCTACAGGAGAACTGAAAAAGATTTACGAAAATAGAGACCGTATCACCAGCTATGAATTTGACTGGGATGAAAAATTAAGGGTTCTTTCCAAAACGGATGATAAAGGAACGACACAGTTTTTTTATAAAGAAGGTGATAAACTGACTCCTATTTATGAAACACTGGTTACGGAAAGTGCTTATATCTCCAACTGGAACGAAGACAATTCTAAGTTTTATTTGGTAACCAATAAAGGAGATCTTGATAAATCTACACTATTCCTGATGGATCCGAAAACAAAACAGATTACAAAAATAGAAAGTGATCCTAAAGATAAAGTAGATTTCGGAGGACTGTTCCTGGACAGAAATACAAGAAAAATGATCTACACTTCTTATACCGGAGATAAAACAGAATATTACTGGAAAGATAAAGCCTGGGAAGCTAACTACAAATTCCTGCAAAGTAAATTCCATGGAAGAGAGGTTGGTTTTGCAAGTTCTACCAATGATTATTCTAAGTTCCTTGTTTCCGTAGGAGGAGATAAATATGCTTCAGAAGCTTATTTCTTCGATGCCAAGACAAAACAGCTGATATTCCAGTATACGCCAAGAACAGAACTGAAAAAAGTTGAAAAGTATCTGGCAGCAATGACTCCTATCAGCTATAAAAGTAGTGACGGACTTGAAATTCCGGCTTACCTGACTTTACCTGTAGGTTCTTCTGGAAAGAATGTTCCTGTTGTGGTTTTAGTACACGGAGGCCCGAAAGGTCCAAGAGATTATTGGGGATATAACTCAACCGTACAGTTTTTAGCCAACAGAGGATATGCTGTGCTTCAGCCTAACTTCAGAGCAAGTGGCGGATATGGTAAAAAGTTCCAGAATGGCGGAGATCTTCAGTGGGGAAAACTGATGCAGGATGACATTACCTGGGGCGTAAAATATCTGATCGATCAGGGAATTGCAGATAAAAACAAAGTGGTGATCATGGGAGGAAGCTATGGAGGCTATGCAACGCTGGCCGGGCTGGCTTTCACTCCGGATGTATATGCTGCGGGAGTAGATATCGTAGGACCAAGTAACTTATTTACATTACTGGATTCTGTTCCTGCTTATTGGGAATCTGCCCGTGCATTCCTTTATGGGATGGTAGGTGATCCAAAAACGGAGGAAGGTAAAAAACGTATGCATGATGCAAGCCCACTATTCAGTGTAGATAAAATCAATAAACCATTATTGATTGTTCAGGGAGCTAATGATCCAAGAGTAAAGCAGGCTGAAGCAGATCAGATTGTCATTGCTCTTCGTGATAAAGGTAAAAAGGTAAACTACATTCTTGCTGATGATGAAGGTCATGGATTCCGTAAACCTGTAAACAGCATGGCGATGTATGCTGAAACCGAAAAATTCCTTGCTGAAGTTATCGGAGGAAGATATCAGAAAGAAATGCCTGAAAATGTGGCAAAACGTCTGAAGGAAATGACGGTTGATATTTCAAAAGTTACTTATACACCAGCAAAGACTGAAAAAGCCGTGGGAGCTTCTAAATAAAAGCATCTTATATATTACATAAAACCATCTCGTGAAAATGAGGTGGCTTTTGCTTTTAGCTAAATTATTAACATTTTTCTTATAAAAATTATACCCATCAATTCCATAAAACCAACACATTACATTTGAGTAATTCATAATAAAAAATACTATTATGAATGTAAAAGAAAAAGAAAAAATTGAAAAGCTAGTTAAAAACCAATTAGCTCAATTTATTACTCTTAAAAGATTTACTATTCTTAAAATTAAATCTTTCTGATTTATTACAAACTTACCACGCAAAGGCTTCACTTTTGAATAGTAAAATTTTAAGGGAGCAAAGCCGGAATCAATTTCATTGATTCTTTTTAAGCGAATGTATTATTTAAAGCTTCATCAACGACAAAGTCGCAACTCTTTGCCCTCTAAAATTAAGCATTGCAATTATCTATTCTTTGCGTTTACATACAGTTTGCCAATAACTAACATCTATTTGAACTGCAGGAGCTTCTGAATAAAGTTTTTGTATCCACAAACAAAGCCATTCGTTTCAGAATGGCTTTTATCTTTTTAATTCTTATTGGCTTTATTATTTTCAGTCTGCACCAACTCTATCCAGCGGACCATTTCTTTTACCTGACTTTCAGAAAGCACAGCTTTCGGATGTAGATAAGTATAAGACGTAAGCGGCATTTTTTTCTGTTGGATCTGATTAGCAACAGATTCTAATTTATTGGCCTGCTTACGTTGACTGTAGCTACCCCATTCATTAAAATTCAATTCCTCTTTTCCTTTTTTAATATGCTTTTCAAGATAATAACTTAAAGGCTGTATATAGGAATAGAACGGATAATGCGTAGAATTGCTGTGACAGTCATAACAAGATTGCCTTAAAACAGATTGTACATTCTCGGGAACTTTATAAACCTTTGAAATATCTGTTGAAGGAACCTGCCCGTAATCAATATTACGGGCAGGCTGAATAATCTGAATAAGTAAAAAAATGAGAACAAACCCTAAAAATATGCTTTTAATGTGCCGGTTCATTTCTTTTTACATTTTAAAATACTTTTTTTACAGAGCCACAGTTAATCATTTTCTGTCCCTCATATGGATTGACAATCTCCTCCGACTCGCTGATCCAGGTTCCACCTTTTCCATTATTGTACATAGGACAGAAATCCTGGTATAATTTTAAACCGCCGGTTCCCTGTTCTTTTATTAAATCGGTGATATCATTACTCAGGGAAAACAGATGTTCTCTCTGATGAGCTATATCATCAGATTTTTTACCTATATGTTCTGCGTTCTCTGCTGCACTTTCTATAATATCACGCAACTCAGAATTGTTTTTTGCATCGGTTGTACTGATGTCTATTTTCTTTAAGATGGAAAACAGGTTTTTAGCCGCATCGGAAGCTTTTTTAGAATCATCCTGAGCAAGGGCATTTTTTAGAGGAAGGTAACCTTTGATAACTTGCTGAATCGGAAAAGGTGAAAGCTCCTCTGCTTCTTTTTTATTTTCCGGATTTTCTTTTAGCTCCTGACTTGAAGTTTCGCCAGCCTCAGTTGTTTCTATTGTTTTGATTTCCGGTTCTGCGGCCTTGTTTTCAGCTATTTTATGATCGGGTTTATTACAAGAATATAATGTAGCTCCTACAAACAATACGGTTATTATATTTTTCATTGTTTCTTAAATAATAGGGTTAAAAAATTAATATGTTAAAGTGACACCTGCGCCCCAGCCCAGTTCGTTATCATAATTTCCTGAAAGAGACAGCCATTTCTGAACGATATATCTCACTCCGGTTGAAAACTCACCGTCTGAATTGACAGAGAAATTTCCTCTCAGTCTTCTGGAAAGTGGTATATCTTCTCGGCTAAGTTCCAATAACACTTTTCCGTTTTGATCAACACTTGCGTCAGCAGTGATGAGCATTGGCAGCACATACTGCATACCCACCATGAATGTAAACTTATTCTTGGAGGCTTTCTGCTGCCCGAACCAGGTCTTTTTACCGTGAAAATCCGTTCCCATATCTTCTGCCATCTGTCTTTCCATGATCTCATGATTCTTTTGAACTCTGATTCCGGCATAAGGAAGCGCCCACTGGAATTTACCTAAAAAACGTCCCACTTTCGCACTTCCTTCGAAATGATCAAAGTTCCAGTTGGAATGAAACTCATTCAGGTTAGCCCATCTAGGCCCGAACATCGTCATCGTTTCTGCATGGATTCTATTGCTAGCTACATCCAGCATCGCCATAGAACTGGTCATTTTATTATCCTGTATGAAATTTTTCCAGGCTAATTTCCTGTTGGGAAGCTGCGGATTGGGCTTTGAGTTTTCATAACTGAAGATTCTTCCCATTCCTGCCATCATATGGTATAAAATGTGACAGTGGAAAAACCAGTCTCCATCCTGATTCGCAGCAAATTCTATCGTTACGGTTTCCATTGGCATGATATCCACAACATTTTTCAGTGGAGAATATTCTCCTTTTGAATTGATCAATCTGAAATCATGACCGTGAAGGTGCATCGGGTGACGCATCATAGAATTATTATACATCTTGATTCTAAGAACCTCTCCTTTTTTGATCAGAATTTTATCTGTCTCTGTTACGGTTTTATTATCCAGTGTCCACAGATAATGATTCATATTCCCTTCCAGCGTAAATTTCATTTCACGAATGCTGTCTGAGGGAAGAATGGTTTTCTCAGGAGATTTCAAAATATTGTAAGACAGTCTTTTGATTGTTTTCTCTTCCTTCATATCCATTCCGGCATGTTGAGAATGATCCTCTTTCTGATCTTCCTTCGTCTTCACACCCATCATTTCATTGATGTGCTTCGCTGTAGTCTTTCTCTGGCTTTCGGATAATTCAGGGTACATCACTTCGTTCATATCCATCATCTGATTTCCCATCGTCATATTCATCGGTTTCATATTTCCGCTCATCTCCATCATGCCGTTCATCATTTTCATCCCTTCAAAAAGCATCAGCCTTGGAAGGTTGGGAGCTTCAACCTTTTCTCCTGAACCCAGCCAGAGAGAAGCGTGTCCTATTCTGTCTTCAGAAGTCGCTCTGAATTCAAAGCTTTTGTTTTCAGGAATGGTCACTTCAATATCATAGGTTTCCGACACTCCTACAATCAGACGGTCAACTTCTATCGGTACCACATCATTCCCGTCATTTCCCACTACTTTTATCTTTCCTCCGCCATAATTTAACCAGAAATAGGTAGAGGAACCTCCATTGGCAACTCTCAGTCTTACTTTATCACCCGCTTTTACATTAGAATAATCTGAACTTGGTGCGCCATTGATTAAGAATTTATCGTAATAGACATCACTTACATCCATTGCTTCCATTCTTTTCCATTCATTCAGTACTTTTGTCCCGAAATTTCCCGATTTGATAGCTTCCCAGTAACTTTGTACGGCGTTTTTCTTTACAGCATACCAATCTGTATTCGCCATATGAAGTCTTCTTGCAATCTGCATCGGATCATCATCACTCCAATCTCCGAGTAATACCGGAATTTCAGCATTGTATGTTGTTTTCGGCTCACCTTCTCTTTTTTTAAATACCAGAATACCATTCATCCCAATCTGTTCCTGAAGGGCTTCATGCGAATGATACCAGTACGTTCCGTTCTGAGAAATTCTGAATTTGTATAAATGAGTTTCCCCAGGTTTTACAGGTTTTGTGGTAAGGTATGGAACACCATCATGTTCATTGGGAAGAATCACGCCGTGCCAATGCAGCCCTGTATTTTCCTTAAGCATATTGTGCAGGTAGATCTCTGCAGTATCTCCTTCTGTAAAATATAAAGTCGGAGCCTGAAGTTTACCATTGATTGCAATTGCTCTTCTGTTTTTTCCTGTAAAATTGACAATCGTATCTTTTACATAGAGATCGTAACGAACTGTTTTTCCTCCAAAAGTAATCTTTCCATTTTCTGAATTACGTTTTAAAACAGATTTTTCTTCTTTAGGATTTTCAGCCTGTGTATGGGAATGATCTTCTTTTTCTACCAGTTCCATCCCGCATTTAGGACATTTTCCCGGTTTGTCCGAAACTATTTCAGGATGCATCGGGCAGGTATACGTAGTTTGAGCCTGTTTCTGAGCTTTAGATTCCGATTGATTTAAATCCTGAGTTTTAGCCGGCAATACAATCTTTGTCTGAGATTTAGCATCATTAACCTTTTTAGCTTCTGCTTTTTTCTCAACCTTTCTCTTATTTATTTTTGTTTCTGCAGGTTTTGCTTTAGCCTCTGTTTTAGGGGTAGGCTTTACTTTCGGTTTTGCTGCTACTTTGGGTTTTATAACCACTGTTTTTTTCACGAGAGTCATTCCGCATTTCGGGCAGTCTCCGGGTTTTGATGACACCACTTCCGGGTGCATGGGACAGGTATAATACGTTTTTGTAGTTTGTGCGAAAGTAAACACAGAGAATAAAAGCATCAGAAACATTATCAGTTTTTTCATAATATTTCGAACTTTTTAGAAGCTGCATGGATTAAAGTTAATTCTAATTTAAGCCATGCAACTTATTGTTTTTAACAATAATACAACAATTAGTTAATTTCCGACTTTACGCTACCACAAGAAAGCATAGATTTCCCATAGTATGGGTTAACGATTTGTTTTTCATCGCTTAGCCAGCTTCCGTCTGCCATTGGGCAATATTGAACGTAGACTGGTTTTTCAGAAAGTTTGAACTCTTTGGTCAAAGCAATCATATTGTCGGAAAGATTGAAAAAAGTTTCTCTTTGTGCGGCAACTGTTCTTGCTTCAGAAATGGCAGAGGCATCTTTTCTGAGAATATTAAGGTTTCCTTCAGAAACAACTTTATAATCAATAGCTGAAGCTGTTTTAATGAATTCTGTTGCTGCTTTTGAAGTTGTGTCAGCATCATCTGAAGCTAAAGCTGATTTAATAGCAATATAGTTCTGATACAGCTTAGTAACCTGAGCATCCTTTTTAGATTGTGCTGATAATGAAATGATTGAAAATAAAGATAAGGCTGCTGTGATGATATATTTTTTCATTGTTTTAAATTTTAGAATTAATTTTTTAATAAAGAATAAGGGTAACGCATCAGTAGTGCGTCAGAACATGTCGTCTGTAACGGTATATGATTCATTATACCGGAAACGACTGACGGATTCTAGATTCTAAAATTACAATGATTGATGTAGATAGGGACCGGCCGGAATTCAGGCGGCGCATTAATCTGGATCTGGGTAAATTTCGTAGCTGAAAAAGACTTGTCAACAACTGGAAACTGATGTTTCACCGGAATTTCTGAAACTGCACTTAAGAAATCCACATTCAGATAATCTGATTTCTGTGAATCGTCTACTTTTACGATTTTAATCTCTGTTTTGCAGCATCCCTTTTTATCTTTAACGCCGCATTTTCCACAGATGTCATCTACTTTCTGGCTTACGGAAACAAATTCTTTCATGCAATAATGAATGCTAAATGCCGCTCCGGAAGAAAAGCCGAAGTAGAAAATAGAAAACAATATGGCAAGAATCTTTTTCATTGGTAAGACAAAGTTAAAAATATCTGTGATACCGTTGTTATAAAATTTGGTAATGTTGTTATAAAATTCGGGTAAATAAAAAAGCTTCCAAAAAAATTTGAAAGCTTTTATTTTACATATTTTCTGACAGATTAAGATAAAATCAACCTCAACCTTTTTGTTTTTACAGTTTAAATTCCAGTTTTACATTAAAGAAACGCCCTGTAAGACGTACCGGAACAGGATACATATAATTGCTGTTATAATCTGTGATCCATTGGTTCGCAACCGTATTGTTAATGTTAAATGCGTTGAAAACCTGAACGCCTAATGTCAGCTCTTCAAAATTACCCCAGAAACCGGATCTCTTATTTTTTTCTTTTGGATCAATAAATACCTTTGTCAACCCTAAGTCTACCCTTTTATAGGAAGGAAGGGTCTGCTGATAATTATAAGCTGAGCCAAAATCCGGCTGTCCGTTACTGTTGAATAGTACAGGAGCTCCTGTAGGTAATCCCATAGCGTACACGAGGGTAAGGTTCACACGCATAGACGGAAAACTTGGCATATAATCCTGATAGAACATAGCAAATCTCAACCTTTGATCTGTAGGTCTTGGAATATCTCCTCTTCCATCAATATTTTCATACACTCTGGCATAACTTGCAGACAACCATGAATCCACACCCGGAACAAATTCTCCGAATAGTCTGGTATCGATACCATACGCATATCCTTTTGAATTATTTTGCCCGGAATAACGAATCCTTACATTATCCATATAATAAGGAATCAGGTTATCCATTTTCTTATAATAAAGTTCCGTTGTCAGTTTGAATGGTCTGTCATACATCTGGAACTCATAATCATTGGCAAGAATGACCTGGATAGAACGCTGCGATTTTATATTAGAGTTAAAATTACCATCTAAATCTTTAATTTCTTTATAGAAAGGAGCCTGATAGTAGATTCCTCCTGAAATTTTGAACAACATATCGCTGTCCCAATCCGGTTTGATCGCAAACTGAGCTCTTGGTGAGAATATGGTTTCTTTATTGAAACTCCAGTTGGCAACACGTACTCCGGCATTCACAAATACTTTACTGGCACCCCAGTAGAACTTCTGTGAATATTGTGCGTATGCTGAAAGTCTTGTAGGCTCAATATTATTTTGCCCGGCAATATAATAAGCAAGCTTGAGATCTCCTGTAGTTCCTGTTCTAGGATCAATGACTTCCGGTCTTGGAATACTGTATCCTGCAGAATCTACCAATTTCCATTCATTAGTAAGATCTTTCAGATTTTCTTTTTCATATTTAAATCCGACCTCAAAGTCTGTATTGACATTGGGAGAGAATTTTGCTCTGAACTGTGTTCCGTATGTTCTTACAAACAAATCATTTCTTGCATGTTCTATCTGCCCTCCAACATCGAAAGATGTGACAGGCTGCTGCGTCACAGGATCAAAGGTCTGAAGCTCGTATGCTGACTGTATTGTGTAATATTCTCTTTCTCTGTTCTGATAAGCAAAGGCATCCAGGGTAAGCTTCCACTTATCTGCCGGCTTATAGTTCATAGAGAATGTTCCCATCATGTTTTTATACTGGTCATTTTCCTGACCTCCATATCCAATATTAACGGTAATAGGCTGCTGAAGACTTCCGAAAGTAACACTTTTTGCCCTTGGGATCATCTCATAATCATTCTTGGAATAATATCCGATGAATGACATGGAGAATTTGTCACTGACATGATAATTGAGATAAGACTGGAAATCCCAATAGGTTGGATTAAAGTCTGTATCTTCTTTTAAGGTATTAAGAACAAGGTTGGTATTTCTGTATCTGCCGGAAAATAAAGCAGTAAATTTTTTATTTTTTGAAGCCAGACCTGTTGTAAGCCTTCCTCCAATTAAGCTTGCCTCTCCTGAAACTTCAAATTTTTCAGGCTCACGGTAATAGATATTTAAGGCAGAAGACATTTTATCGCCATACTTAGCTTCAAATCCTCCCGCAGAGAAATTCACTGCAGAAACCATATCCGGGTTGATAATACTCATTCCTTCCTGTTGAGAGTTTCTGATCAGGAAAGGTCTGTAGATCTCAATATCATTAATGTAGATCAGGTTTTCATCATAGTTTCCACCACGAACCATATATTGTGAGGACAGCTCGGTATTGGAGTTTACGGAAGGTAGTGTTTTAAGCAATCCTTCAATCCCACCATTTATAGAAGCTACTGATTTCGCTTCTTTTGCTGAAATTCTTACGTTGGTAAGGTCGTTTGTTTTTCCTGTTGCTTTTTTCTGGAAGACAACTTCCTCTATATCGGTTACTTTAGTGGTCGCTGTATCTTTTTTCCTTTGTTGGGAGAAAAACAATACAGGGACCATAAGGCTTAGCGGTAAAACTAGTTTTTTCAAAAGAAATGTTTTAGAATTTCTAAAATTAATGTTTTTTTAACAATTACAAAATCGATTCTCTAATTCTTGTCAATTTTTGTAACAAATCTTCTAATAAATCTAATCTTAACATGTTGGCACCATCAGATAACGCGGTTTCCGGTGTAGGATGTGTTTCGATGAAAATTCCGTCTGCTCCCACTGCAATTCCTGCTTTGGCAACGGTTTCAATAAGGTCCGGTCTTCCGCCTGTAACGCCTGAGCTTTGATTAGGTTGCTGCAGAGAGTGCGTAACGTCCAGAATCACAGGCGCGTATTCTCTCATGGTAGGAATTCCTCTGTAATCCACGATAAGATCCGTATATCCGAAAGAATTTCCT
Organism: Chryseobacterium sp. DZ-32; assembly: GCF_059587025.1. Taxonomy (NCBI): domain Bacteria; kingdom Pseudomonadati; phylum Bacteroidota; class Flavobacteriia; order Flavobacteriales; family Weeksellaceae; genus Chryseobacterium; species Chryseobacterium sp. DZ-32. Next base: position 62,818 of record NZ_JCAIOM010000023.1, read on the forward strand.
CTTTCAATGATGGCTACTTTCTGATTGTTGGAATCTGTAATTTTCTGAACGGCAAACTTCATCGCTTCCGGAGAAAGGAACTGACCTTTTTTCAAAGTCACACATTTTCCTGTTTTAGCTGCAGCTACTAATAAATCAGTCTGACGCACCAGAAATGCAGGAATCTGTAAAACATCCACATACTGTGCTGCTAGTGCTGCATGTTCATTCTCATGAATATCTGTTGTGGTAGGAATATTGAACGTCTCTCCCACTTTTTTAAGAATTTCCAGAGATTTCTCTTCACCAATGGTTGTGAAAGAATCTACACGGCTTCTGTTTGCCTTTTTGAAGCTTCCTTTGAAAATATAGGGAATATTGTATTTATCTGTAATACTGATTACTTTTTCAGCAATTCTTAATGCCATATCTTCCCCTTCAATAATACAAGGTCCGGCAATAAGGAAAAAGTTTTTTGAATCTTTGTGCGAAATATTATCTAAATACTGAATCATTTTGTTGTAATTAAAAAGTTCAGTAAAAATACTGAGAAAGTTTCACAAATGGAAATTATTTGATTGCTTTAACAGGCTATGGCTGCAATAGTTTTTGGCTTTTGGATTTCTGATTATTTATTGATGGATGCTTCGACAGGCTCAGCATGGCAGCTCTCATACTAACTGTTAATCGGCACTGGATAATTGATAAGTAATAGATGCTTCGACAGGCTCAGCATGACAGCTCTAATACTAGCTGTTAATCGGCACTGGATAATTAATAAGTGATAGATGCTTCGACAAGCTCAGCATGACAACCCTAATACTTACTGTTAATTGGCACCGGATAAGTGATAGATGCTTCGACAGGCTCAGCATGACAGCTCTGATACTAGCTGTTTTATTACTGTGAAGAATTATAATACAAAGTATAAACCATCAATGTACAAGCACCTACGTCGAAGCCATATTATTTTAACGTTATTTTTTAGCGGTGTCATGCTGAGCCTGTCGAAGCATTGCGATAATTATTTAGAATTTTTTAAAATTTTCTCATGCCTGTTCACCTTCCTGCTGGTAAACTAATCTTTAAGACTTTTTTTGCCCAGTACTTTTCCAAAGGTAGAATCTGTGTAGATCTGCGAGATCTGTGGGAAACTCAACTATAACTTATAAGATAGGTTTTGGCTGAAGCCAATGGCTGCTACTTTTATTGATAAACGGGCTAAAGCCCGTTCCTATTGAATTTCCAATAAATGTTATAATATAACCGGATAAGCTATATCGAAGGATGATTCGTGTATTTTAATTCATCTTTTTCAAAATCTTTTCAAATGTATTCACATTCCTGCTGGTAAACTGATCTTTTAAGCTTTTTTTACCCAGTACTTTTCCAAAAGTAGAATCTAAGGTGTTTCCCTTAGGAATCTGCCAGTAAAATATACCATTGATAATTTCTGCTTTTTCATTTTCTGCCTGAGCGGCTTTTTGGAATTCTTCCATCAAAACTTTTTCCACGCCCGGAATACCGACAAAACTATAAATATGGAGACTTTCATTCTTTTCAAAAGGAATGCTGTTCCAGAACACTTCTATCTCTTCCTGGGTTTTCACAAACAAAAAAGCTTCGTAAGAAAAATGGTCAGACATCGCTTTTTCAAGAATGGTCTTTAACTCCTCCACATTTTTATCTGAAGAAAACACAATATTTCCGGACGCCAATATTGAACTTACGTCTTTCATCCCCGCATCTTTAAAAACCTGGCAGACTTCCGCCATTTTCATATTGGTTCCTTTTACGTTGACGCCACGGAGAAAAGCACAGTATTTCATTTTTTCAGGTATTAGGTTTGTTTTGAGTTTGAGGGTTTGAGAGTATTAGAGTGAAAGAGTTATTTTAAACTGTTTCACTAAAATATTTCAATCTTTTAATCAATTCTAATGTACAAATTATAGTCTGTTCCGGAAGGTTTCAGATGGTAAATTTTTTCCAGAATCTTATGATCACTATTCAGATGATCTTTGACACGGAATTCTTTCAGAAGCTTATAATGGGTTTTATAGTATTCTGAATTGGCATTCTTTTCTTCATATAAATTCTGATAAGAAAGAAGATATTTCGGTTTTCTATTTTTTACCGTGTTGATCCAGTAATTCGTTTTATCTTTTTTAATTTCCTTCTGAATCTGTTTATCAACCAATCCAACCTCATCAATCGTTTTTAATCCTGAAAAATAAGGCACATAACCTGCCGGCTCCAATAAAATCCATTGGTTTTTATCTTTTTCATATTGATTTAAAAAGGTACCAATCGTTCTGCGGTAGTTCCACTCTCCGTTTCCTGTTGCAATACAGTGAACAGTCTGGAAAACAAACATCGGAAAAATGTAGAATACAATTAATAATGAAAGCCATAGGTTTTTCTTCTCTTTCTGTTCCAGTACGAAAATAAGAACAGGAACAAAAAGTAAAAGCTGCGGCACCCAGTAATACCAGTCGAATAAGCTTTTTTGAGAAATGAAAATGATTTGTTTTGCCCATCCGAAAAGAAAAATCATCCACAAAAAATAGTTTCTTTTTTCTCTTTGTCTGATCAGATAAATAAAGCAAAGCAATTCAAAAATCAAAACTACGATAGTCAGCGGATTGAAATCTCCCGGAACTTTCAGCATTCCCCAGAAATTTCCAAAGCTTTTAAAGAAATACCCGATATGCTGCTGGATCGTAAAATTTTCACTGTAAAGCAATTTTTTTGCGGTAATGGTATTGTTCACCAGTTCACCAAAGTAAAACCAGTTGAAAGCAACTGTTGATAAAACTCCAAAAGCTCCTCCGAAGATATAATTCCATCTTATTTTTCTGTTCCAGAACAGATCCACAAGAAATACAATTCCCAGGAATATGACGGTATCAATTCTGGTAAACATGATTAAAACGGGAAGAAGTGTCACAACCCATTTTTTCCCTTTGTTAAATCCGTAGTACAACAATGCCATCTCCAGAAAAAACAGAATTCCATATTCCATACCAAGGATTGAAATTTTAATGGCTGGCGGTAAAATACCGATCAGAAATATAAAGATTGCCTTATGCCATGGATTTTTTAAAACCAGATTAGACAGCCATAAAGTTCCTATGGTAAACAGTATGGAATTAAAAATCAAAAGAGGCTCAATAAAATTTTCTTTTCCAAAAACAAGATTGAAAATATAGGATACAAAAACATACAGATGTGTTGTAGATGCAGAAATTTTAGTATCTCCATTGAAGCCGATTACTCCATAATCCAATAGATTCTGGGCAACTCTCCAGGTGATAAACGCATCTTCCTGGATATAGTGCGTTAATAAAAAAAGAAGTTTAAAAAGAACCGTAGCAATGACGGCATACATTGGGAATTTGTTATTTTGTGTTTCGGACATTATGTATTTTTACTTTCACAAATATAATCTTAAAATTCAGGATTCCCAATAATAAAAAAACGGAACCGAAGTTCCGTTTTAAAGTATTTTATTTTGTTGCTTTGATAATCGCAGTCGTAATCTGATTTTCCTTTTCTTTGGAATAGGTAGAATCATAAGGCTCCATCACATCAAATAAGTACTGATAGAATGGCGTAATTTCCTGTACATTTTCAGACTCTTTCATCGCCTTATCTCTGCCCATTTCCTGAAGATCTTTGATAAATACATTGAACTTCTTGTCAATCGGTTCTATGGATTTTACCAGATAAGCATATGCTTTTTCTTTCTGTCCGATCTTTGTATAAGCATCTGTTACTGCAGAAACCACAAGAGAATATTCCATTGGTTTTGTTCTCATCTGTCTTCTCAGATAGCTTTGATCTGCTTTGGAAAGACTTAAATAATAATCATACTCTTCAAAGATTCCTTTTTTAAGCACTTCAGCAATCTGAAGACCTTTCTGCTCCTGCCCTGCAATAATGTATCCTGAAACAATTGAACTTAATGAACGGGGATCATTATATTTCTCTGCCGGAATTTCTTTGGCTGCAAGATCCAGAATTTCCAATGCTTTAGCTTTCTGTCCGCTTAATGCAAGGGCTGCTGCCGCTCTGCTCGCTGACATTCTATAGCTGATGATATTGGAAGTAGCCGTTTCATCAAAGTGAGCATTTAAGTTTTTGAAGTTCCCCCATCTGAAGTTTTTCACTACATTATAAAGAGAATTGGCATCTACTCGTCCCATATCTCCATCAGCGCTCGGAGGTGTCTGGATAGGAATCAATCTGTAACTGAATCCGTCAAACTGAAGGTAATCGTTCAGATAGAAAATATTTTCGCTGTCATAAATACCTCCTGATGAGAAGTTGATCGGACGCTTCCAGTCAAAGTTCGCTAAAAGATCCATCAAAATCAGGTTGTTCTTATAAAGCGTATTTCCTTTGTAAGTAATCATAATCTGATTGGCTACGTTTGGAAGATCTTCTTTGTTGATAATTCCTGCTTTTAAAGCATTTTCTTTATTCACAGGAAGGATGAATTTGTTGACCGGAAGAATATTGTATTTTTCAAATTTCTCTTCACCGAAATACATTTTCAACAATTCGTCTTTTTCAGGAGATTTGAATTTAATGAATTCAATCGCCTGTTTCAAAGTTAAAGAATCCTGAGTAAGATATTTTCTGAAAGACTGGAATTCTGTTTCCGGAGCTCCCTGTTCTTTCAACATAGAGAAAACACCTTCCCAATCTTCCTTCTTCATCATATAGATCTGGTCGTTTACCCCATCTCTATAGTCGTCGTGTGTCAGCTGGCTAGGGATTCCCATTGCATTGTACGTTCTTCTTTTGATCTGATCCAGATTCCATGGAGTTGAAGCAAGAGTAAAGTTAACCACCTTCACATCATCCCTGAACTGTTCTGTCTCCTGAATAGCCCAAACCGGGTAAGTATCGTTATCTCCGTAAACGAAAAGGATATCGTTTTTCGGCAATGATTTTAACACTGAATACGCATAGTCGTATGCAGTATATCTGTTGCTTCTGTCATGAACATTATAGTTCTGGAAGCCCATCATGAATGGTACTCCTAATAAAACCACTCCCAGAGCAATATTAGCCCCGTTTGATTTTATTTTAGATTGTAAGAACCAAAGAATAGCTCCGGCACCCAAACCGATCCAGATCGCAAATGCATAGAAAGAACCTACCATTGCATAATCTCTTTCTCTCGGTTCAAAAGGTTTTACCCCAGTATAGAAAACAATCCCTACACTTGTTAAAATAAATAAAGATAACAATGCATAGAATCTTCCGAAATCTCTGTTCAACTGGAAGAAGAACCCAATCAATCCTAAAATTAACGGAAGGAAGAAGAATTTAACTGTACTTTCATTCTTAAATTTAGCAGGCATTTTATCCTGATTTCCTACCACAGCATTATCAACGAAAGGAATTCCGGAAATCCAGTTTCCTTTTGTGCTTTCCATGTTTCCTTCAAGATCATTTTGTCTTCCTACGAAGTTCCACATCAGATATCTTACAAAGTAATATCCGTTCTGGAAAGTAATAAAATAATCCATATTCTGAAGAAATGAAGGCTTCTGAACATTGATCAGATTATAAGGTTTTACTTTCAGATAATCTGAAGCGGTAATTGATTTATCTTCATATTTTGCTCTCAGTTCGTCAAAGATCTGCTTTGCCTGCGGATTGTCTGCCACATCTTCATTAGAATAATTGAATGTAAAATCAGGAGCGCCATACATAGAAATATAGTTGGCCATTACATCCTTATCTTCATTAAACATTCTCGGCATTAAGCTTACCTGAGACTTGTTGAATACATAATTGAAACGGTCTCCCGTTTTTCTGTAGGTTCCGGTTTTTTCATCTTTTTCATAGATTTCCCCGGTTTTCTTTGTTTTGAAACTTCCGTCTTCGTTTTTCTCAATTCCGTTAGCATCAAGGAATGCCGTGTAGTTTTGTCCGTAAATAGTAGGCCAGTCACCATACTGCTCTCTGTTATAATAATCGAGCATACCGATTGCCGTATCCGGATCATTAAGGTTCATTGGCGGGTTGGCATTCGCTCTGATAGGAATAACCATCCAGCAGGAGAACCCTATCATCATGAAAACTACAGATAATGCAGCCGTCTGATAAATGTTTCTTTTTGCCTTTCTTGCATATTTAATTAAGAAGTAGCAGATCGCTACCATTAAAATAAACGCTGCAATGGTTCCGGAGTGGAAAGGAAGTCCAAGACCATTCACAAAGAAAATCTCAAGTCTTCCGAACATTGTCATAATTAAAGGGAAGATAATTTTGAAAACAATAATCAAAATCCCTAATGTAATAAGGTTTGCCCAGATAAAGTTTTTCCAGGTAAACTTGTAATTTCTTGCATAGTATACCAGACATACTGCAGGAATTGCCAGCATACACATCATATGTACTCCTACAGAAAGTCCTAAAACGAAGAAAATAAGAATAATCCATCTTTCACTGTCTCCCGCCTGATACTCATTCTCCCATTTGGTGATTAACCAGACCAAAAGCGCAATGAACATAGAAGCCATAGAGTAAACCTCTCCCTCTACCGCAGAGAACCAGAACGTATCTGAGAATGTAAAGCAAAGTGCTCCCACTGCTCCCGCAAATAAAATAGAGATTTCCTGATGTTTTGTAATTTCTTCAAAATCTTTGTTTAAAAGTCTTCTCACAAAATGAGTGATCGTCCAAAACAAAAATAAAATAGTCAGCGCACTGAACAATGCAGACATCGCGTTGATCACGATAGAATAGTTTTCGCCTTTCCCTAATGCAAAAATGGCTGCCACGGCACCCACTATCTGGAATAAAGCAGCTCCGGGAGCGTGCGTTACTTCAAGTTTTACTGCAGAAGAAATGTACTCGCCACAATCCCAGAAACTGAAATTGGGTTCTATGGTGGACAAGTACGTAAAGAAAGCAATAACGAAAATCACCCATCCTGAAACGGTGTTCCATTGCCTAAAAGTCCAATTTTTCATAGTATTAAATCAATTATGCGAAAATAAGGCTTTTATCTTATTTTATGCGGGTTTTAACAAAATTTAAAAATTTTGGCGCAGTATTTGCGATTATACTCGTGTCAAAACTGAAAATACTAAAATATTTTTTTACAAACTATGCCCTAGAAATCAAACAAAAGTTTAGTAATTATTTATTTTTTTGTATTTTTGCAGTCAGATTTTTATTGAAAATAACAAATAATGAGTAATGTTTACGATAATATTCTTGGCCTGATAGGACACACTCCGATGGTGAAGCTAAATACTGTGACAAAAGATATTCCAGCAACCATTTATGCCAAGTTAGAATCATATAATCCTGGACATTCCACTAAAGACCGAATCGCACTTCATATTATAGAAAACGCAGAGAAAAAAGGCCTTTTAAAAGAAGATTCTGTAGTTGTAGAAACTACTTCCGGTAATACCGGGTTTTCTATTGCGATGGTATGTATCATTAAGGGATATAAATGTATTCTTGCAGTAAGTGATAAAACAAAACCTGAAAAAATTGCTTATCTGAAAGCATTGGGAGCTACGGTATATATATGCCCGGCCAATGTACCGGCAGATGATCCAAGGTCATATTATGAAGTAGCTAAAAGAATCGCTCAGGAAACTCCTAATTCTATTTACATCAATCAATATTTTAACGAATTGAATATTGATGCACACTATCAGACAACAGGTCCCGAGATCTGGGAACAGACACAAGGTAAGATCACTCACCTTTTTGCCTGCACCGGAACGGGGGGTACGCTGTCTGGTTCTGCCAAATTTTTGAAGGAAAAAAATCCTGATATCAAGATTATTGGTGTAGATGCAGACGGTTCGATCCTTAAAAGCTATCACGAAACAGGAGAAATACATAAAGAAGATGTACATCCTTATCAGATTGAAGGAATGGGTAAAAACCTGATCCCTTCTGCCCTGCTTTTTGACAAGGTAGATGAGTTTGTAAGGGTAAATGATGAAATGTCCGCGTACAGAACCCGCGAAATTGCTTTGAAAGAAGCCATCATGGGAGGTTATACTACCGGAGCTGTAACCCAGGGATTGATGCAGTATGCCCAGTCTCATGAACTTACAGAAAATGACGTAGTTGTTTTGATTTATCCTGACCACGGTTCCAGATACATCACTAAAGTATACAGTGACAAATGGATGGCAGAACAAGGATTTGTTAACAACTGTGTTCACAACTATGACGAAGTTTTCAAAACCGAGTTTATCAAATAAGAACGAATAAAATCACGATACAAATAAATAAAGCCTTTTGCGTATTCAGACAAAAAAGGCTTTATTACTTAAAAATTACGATACAATGTTGGATATTTTTGAAAGAATAAAAGAAAATCCAGGACCACTTGGACAATTTGCAGATTATGGTGAAGGCTATTTTATTTTCCCAAGATTAGAGGGACCTATTGGCCCGAGAATGCAATTTCAGGGGAGAGAAGTAATTTTCTGGAGTGCCAATGACTATTTAGGGCTGTGTAATCACCCTGAAGTAATAGAAGCGGATGCGAAAGCGGCTGCAGAATATGGAATGTTCTATCCAATGGGAGCAAGAGCAATGTCCGGAGAAACAGACCAGCACCTTCAGCTGGAAAGAGAACTGGCAGACTTCGTAAAAAAAGAATCAGCATACTTATTGAATTTCGGTTACCAGGGAATGGTTTCTACCATTGATGCTTTGGTAAGCAGAAATGATGTGATTGTTTATGATATGGATTCTCATGCCTGCATTGTGGATGGAGTAAGACTTCATTCCGGTAAAAGATTTACCTACAAGCATAATGATATGGCAAGTCTTGAGAAAAACCTTCAGAGAGCCACTAAGGTAGCTGAAGAAACAGGTGGAGGTATCCTTGTGATCACAGAAGGAGTTTTCGGGATGAGAGGACAGCAGGGAAAAATCAAAGAGATCTGCGATCTTAAATCCAAATACCAGTTCAGACTTTTAGTAGATGATGCCCACGGTTTCGGAACTCTTGGTAAAACAGGTGCCGGTGTAGGTGAAGAGCAGGACTGTAACGATCAGATCGATGTCTATTTCTCTACATTTGCAAAATCAATGGCTGGTTTCGGAGCATTCCTTGCGGGTGACAAAGAAATCATCAGATATCTGAAATTCAACTTAAGATCACAAATCTTTGCAAAATCTCTTACGATGCCAATGGTAATCGGAGGATTAAAAAGACTGGAGCTATTGAGATCAAGACCTGAAATCAAAGCTAAACTTTGGGAGAATGTTTACAAACTACAGAACGGACTTACAGAAAGAGGATTCAATATTGGAGACACTAATACTTGTGTAACTCCGGTAATGATGCAGGGAACTCCTGTAGAGGCTACTCTATTGGTAAAAGATTTAAGAGAGAATTACGGTATTTTCACCTCTGTGGTGGTATATCCGGTCATTCCGAAGGGAATGATTCTTTTAAGGCTTATTCCTACCGCTTCTCATACCGATGCAGAGATCAATGAAACTCTGGCAGCGTTTGAAGCAATTCATGATAAGTTAGTAGGTGGCTACTACAAAGAGCAGGAACAAAAATTACTGCAGGAACAAGGATTAAGTTTTAAACCGATTTAATCTTAAAAAAATAAAAAAAGCCACTGATTGATTCAGTGGCTTTTTTGTTTAATAACTATAAAGCACATGAAACTTAGAGGTTACACACTGGGAATTTTGTCGGCCGTTTCCTATGGTCTGATTCCGATTTTTATTCTGCCCGTAAAGCAGGCGCATTTTTCAATGGATATTACGCTGTTTTACAGATTTTTCTTTTCAGCATTAATGGTGGGAGGATATCTGCTGTATTCAGGGGAGAGTTTTAGAATCAATAAAAAAGAGGTCTTAATCCTGGCCATCCTTGGTATCTGTTATGCCCTTTCTTCAGAGTTTCTCTTTTTGGGGTATGATTTCCTGACACCGGGGATTGCCTCTACCGTTTTATTTATTTATCCTATTATTGTCGCATTGATCATGCTTTTCTTTTATAAGGAGAGACTTACCAGATTATCCGGAGCTTCTTTACTTCTTGCTTTCGCGGGAGTTATTGTTTTATGTTTAAAAGGAAAAGGACTGGAAATCAACTTTGCAGGGTTGGGAATTGTCATGCTCAGTTCACTGTTCTATGCTTTATATATGGTTATCGTCAACAAGTCGAATATCAAGGTTTCCGGATTCAAGCTTACATTTTATTCAATGCTTTTCACCTCACTGTTCTTTATGTCCAAAGCGGTCACAGCACATGCATCGTTTGCTATTCCTTCAACAGAGATCTTCATTAACTTCCTTATTTTTGCCTTTCTGACTACAGTGATCTCCAGTCTTTGTCTGGTATATGCTATTAAATATATCGGATCTACTCCTGTGGCTATTTTGGGAGCTTTGGAACCTGTTGTTGCTGTATTGATCAGTGTCCTGATGTTTCATGAAAAATTCACTCTGAATTTACTCATCGGGATTACTTTAATTCTTTTGGGAGTTACCCTGAATGTGATTGGAGACCAAAAGAAAATAAACCATATCTAAAATTTTTATTGACTGATATACAAAACAATACAAATACCGGACCTCTTTATGAGTCCGGTTTTTGTATGAAATGATCTAATTTTTCAGCTCAGGAAATCATCAAAAAGAAAAATATGTGAAAAAAAACATCTCTTTCTGGCGTAACACAATTTATCTGACTATATTGCATCAGTCTATTAACAGGTGTTTCCCCCACCGAATAGATAATGTATATACTTTTAAAAACCGATGAAAGAATTGCAAAAACTAACCAAAGACCAATTATACAAACAACTCAAAGAAAAATCAGAAAATCTATACAGCATTGCTCACGAAGCCCTGGAAAACAATTTTTTCAATGAAAGTGGCATCGATGAAGAAAGTCTTACTGAATTTCTCGAAATGCTGGACGATGAAACAGCAGAAAAGTTAAAGGACGCTTCCCTGTACATCAATAATGAAAATGATGCCCCTGAAATTGTTCTTATACAAAATGACAGCAATACTTCTCTGGAACTGATTACTTCCGAAGATGAAGGGTATAAAATCATTCTTATCGATGGTGATCTTCACTTATCGGAGAAACTTTTTGTGGAAGATTTTATTGTCCTTATAGTTACCGGTAATATACAGGCAGAAAATATCATCATCAACGGTTCGCTGTATTGCGCTGGAAATGTTACCTCAAAAGTATTGTTTGGTGCTTCGGGGAATGATAATGAAACCTACATAGGAGGAAGCATTATGACTTCACTTATTGCAGAAAACGGACATTACACTGTTGCTGAGAGTAATATTTATTCCAGATACTTAATCAGTTTTCACAATGAGATCACAGGCAAAACCGGAAAGTTTATTGAAAATATCAGCCTGGAAAAACCTAGTGAAATCGAATTATTAAATCCGGCAATTCTTGATGAGGACGGATATTTTGATGAAGATGCTTTTCTAAACTTTATCGATAACAATGCTACTGATGCTTTGTTTAACAAACCCGCTGATTTATTCTAAGATACCATTTTCAAGATTGGAAATAAAACAATTGTGATAAAAAGGATGTAATAAAGCAAACTATTTCTGAAGACTTTTTCGGACTGTTTATAATCAGGAGAAAAAATTTTTTTCTAAAAAAACTTTAGAATAACTTTGAAAAAAATTTCTGTTGAAAGACCTGCTTCTTATTACTCCGCCGTTTACCCAACTTAATACTCCTTATCCTGCAACAGCTTATATAAAAGGGTTTTTAAATACCAAGAATATTTCAAGCTATCAGGTAGATTTGGGGATTGATGTTATTTTGGAATTATTTTCAAAGGATGGAATTCAGAAGGTTTTCAGTAAAGAAATTGACCTTCATAACACCTCTGAAAATTCTCAGAGAATCTATGCCTTAAGAGAAGAATATTTAAAAACAATAGATCAGGTCATTACTTTTTTACAGGATAAAACTCCTACATTAGCAAGACAGATCTGTAGCATGAACTTTCTTCCCGAAGCTTCCCGTTTCAACCAGCTGGATGATATGGAATTTGCTTTTGGAAATATGGGACTTCAGGATAAGGCCAAACATCTGGCAACTCTATACCTGGAAGATATTTCCGACTATATTGTGGAAAATATCGATTCCGATTTTGGTTTCAGCAGATATGCAGAACGCCTTGGAAAAAGTGCCAATTCTTTTGATGAATTATATTCAAAACTGTGTGGTGAGCCTACCTTTATTGATGAGTTTACTTTAAAAATTCTTCAGGAAAAAATAGAAACTGTACAGCCAAAACTGGTTTGCTTTTCAATACCGTTTCCCGGTAATCTGTATTCCGGTTTCAAATGTGCTCAATGGATCAAAAAGCATTATCCTCACATTAAAATTGCGATGGGAGGAGGATTTCCCAATACAGAATTAAGAGAAGTTAAAGACCAGAGAGTATTTGAATTTTTTGATTTTATTACTTTAGATGACGGTGAGCTTCCATTGGAACTTCTTCACCAAAATTTAGAAATTACCGCCGGGGAAGGTGAATTTAAAAGAACTTTTCTTCTAGAAAATAATGAAGTTGTTTACAAGAATAATTCTAGAAGACACGACTTCAAACAGTCTGAAATAGGTACTCCTGATTATACAGATTTAAAACTGGATCAATATATTTCCGTTATCGAAATCGCCAATCCGATGCACAGTTTATGGAGCGACGGACGATGGAACAAACTGACGATGGCACACGGATGCTACTGGGGAAAATGTACATTCTGTGATATTTCTTTAGACTATATTAAAATCTACGAACCTATTTCTGCGAAAATTCTGGTAGACCGGATTGAAGAACTGATCCGTACAACCGGTGAGACAGGATTCCATTTTGTAGATGAAGCTGCTCCACCTGCCCTTATGAGAGAGGTTGCTCTGGAAATTCTCCGAAGAAATCTGGTGGTTACCTGGTGGACCAATATCCGTTTTGAAAAAAGCTTTACCCGTGATCTCTGTTATCTTCTGAAGCTTTCAGGATGCGTGGCTGTTTCCGGTGGACTTGAAGTAGCAAGTGACAGACTGCTGAAATTAATTGATAAAGGAGTTTCTGTGGAACAGGTTGCCAATGTAACAAGAAATTTTACAGAAGCAGGAATTATGGTTCATGCGTATCTGATGTATGGCTATCCTACCCAAACCATTCAGGAAACTGTAGACTCCCTTGAAATGGTAAGACAAATGTTTGAAATGGGAATCCTTCAGAGTGGTTTCTGGCATCAGTTTGCGATGACAGCTCATTCACCAGTGGGAATAAGCCCGGAAGATTTTGGAGTCATTCCGGTAAAGCAGGAAATTTTGTTTGCCAATAACGATGTAGATTTTAAAGATAAAACCGGAATCGATCATAACAGGTTCAGCTTCGGATTAAAGAAATCTTTATTCAATTATATGCATGGAGTCAATTTCGAACTGCCGCTTCAGGAATGGTTTGATTTTAAAATTCCAAGAACAACCATTCATCCGGATTATATTCACGACTGTCTTTTGGAAGATGGGCAGTTTCAGTTGAAGACCAATTCCAAAGTTGTCTTTTTAACCAAAAATGTAATCGCTGAGAATCGCGTAAAAAATAAAAAGAAATATTCTGGTACGTATACGCTTCTTACATTCCACTTAAAAACCAATATTGTGAAGGTGGAACTGGAACAGGAAAAAGCAGAATGGCTGATGAATGTACTGGAAGAAAATGCTGTTGAAAATTCTAAAAAACCTACTATTCAACAACTTAAGAATCATTTTGAAGAAAATTTCGATGATTTTGAGCTGTTCTGGTTCTCAAAACCAATGCAGCAATTGAAGGAAAACGGCGTAATTTTAAGTTTATAAAAAATTCCGTTTTTTTCTCAGGGATTTTTAAAAATGGTTAATTTTCCGTGAATTCTTATTTTTCTGAATGAATAAGACTTGTTTTGATTAAAATATAATCTCTCACAGATTTCACGGATGACACAGATCTAAATCTTTATTTAAGAGAATAAAATATTCTATTTTTATACTAAGGAATCAAATCCAAATTTCTAACTACCATATTACCATATATAGACCGGCAAAATATTCCCCTCCTCCGGAGGGGTGGCGAAAATTCAAAGAATTTTTGACGGGGTGGTTTATAAAGACTAACGAGGTCGTTATAAGTTTTGGCTCCTATGTTTGCAAAAGAATAAATTTACATACAAAGCAAAAGGGGTGAGAGAACAGTTTTGGCTAAATAACTCA
>NZ_JCAIOM010000024.1:0-68503 GCF_059587025.1 Chryseobacterium sp. DZ-32
AGGGTAAAAATCAAAGACGTTCACCCTACGCAAGCTAACTCAAGGTCGCTTTTATAAATATAAATGTATAAAAAATATTTGGAAGTTAACACAGAATCTAAAGCCAACGGAATGATTTTTTATATTATAAGCGGATTAAAGTCCGCTCCTATTGATATGAGGCAATCTTTTCTTTTTTCTTGCAGCTTACTATTCAAATCCTCCAGCTTCCAGCTTGCTTTTATTTTTTAACAATTGTAAAATTTTTTCTCCTGTCAAATTCTGAACTTTGCAGTAGAAAAATTTAAAAAATGAATTGGTTACTATTAGTTATCGCAGGATTATTTGAAGTTGCCTTCGCATCATGTCTGGGAAAGGCAAAGGAAACGTCAGGAACTGAAATGTACCTGTGGTATGCGGGATTTCTGATCACCATGACGATCAGTATGCTTTTGCTGATTAAAGCAACTCAAACGCTGCCTATCGGGACTGCTTATGCAGTATGGACAGGCATCGGAGCAGTGGGAACTGCCTTAATGGGAATTATCTTTTTTAAGGATCCTGTAAGTTTTTGGAGGGTATTTTTTATTGTAACACTTATCGGTTCTGTGGTAGGATTAAAGGCTGTATCTTCATCACACTAGAAAGCGCATAAACTTCTATCAATATTTAAAAATGGGCCGTCTTCGTCATGAAGGCGGTTTTTGTTTGTCTTAATTTTCATCTGGATGATCCTTATAAAAGAGCAAACAGTAAGTAATTCTTTTTCTATCTTTACCGGAAACTTTTAACCTATGAAAAAAATTCTATTCCTTTTAGCAGGTGGTTTACTGACTGCCCAGCAAACTTCTGAACTGCTTTCCAATAATTGGTATATTTCCAAAATGGTGACCAGTAGCGGCCAGACCACCAACACCCCTTTAATAGATAATGGAGTGCCTGCTACTACATTTAATTCGGCAGGAGGTACAAGCTATGTTATTAATTCCAGATATTATAATACGTCTATGATGAGTTTCGGAGTTATGCCTGGAAGTAACAATCTTATCTAAACAGCCAGCTCGTGTACTCTTTTGTTTTATAATGGCGGAAATGCTCCAGCCGTTCGGGCCTACGATCAGAAAAACTGTGACACTTACGTATCGGGAGCCTATGCATCTATATACAGCTATCAGATTATTACAAATGGCAGCCTCAAAACGCTGATAATAACGGATCCTTCAGGAAATAAGGTCTATTACAACAATAATACTGCACAAATGAGTACGAAAGAAACTGAGGCCGCTGCAAAAACGTTTAAAGCCTATCCAAATCCTGTAAAAGAGGTTTTACATCTTGAAAATATTGAGAGAAACCTTTCCCTTAAGATCTACGATCTGTCAGGAAAACTGGTATTTGAAACGACAACAAACGGCAGCAAAACGTCAATTGATACAAGCGGTTTACAGAAAGGACAATATATGATCAAGATAGAAAATTATAAGTCATACCCTTTTGTCAAAGAATAACAACTGACTTTTCAATTATACAAAACCCGTTTCAACTTTTGAAACGGGTTTTATTTTATTTTTTATAAACTACCGGTAAGATTTCGTTATGTCTTAACCCGTATTTTTTTATTTCTTCTTCAGAGAATTTCTGTGAATAGAAGTTGGGTTCTATTTCAAAGCCTGCTTTTCTTAAACGGTCGAAATAATCCATTCCGTACCAGCGAACGTGATCATACTGCCCGAAATGCTTCTGACGTTCTTTTGGGTCTTTAATGGTAAAATCTTCATAGGTTTTCTCCAGTGAGTTTTTCATCGGAACCTGAAGAATTCCCCATCCGCCGGGCTTCATTACCCTGTATAGCTCGCTCATTGCTTTTGCATCGTCTTCAATATGTTCCAGAACATGGTTACAGAAAACAATGTCAAAGCTGTCATTTTCAAAAGGTAAATCCAGAATATCAGCCTTCACATCTACAATCGGAGAATATAAGTCTGCCGATATATAATTCAGGTTGCTCATTCTCTTGAATTTTCTTAAAAATTCCTGTTCAGGAGCGATATGCAGAACTTTATAATTTTTAATAAAAAAATCGGTTTCGTTCTGAAGGTACAGCCACATCTGGCGGTGTCTTTCCAAGCTTAACGTTCCCGGAGAGAGTGCATTTTCTCTTTGTTTTCCATATCCGTACGGAAGGAATTTTCTGTAGGATCTTCCGTCAATGGGATCTAAAAACTGATCTCCTTTGAAAAACTGATAAATAAGCGGTCTAGCCCAGATGCTCATTTTAATAAGCATAGGACGTGGAATTTTATTCAGTAAAAGCTTAGTTACCTTTTTCATTAAAAATCCAGTTGGAACTGCTTTTCTTCATCACTTACAATCCCTAAAGCTTCATATACATAATCAAATGTTGAAAGCAATACCGGCTTACCATTGATCACTGCTACATCATGTTCGAAGTGAGCAGATGGCATGTTATCTAACGTTGTTACCGTCCAGCCGTCGTTATGGAACTTCACTTTTTCAGTTCCCATGTTCACCATCGGTTCAATAGCAATTGCTAAACCGTCTTTAATGACTTTTCCGCTTCCCTGTCTTCCATAGTTCGGAACCTGCGGATCTTCGTGCATTTTTCTGCCTAATCCATGGCCTACAAGCTCTCTTACCACTCCATATCCTTCTTTTTCACAATGTGCCTGAATCGCATGGGAGATATCTCCGATCCTCTTTCCTCTGACACACTGCTCAATCCCTTTGTACAGAGATTCTTTGGTAACCTGTAGTAATTTTTTAATCTCAGGCTTTACTTCCCCGATTTCAAAAGTGTAGGCATGATCTCCTACAAAACCGTTTAGAATAACTCCACAGTCTACAGAAAGAACATCTCCTTCTTTTACCACATCATTGTTTGGGAAACCATGAACAACCTGCTCATTCGGAGAGATACAAAGAGAGTTTGGAAATCCTCCGTATCCTAAAAATGCAGGTTCAGCACCATGATCTTTAATAAAATCATGAGCCAGTTTATCTAAATATAAGGTAGTAATCCCCGGTTTAATTTCTTTTGCCAACATTCCCAATGTTTTAGAAACCAATCGGGCACTCTCCTTCATCAGACGTAATTCGTCTATCGTTTTTAATTGAATCATTGTTGTATAGATGTTAGATATTAGATGTTAGAAGCTAGATTACAGCATGATGTGTATTTCTATATTATAACAATCTATAAACTTTTTCTGATAAAAAAACAGAAGCTTTAATTAGCCGTTAAAAACTAACTTCTAATTTCTGGCTTCTCATTTCTGTATTCTACCAGAAAAGTCCTTTTTTCTTTTCTTTTTTAAGTTTTGAATAGGCAAGAACCTCTTTTCCTTCCACACGGAATTCTATTCTTTCCTGAATGATGTTGTAGATTTCACCCCATCCCGGGAATCCTCCTAAATTTCTGTCGTCAATAAACCAGTCTGCATCTAATTTTCTGGACTGATTTTCAGGATCAAAAACTTCCCCTTCAAAGCTTGAGTTCACAGCATAAAATTCTATTCCGTTTTTTTTGCAGAATTCTACCGCTTCATCTAATGTTTTTCCGTGTCTGTATGTCCAAAGTATCAATCTGAATCCTTCAGACTGAAGTCTTTTTAAAGTTTCGAATGCAAAAGTTTTCGGTTTTCCAATGGCCGGGTAAGCATCATCAACAATAGTCCCGTCAAAGTCAACAGCAATCTTTTTATTATTTAACATTTTGTCTTTTTTTAGCTTTGCAAAGATAAGAAATAAAAAGAGTGCCAAAAAGAAAGGCACTCAATACTTTTATATTTTAATAATAATAAAGATCGTATTAGCTTTTTACCCAGCTAAACTGGAACTGAAGATCCGGAGTAGAAACTCTGTCTGTGATCTTCTGAAGTCTTGCAGGAAGCTTCATCAGGTATTCCTGAGCTTTTTCAGCTTTTTCTGTAAGTCCTTTTACGTGCTCAATTTTCCATTCATCTAAAAGGTCTTTCATAATGTTGATATAATCTTGGCCTGTGTACACCATACATCTTTGTGCAGCATCTGAGAAATGCCCCCAAAGCTCACCTGCTTTTTGTCCTGACTGTCTCATTAAGTGAGCAGGCATTACAATTTTTTTACGCATCATATCTTCAAACGCAAGAATCATTTCCGAAGGGTCTACTTCAAGGATTTTTGCTACGAAATGTTTGTATGCTTTAGCGTGTCTTGCTTCATCTGCAGCAATCACACCACACATTTTTGCCAATTTTCCGTTTCCGGATTGTTTAGCCAATGTTCCTACTCTTCTGTGAGAAATATTAGTAGCCGTTTCCTGGAAACTCGTATAAATGAAGTTTCTGTATGGGTCCATACTTGTTCCCAGATCGAATCCGTCATTAATAAGGTATTGGGTAGTGATTTCCACTTCTCTCATGTTTACTCTTCCGCACAGATAAAGATATTTGTTTAGTAAATCTCCGTGTCTGTTTTCCTCAGCGGTCCACGCTCTTACCCAGTTGGCCCAGCCTACTTTTTCTTCCTGATTGATTCCGTCAACGCCCATTAACCAAGATTCATAAGATGGAAGTGCCTCTTCCGTGATACAGTCACCAATCAATGTTACAAAAAGATCATAAGGCATTTCGCGGGCAAAAGTCTGAATTTCTTCTAAGTCGTGTTTAAATTCTTCACTTGAAGGATCTGGTAAATAATCGGAAGGCTGCCATATTTTTTCAATTGGCGTTAAAAATTTATCAAGAAAAGAACCTACTTCCTTTTCCAATAATCCCATTACTTCTTTCCTAACAAGCTTTTGATACATTTTACTATTCAGTTTTAATTTACAAAGATATGATTTATTTATTATTTAACGCATAATAAAGTATGACTTGCATACTTTATCTGATATAAATCATAAAAAAAATGCCGCTACAAAAGCATAACGGCATTTTTTTAACAATATTATTGCATATTAATTAACCAAAACTTCTCCAGTCATTGCATCTGGTATTTCAACGCCCATTACTTTAAGGATTGTAGGGGCTACATCGCCTAGTTTTCCAGGCTTCAGGTTCCATGTATGGTCTTTATCCATCACGATAAAAGGAACCAGGTTCGTGGAGTGCTGGGTATTTGGAGTTCCGTCCGGATTGATCATTACATCTGAGTTTCCGTGATCGGCAAGAATGAAAACAGCATATCCGTTTTCATAAGCTGCTGTAGCCACTTTTTCTATACATTGGTCTACCACCTCAGCCGCTTTCACTGCTGCTTCAAAAACACCTGTGTGCCCAACCATATCTGTATTAGCGAAATTTAAGCAGACAAAATCAGCAGTTCCCTGTTCCAATTCCGGCACGATGGCATTGGTGATGTCATATGCTGACATTTCCGGCTTCAGGTCGTAGGTAGGAACGTCTTTGGGACTTGGGCAAAGAAGCCTTCTTTCTCCTGCAAATTCCTCTTCCCTTCCTCCTGAGAAGAAGAAAGTAACGTGAGGATATTTTTCTGTTTCTGCAATTCTGATCTGGGTTTTTCCATTTTTCTCGAGAATTTCACCCATGGTTTCCGTCAGTACATTTTCATCAAAAACAACCTGTACATTCTGGAATGTTTTATCATAGTTGGTCAATGTGATGTAATACAGGTTCAGTTTCTTCATTCCAAATTCCGGGAAATCTTTCTGGGAAAGAACTTCTGTAATTTCTCTTCCTCTGTCTGTACGGAAATTGAAGCAGATCACCACATCATCTTCAATGATTCTTGCTACCGGTACTACATTTCCTGTAGCAGTAGTATTCATTAAAATAATAGGCTTCAGGAACTCATCGGTTACATTATTATCATAATACATCTTGATTGTTGCCAAAGCATCCGTTGACTGTTCTCCGATTCCTTCCACAAGGGCACCGTAAGCTAATTTTACACGCTCCCATCTTTTATCTCTGTCCATGGCATAGTATCTTCCTACCACTGTTGCCAGCTTTCCGGTAGTTGCTTCCATATGTTTCTGAAGTTCATCGATAAATCCTAGTCCGGAATGCGGATCGCAGTCTCTACCGTCGGTAAATGCGTGAACAAATACATTCTCATTCAATCCGAACTCTTTTGCAGCGGTCAGTAATCCTTTTAAGTGATTGATATGTGAGTGTACTCCTCCGTTGGAAACCAGTCCGATAAAATGTACTTTTTTATTTTCTTTTTTTGCGTATTCAAAGGCATCCTGAATCACTTTTTCCTGGCCCAGTGTTCCATTTTCGACGGCCATGTTCAGTTTTACCAGGTTTTGGTATACTACTCTTCCGGCTCCCAGGTTCATGTGTCCCACTTCAGAATTTCCCATCTGTCCGGCTGGTAAACCTACCGCCAGCCCGCTTGCTTCAAGGGTGGTATGTGGAAATTTCTGGTAACAGCTGTCTATGAATGGTGTATTTGCTTTATCTATTGCAGAAACGTTTGGGTTTGTTCCCAATCCCCATCCGTCAAGAATGGCCAGTATTGCTTTTTTCGACATTTTGTAAAACTTTTGTTAGACAAATTTACCTAATTTCCTATGAATAGAAGAATTTGAAGTCTTGAATTTTATGGACTGCTGATGATTAGTCAATTAATTTTGAAATTTTAACCGTGTCAAGGTTTAAAACCTGACACGGTTCGTGTAATGATGAACTTTTAAATTGCCAGCAGTATTCCATTTTATTCTTTAAAAAAATCTTCAAAACTGCTATTATTTTGCTTCACATATTCTCTGATATACCGATCCAAAAGGCCACTCTCTTTAAGAAACAGAAGAGGATTCTGAATATGTAAGATATCGTCAATAGCTTTATGCTTATCTGACTGTTTATTAAAATATGCCTCAGAAATCTTATACCCAATCCAGTAGCCCAGATCGTTCGGTCTGTTGTCTTTTTTGCTGGTTCCGTAAAGCCAGTCTGTAGGATCATTTTTCTTGAGTACCGTTACAAATTCTTTGTATAATTGATCAGAATGGGCCTCTCCATATTGATAAAACGGGCTGTTATGGCTTTCTCCGGACACCAGCTCACTGATAAAATCAGCACTACCTTCGCTTAATGTGTATTTTAAAAGGTTATCAGTTCCTTTGATATCCTGTTGAAAGTGAATCGTCTCATGTGAAACAAGTCCTGCAATTCCATCCAGATTCTGAAGAGTTTCGGTACCGATCATAATGCCGTCTTTAGAAAATGTTCCTCCCGTATTAAATCTTCCGTATACAAAATATATGGGTGGAAATTTTGCCTGCGGATACCAGTATTTCAATGCGCTGTACACCGCTCTGATTCTTTTTTCTTTTTGATTGATTCCTGACAGAACATTCCGGCTTTTAAGATAATCTTCTTTTCTCTTTTTTACCATTGTATATAACGAATCAGCATTGATTATGCGGTATTCCATAAAACCTTTTACGCCCGGAGATCCGTTACTGATATAATCTCTAAAAGGATTTTCTTTTGAAGCCTCCATTTTATCGAATGCTTTCCAGAACCGGTCTGTATCTCTGGTTTCAAATACAGCGTTCAATGGATCAGTGGAGAAACCTGTCTGTGCTTTTGCAATTCCGGAGGCTAAAAGAAGACATGTAAAAATATATCTGGTTTTCATATTAGTTTTTAAAGATATCTTATCAAACGGCTAAAAATATAAAAACTTATACAGAATAGAAATAAACGCTGTCAAGGTTTGAACCTGACAGGGTTGAAAAATTAAAATTTCGTTGATTATTTCAGTTCATTAATCGCTAATTCTTTTTAATTTTGCGGTATGGATTTACGAGATCAATTGAAGAATCTTTTTCCTGATCATGAAGAGCAGGATTTTGAGATGCCTGAAGAAGAATTCAAGCAGAAAGAGCCATTGGTATGCAAATTTGAGAAAAAAGAAAGAAACGGTAAGCCTGTAACGATTGTTGAAGGCTGGGAAGGCAGCGAGGAAGACCTGAAAAAAATCTCAAAGAAAATAAAAACCACCTTGGGTATAGGCGGCTCTGAGAAGGATGGAACGATTATCATTCAAGGAGATAACCGTGATAAAATCATGAATATCCTTAAAGAAATGGGATATAAAACCAAACGTGTTGGCGGATAGTTCTAGAAATAGATCTGGGTTTCCGGCAGTAAGGTTTTTAAGTTTTCAATTTTAGATTTTTCTATAGGATTTCCTGTAAGAATCAATGTTTTCAGATTTTTAAGCTGTTTGATTTCTACAGGAATGTCTTTCAGATCATTATTGGCCAGATTCATGCTGACGATATTTTTCAGCCCTTTTACTTTGGGCGATATTTCTGTGATATGATTTCCGCTTACATTCAGAAATTCAAGCTTCTTTGCTTTAAAAAGGTTTTCCGGAAGCCTCATAATAGCATTCTGCTGCAGTTCAAGATATTTTAAATTTTCCGGAAAAGACAGATTTCCAAGATCATTGATCTGGTTATTTGAAAGGTTGAGAAATTTCAGATTTTTGATCTGATCCAGTTTGTCTGCAATAAAACTTATCTGGTTTCCCTGAAGGTTGATTTCTTCCAACGCGGGAATTTCCATAAGGGCTTCGGGAAATATATTTAGATTATTAGCATCAAAATGTACCACTTTTAGGTTCTGAAGCTTTGCAAGATTAGGATTAATGCTTGTGAGGCTATTCAGATTCATTGAAAAAGTAGTCAGTTTCTTCAGATTGCTTACCTCATCAGGAATAAATTTAATGCTGTTTTCATTCACATTTAAAATTTCCAGTTCTTTTAAAGCAAAAAGTTCCTGATCCATTTTCTCAAGCTTATTCGCCATAATATTCAAAAAGAATAATGAATCCAGTTTTACAATCTGAGGAGGAAGATTAAAAAGACCTTTTTCTCTGAAACTTATACTGTAAACCGCTTTTTTACTTTTTAAAGCATCTTCAATATTGGTAAATGTAGGATATTTCACCGGATCAATCTGTGCTTTGATCTGAGAAAGTGAGATGACGGAAATCAATAAGAAAAGCTTTTTCATAAAAATAAAAGGTCTGCCAGCAACCAAAGCTGCCGACAGACAAGAATTATAAATAATTTATTTCTTTACAAGTTTAACTGTTTTCTGGAATCCTCCTTCAGCTTCAATATTTAAAACTAAAACTCGTGATCCTTCCAACTGTTGTGTGAAATCAAGATCCAATGCTTTATTGGTTCCGTTGAATTTCTTCGTGTAAACGATTTTCCCGTCCATGCTGTAAGCTGTTACAGAAATATCTTTCAATCCTTTTACAGAATTGATTTTTACCACTCCTGAAGTTGGGTTCGGTGCTACCGTTACTGTATTCTCTTCAATTTTGGTATCAATAGTTCCTAAAGTTCCTTCAGTTCCAAGATTATTTTTAAGGGCAATAACAATTGTTGCTGATTTCCCTCTGTAATCAATCGTATTTCCTGTAGCATCTACATCTGTAGAAATCGTAGAATCCGGATGCTGGATAGAGAAGAAACCGAATTTGTGATCAGGAGTAAATGTCAATCCTGTAGGTTCCGAACCAGCCGGCATAGAAGCAAATAGTCTTACTTTCGGATTGGCCTGCGTATGATCCGGAGCAATGACCCAGATATAGTTTTTACCTCCGTCCTGAAGTACCCAAAGGTTTCCGAGTTCATCAAAAGTAAGGTTGTCATTTCCATCTCCCCAGGCTTCAGATTTCATTCCCTGAGCGGTATTGAAAGAATATACAGAAGAACTTCCACCTACAAATGTTTCTACCTGAGAAGCCGTTGTTCCGTTATCCTGCAGACGATATACTCTGTCTAATCCTTTGGCTGTAAAATAGATTTTACCATCCAGCGGGCTGATATCAACATCCTCTACTCCATTAAATTTTGTTCCTCCCAAAGTCAGAGCATTGGTATTGGTATTATTCTGATCTGCTTTTTCTTTATTCGGAACCTGAATCCATGTCGCTGTAGTTCCTACCGGATCTCCTGCAGCCGTTAATCCCTGATCCAGTTTTAATACATAAAGGTTTCCTGAAGAGAGATCATTAGGAGTATCCATTACATATTTGTACACCAAGTGAGTTCCACCGTCTTCTCCATAATATGCTATAGTTCCCGCATTATTGATCACCACGTTCTCGTGGTTCATGATTCCCATCTGCCAAAGCTTACCTTTTGTCCCGTTAGGGTTTTTAGATATAACCTGAGCAGTAGCAGGATCAATCTCTACCAGCCAGCCATAATCTTTATAACCGTCATTGTTCACATCATTGGAAGTTACAGATTCTTCTGCAGTGACTATAGTTCCCCACGGCGTAACTCCTCCGGAACAGTTCCTGATCGTCTGTACCAAACTTGGATCTGAGAAACTTACCGCTCTTGATTTTGTCAGCTGCCAAAGTTTTGAAGTCGCGTTATAGTTGATTTCTGCCATGGTAACTCCTCCGGGATTCGTTTCATGATTGACAGAAAGGTATCCGTTGGTACTGCTTCCTGTTTTTGGAACATAACCGGTAAAGTCATTCTGACCTCCTACCAATCCTCCGCCTTCGGTATAGCTGTCTCCTTCTTTTAAAATAAGCTGGTATTTGTGTTCAGCAGGAATAATTAACTTATTGGTTTGTGCTGTAGGAACAATTGAAGTAAAACAACTGATATGCGTTCCGTTACAAGCTACAGGAATAGTTGTATTGGTAGTCGTTTTCAGATAAGCATCAATTCTTAAGTCTGAACTGGTTGTACTTCTGTTATGTAATTCAATAGAAAATCTGTTAACACCGTTTACAAATTTTGATTTCGGAATTGAAAAAATGTTATAAACACTCTCTGCTGCCCCATCAATAGTAGTACTGGAGAAAGTATTGAATGTAACAGCACCTGCAGGCATATTATCTCTTACAACTTCTTCTCCGTTAAGGTATACAATAATACCATCATCTCTCATCACACCAAACTCTATAGTATCGGAAAGCGTTGAAAGATCTACCGTAAAATCTTTAGCAAAATAGGCTGTAGTAAGCCCTGAATTGATGGTAGTAGTTACAGGATCTCCATATCCCAACGGACCGTTTCCTACTGCCCATGTTGAAATATCATAGGTTTGGGCATTCCAACCGGCTGGCTGCGCCTGGTTGTTATCTTTATAGCTCCATGACGCATTCTTATTGAATATCAAGGTCTGCGCCTGAAGACCAGAACTGGCCAGTATAGCCAAAGCTCCCACTGCTAGTAGTTTTTTCTTCATTTTTTATTTGATTTATTAGACCTTGCAAAACTATTTTTTTAGCGCTTTTTCTCTGTTAATAGGATTTTAAATCTAAATCATCGAATATTAACTTATCAAAAACCTAATGTTAAGTGGATTAATTTTTTGTTACAAAAGCATAAGGTCCCAACCTTTTTTTCGGAACACAAGTATCTGAAATCCTAATTAAGATTATAAAATTTTAGAAAAAGGACAATCAAAAAAATAAGGTATGCCAACTGACATACCCTATAAATCAAATATTGTTTTTAAAATTTATTTAATGATGAATTTTTCCCGAGATGTATCGGTTTTAGATAGATAGGATGCTATATATGATCCCTTAGGAAGGTTCAGCATAATGTTTTCTTCAGATTTTAAACTGAATATTTCTGCTACTTTTTTACCGGACATATCATAAATAATTAATTGTGAGCCCACCCACGCTTTTGGTACGCGGACTGAGATTGGAGTGCCCTGAGCAGAAGGGTTGGGAACAATTCTTGGCAACTGATTTTTCACAACCTCGGAATTAACTCTGGATAATGTAGAAGAAGAATTGGTTAGAAAAAACTGACTGAAAGAATTTACATTTAAATTTGTGTTAAAAGTAACCTTTGTGTTAAGACCTGTACCGGAAACCTGATCTGCATTATCGACGCTTGTTCCCCAGGTGCTTCCAAAGTCATTGCTCCCTCTTTTGAAGAGACTGTAAGAAGATGGATTCAGATAATTGCCAAATCCTGTATTTTTATAAAATGATAAGGAGGCAAGCGGTGAAAATGCAAGGTTTGTCCCATAATTGTTTATAATCGTATAGAAGCCGAAATTAGTATCTGTATTTGGTAGTTGATCCGGATTAATTGTACCTCTTGATATCCACACATCACCATTCGGATATGTACCTGAGTTAAACTCCATAGAAATCCCGGAAGCTGTAAAATCTTTCACACCAGAAGACGTAATATTCATTTTTTCGCTTACTCCTTCAAAAACAGGAGCATTTGAAGCTAATCTTGTATATCCTGTTCCCTGATAGGATGCAAAAGTTCCTGAGTTGTTTTTATTAACCGTAATATTCCCGGCCGATTCATTGAACTGAAGATAATACACCAATCCATTTAAAATAGGATCTCCGGCAATACTTTTTGTCAAGTGTCTCCATTGTCTGATTTCATCAATGGATAGCGGCCTATTCCAGATGGCAACTTCATCCATTTCCAATTGGGTAAATCTGTTCGTATAACCTCTTCCATAGCTTCCTAAAAACAAGACGTTGAAAACTTCAGACGGTAATGCTGTATTATTTACACTTTCTTTTCCGTTAACATATATTTTTACATTCGTTCCGTTGCTTACCAATGCGATGTGTGACCATTGCCCTACCGGAGCCTGTAACCCGGAAGACCAGCTCCAGTCCGGGTGAAAGCCGATAGTGTTGTTACCATCTCTGAAATTCATTCCAAATGGATTACTGCCATCCTGAGACATAAAAACACCGCTGTAATCGGTCTGGATACCGTTGGGTTTTATCCAGCAAGAGAATGTAAAAGAATTTTTATTAAGGTTGGTGTTATCTACTTTAATATAATCGCCTGTGGTTTGACCTGTAAGTTTTATGCTGTTTCCAGGGATTTTGTCCGGCTGGCCAGTTCCACACTGATTATTGATTTCGATAAAATTATTGAGTGTCTGCGTGCTTGTTCCATATTGATCTGTCACCGTTAAAGTTACGGGATAGGTTCCGTTCGCTGCTCCCGCATAAGAAACCAATGGGTTTTCTAATGTGGAAGTGGAAGGAGTACCTCCCGGAAAGCTCCATTGCCATGTAGCACTTGCATTACGTACAACGGAATAATCTTTAAACTGGACTTTTTCTGCAGCCGGACAGCTAATTTTATTATTTCCCACTGATATTAAAGCACTGGGAGGACTTATCTCATATAAAGCATGCTCAAATGCACCTCTGGATGTTCCTATTTTTAATTTATTTTCATTGTAATTGATAAACATAAAACGGACATCACACATGGGCAAGCCATTACCCAGCATTACCCAATTCTGCATCATATTATTTCTGTAAAATATTCCTGCTTTATTGCCTACATACACACCGCCGTTTGATCCTCTCTGGAAAATAATTTTCGTAATAGGAGAAGTAGTGAGTACAGAAGAACTGAGATTAGTCCAGGTTGCTCCTCCGTCACCCGACTTTAATACTTTGCATGAAGACTGAACACCGCTGTAAGTTATCCATATTTTGTCTGGATCATCATCTCCAATGGCAATATCTGATATATTGGTTTGTCCGGAAGTTACCGTGGTATTAGGGGTAATATCAGTCCACGTAAGCCCGGCGTCTGTCGTCTTCCAAAGTTTATTATTGGTTAAACCTTCAACAACAATCATTACATTGGGATTTTTAGCAGAAATCTTTTCTCTGAATACCTGATTGCCAAAGGTTTTTACAATAGATATACTATTTCCGTTGTCTTCGGTTTTAATAAGAGAATTTTTCCATGTTGCCAAATTCGGGTTGCCTGTCGGATATTGACCTGCATGATGGGTAATCATGGTATAGTATTTATTGGGATGGAATTCTATGGAATTAAAATAAGCATAAATTCCTCCTAAATCCAGAAAATTAGGTTCATTAATCAGTGTATTCACGCCGGTCCTGAAATACCGGTAATTACTATATCCCTGGCTGTAAATATACCGGTCATCTAACGGATTAACGTCTGTATTCCCTTGATCTGCCCCTGTTCCGTTATACCAATCAAAACCATTGGCACTTTCCTTAATCATTACGGGGCCATGATTATTTCCCGATGCAACCAGATTGGTTTTGAAAGCACTTCCGAAACCCCAAAGCTCATGATTACCAATACTGTTGGTTAAAGTAGTTATTGTGACTCCCAAATTGCCGGATGCTGCCATTTCCCCATCACTGCCTGTTACAAATTTTCCGTTCACGAAATCCATGGATCTGATATCAGGATGGGTATATGACGCAGGAGTAGTAAAGGTAACTCCATTATCTGTGGAAATCCTGATTTGATCCACTCCATAAGTTCCATATACAATCTTATTTTCATCATTACGGTCCATTTGTATGTCGCCATGATGCAGACTGTTAATTCCTCCGGAACCGGGAACCATATTGATTCTGGAATTTTCAACTGCTCCGGTTGTCTTATTAAATTTATAAAGATGAACCGCCTGATGCCCATAAGCATTAGCACCGCTACCTGCCGCTACATAGAACGAAGAAGTATTATTTGTGGGTAAGAAGACTTTAACCCAGCCAATAATTTGCCCATTGGCAGTAGTATCCAGGGTAGTAGAATTTAATTGGGTAAAGCTAACTCCCTTATTAGTTGATTTATAAACTTTGAAAATATTATTGTTTGATGAACTGCCAAAATAAACCGAATTCTCATCATTCGGATCCCATTCCAAAGATTCACTCTGCGTTGAAGAATCCCCAATCTGATAATCTGCAGGAAGACCGGTTTGAACGGCACTCCAGGTATTTCCGCCATCACTCGTTCTGTACAATGAGGTTCCCCAGTGAACCACAGCAATATTGGCATTTGAAGGAGAAACTGCAATATCATAAGCTTTTCCGGAATAGTTTGCGGAAGTCATCGTGGTGGCAGTCCAGTTAAGTCCACCATCTATAGATTTAATGAGCTGGGTATTGCTTAATGCATACACTGTTTGCGGGTTGGCAATACATACGTCAATGTCATTATATTTAGAATCAGGAAAACCATTGTCTACCAGATTCCAGGACGTTCCTCCATCTATGGTACGCCATAGCCCTCCGGTTACGAAGGATACAAACATCTTTTGAGCATTGGTAGGATCTATCCTGGTTAAAAATACATACCCTCCGTGATTATACTTGTTGGAATAATTTGTACTCGCACTATTCACCGGCCCTATTATTGTCCAATCACCAACTTGTGTTTGTGTGGGTAATAAGGCAATATTTTTTACTTTAGGTTGATTAAACAATAAAGGTTCTGGCGTAACTTTCCCTTGATTGTCCAAATAAAACAATTTTGTTCTTAGCCAGTCTTCACCAATGCTTCTCGGCTTGCTTTTTTCCCATCTGTGATTCCCAAAATATTTGTCGAAACTGGCTTTTACTTTAAAGTAATCGGCATTGTCTTTCATTTCAGAAAACCAGGGCTGAGACTTGTGCCTTAATTCGTATTCAATGTCTTCATCCTCCTCAGTCTCGTTTCTTGCTGCCGGAAGATTTTGGGTATGGTAAAGTGCTGAGATCAGCAATGTAGGTAAAAGAAGTCGTTTTATTTTCATCATTATTATTATTTAAATATTACATTAATATTAATGAAGTAAATTTAAACAATAACAATAATACCTATATGAAATACGAATATTTTACTAATATTTTACATTTTCAATTAATACAATAAAAATATATAACATTGGCTCTTCAGTTGTTTATCTTGCACCTAGACAAGCTTCAATAGATTTAAGGTATACAAAAGTCTAAGAACATTTTATGTAAAAAAAGAACAATTAAAGAAAAAGAAATTTGATAATAGTAAAGAAAATGAACAAATACTACGGGTTTCAGGGTTCGGATATGTGATGTAAGGCACAATTATTTCATATTCTTCTTGGATACTTATCTTTATTAAATTTGTTAATTGATTCAAAACAAGTCATATTCAGTAAGCTAAACCAGTCGGAAAAGAGAAATTTTATTTAGAAACAAGAATATTTTAGAAGGTAATTTATTTTAAAAACGAGTTTTATTCTTATCTCTTAAAACTTTATATTTGTTATTATGATTGACACAGCTATGCAAAATAAAAAAATACATCAAGGCAAAAATATTAAACGTTTCCGTGAAATGCTGGGTATCAAGCAGGAGGCCTTAGCTTTCGAATTAGGTGACGACTGGAATCAGAAGAAAATCTCTCTTTTAGAACAAAAAGAAACAGTAGAATCTGATATTCTCGCTCAGGTGGCTCAGATTCTTAAAGTTCCTGCAGAAGCAATTGAAAATTTTGATGAAGAACAAGCGATAAACATTATTTCTAATACGGCCTCTTTTGATAATTGTCAACAACCGGCTTTTTTTAATAATCAACCCACTTTCAACCCCCTCGACAAAATGGTTGAACTCTATGAGCGTATGCTTAAACAACAACAAGAGATGATTGATAAGCTGGAAAAGCTGATTCAAAACAAATAAACAAACAGATTGATCCGATCTGTAAAATAACTTAAGACTAAATTCTAAAACGAAGGTAGATTACATTTACACCCGTTTCAGAATTTAGCCTGTTTTTATTAAAACCATATCATTCCTACTGAATCTCGTTCCTCAGAACCCCTAATCTCTACCCTCCCACTCTAAAACTCTCAAACCCTCCAACCCATCTACTTCGCTTTACTCACATCCGTAAGGGCATTCAGAAAGGCGATGATCTGTTTTATTTCTGCTTCGGTGAGGTTCAATTTATCGGGTGCCAGCGTCTGATTTTTCATTTTTAATCCTAAACCTTCTCCTCCGCCTTCATTATAAAAATCAAGAACTTCTTCCAGGGTGTTGAAAGCTCCGTTATGGAAATAGGGCTTTGTAAGTGCGATATTTCTCACTGTCACGGTTTTAAAAGAGTAATCATAAATCCATGACTTTTCTTTTTTCACCGGGCTGTTTCCTCTTCCTAAGTCCTGATCAAGTTCTACCGGAAGCTGTTTGATCGGCCTGGTAGTTACTCCCAGTACTTCGGATTCATTTTCATTAAAAAACGGCGGTACCAATCCGGAAAAGGTAGGTGCAAAATGGCAGGTTGCACAATTGGCTTTTCCCATAAAGAGGTTGAATCCTTTTTTCACATCATCGGAAACATTTTTTTCATTCCTCATAAAACGGTCAAAATCGCTGTCAAATGAATACAATGAAGCCACATAAGAACTTAATGCTTTGGAGAAGTTTTCTTTACTGATTTTTCCGTCTTTAAATGCAGTACGGAACGCTTTTTTATACTCAGGTTTTGTTTTTAATTTCTGGATAATGCTTTCATAGCTGGTATTGAATTCCTGCTCATTATAAATAACGTGTTCTGCCTGCTGTTCAAGATAGAAAGCACGAAGATCATAGAAAAATCTCCTGGCAAAAACAGCATTATATAAAGAGGGCGAATTTCTCAACACTGTTTTCCCTTCCACATTACTTTGTGATTTTGCTTTCAGATCTGTAAAAGCATTTTCCTGAAGGTGGCATGTGGCACAGCTCATTTTCCCGTTACCACTTAAGTTCTGATCGTAGAAAATGGATTTTCCAAGATTTCGGAGTTCCGGACTGTCTTCCGAAGATTTCAATAAGGTATAAAAATAAGGATCTAAAAAATCACTGCTGAAAAAGTTCTTATTCCCCACATTCCAGCCTGAAAATTCTTTAAGGTCATCCGGTCTTCCATCCCACTTCCCAAGTTCTTCATATAAAGGCTGCACGTATTTTTTATAAAACTCAATCCTGTCAAAGGTTTCAAAGTCGGTGTTTTTTGAAAGATAACTGATGGCTTCTGTTAAAATCTGATTGGCTTTCTGAGTATTATAATTTTTAAAATAAAGATCATCATTAATGTACTTCTGAATTCCTGCAAGTGCATGACTGGTTTCTTCGGAAATATTCAAAGATCCTGGTGTATCAAAACCTGAAACACCCAGTGAGTAGATCCTGATCAACTCTATTCGTAAAGGCAGTGTTTTGTTATTTCCTTTGCTCAACCCATTTTTTAAAGCACTTAAATAAAACCCGGAATAGCTGTTATACAAAAAGTTAGTGATGGTTTTGATCTTTTCTTTTTCATGTATTGCTTCGTCGGAAAATATCAGTTCATCCAGTACCTGCAATCCTTCGGGAGGAAGTGTATAGGCGGAAGTTCCTGCTGCTTCGATGTGAAACAATGGCGCTGCATTAAGATGGGTTTTGGTAAATTCAGGATAATGATAAGCGATATAGAATTCAACTTCTTTAAATGAATTTCTTGTTCTGCTTAGTGATTTTTGCAGCTCTTCCAGGGAAATACGGTCTTCAGAGAACTTATCAACATCTGATTTCAGCTGTTCAAGATTGGTTTTAAAGTCGGACAGCCCTTTATTGACAAATGTATTTTCGCTTTCTTTTCCTTTATAAACAGGATTAAAAGACATTACTGCAAATCCTATCAGAAGGACAATTACAAGCAGTGGATAAGATCTCATGAATTTTTAGCGGCAAAACTATTGATCTGATGTTATCTGAGTTTTAATAAGAGATTAAATAATGTTTATATTTCTGATATCATATTTTTCACTAATTTTAAACCCCGAAATCAAATTCATTATTCTGAAGAAACGGTTTTTCAAAATACCGATAAAAAAATAATGGCGGGAGATTATTGGGAGAGGATTTTTTAAATTAAATTCAACACATCAAAAAAACTAAATAGGAGTATGAAAACAAAACTATGGTTTGCTGTTATGGCAAGTTTCCTTTCTATGACGGCATTTTCCCAAAAGAAAAAGCAACCGGAAAAGATATCCGGAAAGCCACAGGAAATGGCTGTATATGCAGAGAAAAGAGGGGCTGATTATTATTTGGTCCGCCTGGAAAAAGATAAAAACATTCCCAATGTCTATGTACATTCCAATGGTATAACCAAGCCTTATAAAAATTATTCTGACCTGAAAGATATTGTTACAGAGTTCCCCGGAATGATGACTTCCAACAACTCAACAAAGGAAGAACTGATTTCTATTCTTAAAAAAGATGATCACTTCTACGAAATCACTTCACAGAGGAAAGATCCTAAAAATATTGAAAAAACCGTTGTTACCGTATATGAAGTAATGAACGGCCAGAAAAGAATTGTAGAAGAATACAATGACATCTACGAAGTGATGGCATCTCCTTATAAAGAGGCCATTATGATTAATTAAAAAACAAAAAATATACATATTATGCTAAACAAACTTGCTGCCTCAGAACTTGTTCTGAATGAAGACGGAAGTGTATACCACCTGAATCTTTTACCTGAAGATATCGCTGACAAAATCATCCTTGTGGGTGATCCTGACAGAGTGGCAAAAGTTTCAAAATACTTCGATACCGTAGAAATCAAAAAAAATAAAAGAGAATTCTATACGCATACAGGAACGCTTCGTGGAGAAAGAATTACCGTAATGTCTACAGGTATCGGAACTGAAAACATCGATATCGTGATGAACGAACTGGATGCTTTGGTGAACATTGATCTTCAGAACAAAGAATTCAAGACTGAGCACAAAGCGCTTGAGCTTTTCCGTATGGGAACCTGTGGAAGTGTAAACCCTGACGTACAGGTGGACAATATGCTTGTAACTCAAAATGTAGTTGGATTAGACGGACTGATGCATTTCTACCAGGACTACAACTTCGAAAATGAGTTTTCTAAGAGTTTCCTTGAAAAATTTCCCTACGAAAGAATCAAGCCAATGCTTTATTTCTCAGACTGGGCAGAAGAAATGGGAGCATACTACAAAGATGCCAAATACCACGGAAATACAGCAACATTCCCGGGATTCTATGCTCCACAGGGAAGACAGCTTCGTTTGAAAGCGGTAGATGACCAATTCCTGGAAACATTGAATGATCTTGGAATTACCAATTTTGAGATGGAGACCTCTGCGATCTATGCTCTTTCAAAATTATTAGGACACAAAGCCATTACCGTAAATAACGTTATTGCCAATAGAAGACGTGGTGAGTTCTCTGCGGATCACCATGCATCTGAGAAAAACCTTATTGAATGGGTGTTGGAAAGAATTATCAAGTAATTTTTATTTGATAAAAACTAAAACCTCCGGAAACAGTTTCCGGAGGTTTTTTATTAGGTTTTGGCTAAAGCCAATGGAATTTTTATCTATTTTTTAACGGGCTAAAGCCCGTTCCTAATGAATTGTATCTTGCTGAAAATATTGATTCTTTTACAATGAACAAAGCTTACCACTCACCTTATCATTCCCTAGGAATCTAAATACAAAACTTTAAAAACAGCGTAGAGATTCCTGCGGAATTACAGAGTTGTCAATAGAAATCTTGTAAGTAAAATAGTTAAAGGCCGATAATCATTAATACAAATGCCATGATTACAAATGAAAACTCCTCGGATCCGGATATTGAAATGTATACTCCAGTTCTGAAATGAGTTTTGAAGACATTACTTTCTTCCCTTTCACCTCAAACTCTTCTTCATCCGGAATATCTTTCTGTGCGTTAATCACCTGGCTTTTTGCCGGATGAATCGGAGCCGTAACATTATAAAGTTTTGATTCAGTTTTCTGTTCAATCATTTCTGAGATAATCCCGCTGATATCAGCATAATGAATATGATTAACCGCATGGTCGAGATTGCTCACATTATAATTTTTCAAAAGTCTGTTATCTCCCATCAACCCTCCAAGTCTCAGAATATTCAGTTGGGGATATTTATTTCTCAACATTCTTTCGCCTGATATTTTCTCCAAAGGGACATCTTCTTCTGTAAATTCTTTAGCAATATCGGGATAAACACCTGTAGAACTCATCAGAAACATCTGCCCTTTAAAGTCTCCTATAAAAGCTGACAAATTCTGAATCCTGTTATACAATGAGCTTACACAACAGCTTTTTTCAGAAACAGGAATTGTAATAATCAAAACATCCATATTTTTAACTTCTCCCCATTGGGAAAGAGGTTCTGTCAGCTGATAATCCGGGAAAGAAGCCATTACAGCATGAATTCCTTTATTATTTAGTAGATTTACTTTACTTTCTGTTGTAGTTGTAGTTGCCAGTGTATATTTTCCGGATAAGGAAGATGCGAGTCTTTCTCCCAGCCAGCCATAGCCTATAATTCCTATTTTCTTCATTATTCGGACACGGTTTGAATGGATAATATTTCGTCTAAAGAAGCCATCAGTTGAGTTTTTACTTCATTACTCAGATGCATACAATTCTGAACAGCTTCAGGAATATATTTTGCTTTTTCTTCGAGTTTTGCTCCCTGCTCTGTAAGGTTGATCAATACTACTCTTTCATCTTCTGAGCTACGGGTTCTGATGATCAGTCCGTTTTTTTCCATACGTTTCAAAAGCGGGGTAAGCGTTCCGTTGTCCAGATGAAGATGTTCACCAATCTTTCCTATATTCATTCCGCCATATTCCCATAAAACAGTTATGACAAGATATTGAGGATATGTAAGTGAAACTTCCTCCAGGTAAGGCTTATATAAACCCGTGATATATCTGGAAACGGCATATGTTTTAAAACATAAATGTTCTGATAGAGGGATCATTGTCTTCTTTTAGTTTACAAAGATAGTTTATTTACTTTGTGCACAATATTTTTGTTTAAAATATTTATTCTTATGCTTATTTTTTTATTTTAGCAAAAACTAACCTTTGCTATGAAAAACACACATCAAACTGAAAACAATAAACTTTTGGATCTTTCCACTGAAGAACTTATCAAAGAGGAAAAAAAACGTTCTGCAGCTCATATTTCCTTTTGTATAATTATGGGAATGCTGGTAGGCGTCTGCATTTATGTTACCGCTAAGAAAGGGTTCAACGGTATCACTCCGCTTCCTCTGTTTTTTTTCCTTTATATCTTATTATTAGAAAAAGCTGGCAAAATGCCCGTAAGGAACTTCATTCCCGTAAGCTTAATCAAAATTAAACAGTAGTAAAAAAGGACTTCCCATCCGGAAGTCCTTCACACCATATCAACTATAATAAAAAACTATTATTTAAAACTCATTGATCATCACATAAAAATGTCCGGAATACAGGCTGTTAGCAGTTTCTGAAATATTAGTGAGATTAATTGTAATACTCGAAGCTGAAGTCAACCTTGGATTCGAGATGGAAAATGAGGAATTTCCAGGAAAGTCTCCTGCAGGAGAAACCACAACGACAGCTCTTGTAGAACCAGACTGATAACCTGCCGGAACCGGAATATCGATGGTTGTAGATTTTCCCGGAGGCAAATTATTAATCGAAATTCCGGGCCATGCTTCAAAACTAATCTGGCTTTTCTGGACACTACCCCTTTCTCCCAATTTAAACTTACCGTTTACATCCAGCTTTGCAGAGACATTCGGAGCACTGGTACCAATACCTACATTTGCATTATCATTTCCCAGAACAATGGCATTGGCCTGTGAAGTCACAGCACCATATCCTACAGCTGTTGAAAATTGTCCCAAAGCATTGGCCTCCGAGCCTAAAGCAGTTGAATTCTGACTATTGGTTACCGCATTATATCCCAAAGCGGTCTCACTATTGGTATTTGTTTTTGCATTATATCCTAATGCGATCGATTGAAATCCATCTGCTGAAGAATTATTTCCTATAGCCACAGCTTCATTGCTGCCGGTTTGAGCATGAAAACCTATTGCTGCAGATCTAAAGCCTGCTGCAGTTGTTTTATTTCCTACTGCTAAAGCTTCATTTCCGGAAACTACGGTTGAGTTTCCAATGGATATTCCCATAAATGCTGAATTTGCATTTCCAAGAGCAATA
The DNA here is from genome assembly GCF_059587025.1 of Chryseobacterium sp. DZ-32. NCBI lineage: Bacteria > Pseudomonadati > Bacteroidota > Flavobacteriia > Flavobacteriales > Weeksellaceae > Chryseobacterium > Chryseobacterium sp. DZ-32. The sequence goes on from NZ_JCAIOM010000024.1 coordinate 22,764, forward strand.
CCATTTTGCCCAGCAGCTGATCCTATTCCAAGGCTCACAGAATTATCAACCCCCAATCTTCCGGCTGTTAAAGCATTTACTTTAAAGATCAAATCGTCATATGTTTTTGTTCCCAGAGCTAGGGTTGTATTGGCTGCACCATAATTTCCGGCATTCGTACCGGTAAGATTCCAGTATGATCCATCCTCTGTTTTAGTAGTATTTCCTCCGTTAGCCAGAATTTTGTTCCATTTTGATTCAAACCAATAGTAAAATCCGATGTCTTTTAATATTCCGTTTCCATTGTTCCATACGATAAGCCCATCTGCCGGTGAAGGAACAGTAACGTTGTCTGTAATGGTAACCAACGCAACACTTGGAAGAAGCACTCCCTTGTTGTACGCATTGATATCAAGCATTGCAGAAGGAGCAGGAGAAGAAGTTCCTATCCCAACCTGAGCACATATAAAACAGTTAAAAAAGAGTAAAAGAAGAATGTATTGTTGTTTATATTTTATTTGCATTACCTGCGTTTTTTGAGGATGCAAATATACGAATTTTTAATAATTAAGTGATTATATTAAAAATTTCATAATCAAAAACACATCAGTGTGATTAAAACGAAATTTATTCACAACACAATGAAAATTGTTTAATTATCAGATATTTACCAAACACAACATTCATTAGACTTTTCAGATATTTTACTCTTTGCGCTTAATATTTCAAATTATACAATTAACAATAAAATTCACTGATTTTTGAATAAAGTTTAATTATTTTTCCCTGATAAAACATTCCTGTACATGGTCATTGACCATTCCGGTAGCCTGCATATGGGCATAAACTACTGTAGATCCGACAAATTTGAATCCTCTCTTTTTAAGGTCTTTAGAAATACGGTCAGAAATCTCTGTCGTAGCAGGAACTTCAGACAATTTCTCCGGATTGTTATCGATTGGCTTTCCATCTACAAAACCCCAGATATAGTTGGAAAAGCTTCCAAACTCTTTCTGAACTTCCATAAATCTTTGAGCATTGGTAACCGCTGCAAGAATTTTAAGTCTGTTTCTTATAATTCCTGGGTTGTTCATTAATTCTTCAATCTTTTTATCAGAATAGGCAGCTACTTTTTTATAATCAAAATGATCAAAGGCCTTCCTGAAATTTTCCCTTTTGGATAAAATGGTATACCAGCTCAGGCCGGCCTGAAAGCACTCCAGAATCAGGAACTCAAATATTGTTTCATCATCATAAACAGGTCTTCCCCATTCTTCATCATGATACTTTCTGTAGAGATCATCTTTTTCGCACCAACCACAGCGGATTTTTTCCATAATTATCATATTTTACAGGTTAAAGTTACTATTGATTTTGAAAAGTATAACAAAATATTATGAAAAGTTTAACAATGACCTTCAGTTTTAGGAATGGTTATTGTTTAATTAGTATTACCAAATTAAAATTTATACTATTATGAACAATTCAGAGTACAACAAAGCGGAAAATGCAGTAAACAATGTAGAAAATTCTTTACAGAATGCAACGGACAAAGCCAAATGGAAAATCGATGAATTGGCAGATAAGGCTAAAGATTATATTAATGAGAAAAGGAATAATGATCAGGAAGCAAGCCAGGAAGACTGGCTAGACAGGGTAAAAGCTAATGTATCCGATGCCTGGGAAGATATTAAGGATAAAGCAGATGAGGCATGGGAAAAAACCAAAGATGCGGCGGAAGATGTAAAGGCAGAATGGAATAAGAAAACCAATTAGTATTTCAGTCATATAAATATTTTCAATAAAATGGAGTCTTAAATTGATAAGGCTCCATTTTTTATTATGCCATAAGCACAATTATTGTTACATTTGTATTATAATAAACATTAAAAAATTATGTCATACGGTTTACTTAAAGGCAAAAAGGGAATTATTTTTGGAGCCCTTAATGAACAATCTATCGCATGGAAAGTTGCTGAAAGATGCCATGAGGAAGGTGCTGAATTTATCTTATCTAATGCTCCTATAGCATTAAGAATGGGAGAACTTAATGGTTTAGCAGAAAAAACAGGTTCTGAAGTAATAGGTGCTGATGCTACTTCTGTAGAAGATCTTGAAAAACTTTTTGATGCCGCTGTTGCAAAATTTGGAAAAATCGACTTTATCCTTCACTCTATCGGTATGTCTATCAACGTAAGAAAAGGAAAACACTATACAGAAATGAATTACGACTGGTTGGAAAAAGGCTGGGATATTTCCGCTGTTTCTTTCCATAAAGTAATGCGTGTAGCATGGGAAAAAGACTGTATGAACGAATGGGGAAGCATTTTGGCGCTTACTTATATTGCAGCTCAGAGAACATTCCCGGATTACAACGATATGTCTGATAACAAAGCGTACCTTGAAAGTATTGCAAGAACTTTCGGAAACTACTGGGGAGAAAGAAAAGTACGTGTAAATACAGTTTCTCAGTCTCCTACAATGACTACTGCCGGAAGCGGTGTGAAAGGTTTCGGAGGATTCCTTGGATATGCAGAAGATATGTCTCCACTGGGAAATGCTACTGCTCTTGAATGTGCAGACTACTGTGTAACGTTATTCTCTGATCTTACTAAAAAGGTAACGATGCAGAACCTGTTCCATGACGGAGGTTTCAGCAGCTCAGGAGTTACTCAGAAAGTGATCAGTAAATATGACGCTGAAAAATAATGAACTGATAAAGTTTCATTTACAATACATAAGGCCCATGAAGTTTTTTCATGGGTTTTCTATTTTTATCATCTGAAGACAAATAAAAATCCGGCGGCCTCAAAGAGGCCGCCGGATTTGTCAAAAATAATATTAATATGATATTACAAAATTACGGTCTGTATAGAGTGCGCAGGAGCATTCAGTTTGGCAGCCATACCTTCTATCCATAGATTCGTTTCAATATCATTGTCTGAATCGTTCATGATAACGGTTACCAGCTGGCCGTTTTCATTCATAAAAGCAGAAGATGTAAGCGCTGCTCTGTTGGAAGAGCTTCCGATTCTCTGCGCATTGGGTTTGATATATTTTGAAACATGGCCTATATAATAGTATTCATAGGTATAGAAAACCTCACCGGTTTTGGTATCTGCAATAATCGGGGCAAAGCAGAAGTTTCCCTTATGGTTAGGTCCTCCGGTTTCATCCAATAGAATATTCCAGTCAGTCCATAAAGCATTTCCTTTGTTAAAATCGTTCAGCATATTTTTGCTGTAAAGTTCCCCCAGACTTACATCATAGATTTTATCCATATTGAACTGTTCTTTACATCCTTCCGTAAAAGCCAGGAATTTATCAGGAAATGCTCTGTGTGTTTCTGCCAGATTGTCAAAAAGCTGCGTTTTATTATTCCATGTTTCATACCAGTGATACCCAATACCGCTGGCATATTTTGAGGTTTCAGGATCACTTAATGTAGTGGTTGCTCTTTGATAAATAAGGTCTCTGTTGTGGTCCCAGATCATAACTTTTTTATCTTTGTAACCGTTTTTCCAAAGCGTTGGCCCCAGGTTCTTTTTCAGGAATTCTCCTTCTTCTTCGGCAGTATAGATGCATGATTCCCAGCTTTGGGTAGCCATTGGTTCATTCTGAACGGTTAACCCCCAGATGTTGATTCCTCTCTTTTCGTATTCTTTGATGAATTTGATATAATAATCTGCCCATGTCTGGTAGTATTGATTTTCCAATCTTCCTCCTTTGTACAAACTTTTGTTGGATTTCATCCAGGCTGGCGGGCTCCAAGGCGAGAAATAGAATGTGAAGTTATTACCAATGGCTTTCTGAGCTTCTTTAATCATCGGAATTTTATACTTCTCATCATGAACAACGTTAAATGTCTTCAGAGAAGTATCATTATCCTCTACATAGGTATACGAATCGCTGGAGAAATCACAGGAATTCATATTGGTACGAACCACTGTGTATCCCAATCCGTTTTTTCCGAAATAAGCATCCAGAATTTCTTTCTGCTTATTCTTTGGCATTTTATAAAAAGTCTCTGCTGAAGCGTCTGTAATAGCACCTCCGATTCCTATCAGTTTCTGATATTTAAAACGGGGAGCCACAAAAATACAGGCCTCAGTTTCTTTAGGCTGTCCGAACTGTTCAAATGTAACGGTTCCTTTATCCGCCATCTTCTCATTCACTTTCGAGTTGGTAAGGATTACTTTAGCTGTTTTTCCTGCATTCTTCTTCCAGTAATTCTGAGCATTAACATTGATGAAAACGCCTACTACAAAACAACTTACAATTAATTTTCTCATGATTTTTTCTGTTTCCGGACCCTTCTGGTCCTCATTTTCATTATTTATTTTGATAGACTCTTACGTAGTCTATATAATACTTCTGTGGAAATACAGCATCATCAATGCCTTCTTTCCCACCCCAAAATCCACCTACTGCCAGATTTAAAATGATAAAGTAAGGTCTGTCAAAAGGCCATGCTTCATCGTTTTTCTCTCTGTTCACATACGTGAAAAATTTTTTATCATCTACATAAACATCAATCTTTTCAGGAGTCCAGTCTGCCTTATAGACATGGAATTTTTCGCTGGCATCTTTTACAAACAAGGTATCTGTTTTCTGTGTTCCCTGGATATGGTTGTATTTTTTGGTGTGAACAGAAGCATGTATAAATCCCTGATTGTATCCTACATGTTCCATAATATCCAGTTCACCGTCATCCGGCCATTTCTTCATATTTTCACTCATCATCCAGATGGCAGGCCATGTTCCACGTCCTTTGGGAAGCTTTGCTCTAACTTCTACTGTTCCATACTGAAAGGCAAATTTTCCTTTGGTTAAAAGCCTGGCAGAAGTGTATTTATTATTTTCCCAATTTTCTTTTCTGGCTTCAATGATAAGGTTTCCCTTTTCCATTCTGACATTCTCAGTTCTGTTTTTGGTATAAAACTGAGCTTCTTCATTTCCAAAACCTCCTCCTCCTACATCGTAATTCCATTTTGATGAATCAGGTAGCCCTTTACCGTTAAACTCATCACTCCATATCAGCGTTCTGCGGGCTTCAGGTTTTTGCGAAGCGCAATTCAAAACAGTAAGGAAAAAAATTCCTGCTGCGCATATTTTGATGATATTTTTAGCTTTGAGATTCATGCATAAGTAGATTTAAGTTTTGGCTAAAGTCATTTTTTTTCTGACTTTTGATTAAGCGGGCTAAAGCCCACTCCTATTGAATTGAATTGAATTGAATTGAATTCAATTTATTTTGTCCAGGTGATTCTTTTGGTCTGAACATGTTGAGAATCCGTCCCGACCATAATGTCAAATTCCCCGCCTTCCCAATCAAAATTCAAGTTATCATCATAGAATTTCAGATCTTCGGGAGTCAGTTTAAAATCGATCTTTTTGCTTTCTCCTTTTTTGATGAATACTTTCTGGAAGCCTTTCAATTCTTTTACCGGTCTGACTACTTTCCCGAAAAGATCCCTGATATACAGCTGTACCACTTCTTCTCCGTCATATTTTCCTGTGTTGGAAACCGTAACGCTGATATTCAAGGTCTGATTTCCTGTAAGGTTTGTGGAATTTAAAACCATATCAGAATATTTGAAATCCGTATAGCTTAAACCATATCCAAATGGGTATTTGGGATCATTATCAAGATCTATATACGCGGAAACATAGTTTCTGTCTGTATTATTTTTTGCTGGTCTTCCTGTATTGTAATGATTGTAGTACACAGGAATCTGACCTTCTGTTCTTGGGAAAGTCATTGGAAGCTTTCCACCGGGATTCACTGTCCCGAACAAAACATCTGCAATAGAGTTTCCTGCTTCTGTTCCCAGCCACCATGTGTACATAATGGCAGGAATATTGTCTGATGCCCAGTTGAAAATCAGAGGCCTTCCGGCATTGATCATCAGGATGATTGGCTTACCTGTTTTGGCAATTTCTTTCAATAAATCTTCCTGAACACCTGTAAAACCAATATTACTTCTGCTTTTTGCTTCTCCACTCATCGCATGGCCTTCCCCCAGCGTCATGATGACAACATCTGCTTTTTTCGCCGTTTCTACTGCTTCGGCAAACTGGCTTTTATCCTGATCGTCAACATTGCAGCCTTTTGCATATAATAAAGTAGCGTTTTTATCCAGCTGGTTTTTAATTCCGTCAAATTGAGAAACAATTCTTTGGCTGTCATCTTTGAAAGCAACAGACCAGAAACCGTGATTCGCTACCGTTTCTTTCCCGAAAGGACCAATCAGCGCAACTGTTTTTACACTTTTCGAAAGCGGAAGAATATTTCCCCGGTTTTTAAGAAGAACAATACTTTTAGAACCGAATTCTCTTCCGAATTTTCTGTTTCCCTGATTATCGGTCTGTTCTTTTTGTCTTTTCTCATTGCTGAATCTGTAAGGATCATCGAAAAGTCCCATTTCGAATTTCTTGGTTAAAATTCTACCCGCTGCATCATCTACCAGTTTTGCATCTACTTTTCCTTCTTTCACCAGTTTTGGAAGCTCTGCCATATACACACGGCTTTCCATATCCATATCACTTCCACCCTGTATTGCTCTTTCAGCAGCTTCAGCTCCATCTTTGGCATAACCGTGAGGAACCATTTCCCCGATACTTCCCCAGTCTGACACCACAAAACCTTTATAATTCCATTTTCCTTTTAAGAGGTTTCTCTGTATATATTGGTTGGCCGTTGCAGGAATTCCGTTAATATCATTGAAGGAGTTCATAAAAGTGGCTACTCCTGCCTCCGCAGCGGCTTTGAAAGGAGGAAGATAAGTTTCATTCAATTGTCTGAGACTCATATCTACAGAATTGTAATCTCTTCCGCCTACAGCAGCTCCATATGCCGCGAAATGTTTTGCACAGGCCATCACTGCATCAAGACTTCCCAGACCTCTACCCTGAAATCCTTTAATTCTTGCCAGTCCTATTTTTGTTCCAAGGTAAGTATCTTCTCCTGAACCTTCCATTACTCTTCCCCATCTCGGATCTCTGGCAATATCCACCATCGGAGCAAACGTCCAGTGAATACCGTAAGCGGCAGCTTCTGTAGCAGCAATTCTTTCTGATTTTTCAATCATGGCCAGATCCCAACTTGCAGCCTGTCCAAGATTGACAGGGAATGTGGTACGATAGCCATGGATAACGTCCTGCCCGAACAATAAAGGAATTTTCAGCCTGGACTGCATGGCCAGTTTCTGAAAAGCTCTGGTTTCTTCAGAACCTGCTACATTCAACATGGAACCTACTTTTCCTTTTTTAATTTCTTCTAAAACAGCTGCAGAGTTGGACTGCTGGGGTCCTGTAGCATATTCAAAACCACTATATTGCACCATCTGCCCTACCTTTTCTTCCAGGGTCATTTTAGACAGCAGCTCTGCTACTTTCTGATCAATGGTCTTTTGTCCGTAAGCATTCAATCCCAATGCAGAAAATGCCAGTAAGAAATAAACTCTTTTCATAGTATCAAATTAAAAAATATAGGTTGCTGTAGAACGTCCCGAAATTGTTACAGCAGCGGTTTTCCCGGCAAATTTAATATTAAAATTTTCATCTGCCTGATTATCGTTCTGCACAATTAAAACTATTTTCCCAAATTGAGTCTTAAAGGCAGCCGTTGAAAGCTTATCCGTCTGAGTGGAAGCGATACGCTGAGATCCCGCCGGAATAAATTTTGAAGCGTGTGCAATGATATAGTAAGAAACATTTCTGGTGAAGTTTTCACGATCAGAAACTGTTATGGCTCCTTTACACTCCGTACATCCGCCATCTGTATGAGGGGCAAATTTTGGATCGTTGGCTAGATTCCATTCTAGAGCTATTTTGCTCCAGTTTCTCATAGAGCCTATGATAACATTTTTCGTATGCCAGTTCAGGTCTTCGGTAAAAGTGCCTTTTGAACCTGTCCATTGTTCAGTAAAGTATAAATTCTTATCCGGAAAAGCATTATGTACTGTACTTAATGCAGAAATATCGCCTTCGTAAAGGTGAAAAGCAGATCCGTCTATATATTTGCCAGCTTCAGAATCTTTTAAAATATCAAGAGCATATTCAGGTTTGTTGCAATTGTGATCATACACAACAATTTTAGTAGTGATTCCGTTGGCTTTAAAAACCGGACCAAGATGGTTCTTAATAAAATCTCCCTGCTGCTCAGACGGCATATACAAACTTGGATTATTTCCGGGATGTAAAGGTTCATTCTGAGGCGTTACGGCATCAATGGTGATCCCTTCTTTTTTCATTCCCTGGATGTATTTTACAAAATATTGAGCATACGTTCCATAGAATTCAGGTTTTAAACTTCCTCCTTTTGATTTACCGTTGTCTTTCATCCAAACCGGAGGAGACCACGGGGCAGCAATGATTTTAATGGAAGGATTGATTGCTAAAATTTCCTTCAACATCCCAATCAAAGCGTTGTCTTTTGCCAGACTGAATTTTGAAAGCGAAGGATCAGTCTGTCCTTCAGGCAGATCATCGTACGAGAATACTTCTCCATCAAGATCGGAAGCGCCAATACTCAGTCTTAAATAGCTGATGGATATTGAATTTTTATCGTTTCCAAAAAGTTCGTTAAGCAGTGCTTTTCTTTTGGAAGGCGACAACCGGTTGATTACCTCAACACTTCCTCCTGTTAATGTATAGCCAAAGCCATCAATATATTGAAACTTTTGAGTATCATCAATTTCAATATTCTGAAAGCTGTTGGTAGTATTTGCAAATTTAACGGAAGTCTGCTGTTGTAATTTTACACTTTCATCCCCTTTGGTAAGCCAGTACTGCACCTCATTTCCTTTATTGGAAGCCACTGAAGTACATGATAAAGAAAAAAGGGCCACACCACTAAGCAGTGCGGCACCTCTAAAGAAACTATATAAGTTGTGAAACTTCATATTTTAGTAACCAGGATTTTGTTTTAAAGCTGTATTCGGCAATTCATTGAAAGGAATGGGAAGAATTTCATTTTTATTGGCTTTAAATCCTTTGAATGCAAGTATTGATGGAGCATCTCCCCATCTTACAAGGTCAAACCATCTGTGTCCTTCTCCGGCAAGCTCTCTTCTTCTTTCATCTTTAATAGCCTGTAAAGAAACAGGAACTGATGGTAACCCAACTCTTGCTCTTACCGCATCTAATAAAGCTTGAGCTCTTGCTCCTGAAGCTCCTAATGCTTCTGCCTCCATCAGATAAGTATCCGCCAATCTTATAGCAATATAATTCTGACGGAAATTCAACTCAGGAGGTCCCGGAAGCGATGTTTTTAAAGCATTTGTAGGTAAATACTTATTAAGGAAGTATCCGGTATCTGCAAAAGCAGGCGTATAAGTAACCTTACCCTCCGTCACCAGTTTTTTTGCATTGAAAACGGTAACGTCCAGTCTTGGATCTCCCTGCATAAAAGTAACAAAGTTCTCTGTTACAGTATTAAATGCCCAACCTGAATAAATATCCGGAGCATTGTTATTCGGGATATCTTTTAAGAAATAAGAACGAGGTCCTACCATCACATTGATAGAGTTTCCTTCATCTTTTCCCTGTCCCCAGAATCCCCAGTCAGAACTTCCTTTATTGGTATGCATTACTTCAAGAATTGATTCTGATGGGAATTTGTATTTGTTTGGATCCTGGTCAGTTTCCAATGCAACTTTAAATAAATCTGCATAATTTGTCACAAGTTTGTAGCCATACTGACTGGTTCCTCCAGGCGTACCATTTACTTCAGCAAACTGTGCGGCTGCCTGAGGCATTTTTTTATCATAAAGATAAATTTTACCTAATATAGCTCTGGCCGTTCCCTGCGTGATTCGCCCCTTATCACTGATACTTGGCGTCATCATAAGGTCGGGAATAGCAGCAACGATATCGCTTTCTATCTGTGCATACACATCACTCGGCTTGGCCTGTGGAACGTTCCAGTAATCATCATCAAACTTTATGGTATTAAGAATCAAAGGAATATTTCCAAACATTCTTAGTAATTCAAAATAATATAAAGAACGAAGAACTTTAGCTTCTGCAATATATCTTTTTTTAAGATCCTCATTCATATTTGCCCCAGGAACTCTTTCTATCAAAAGATTAGCCCGTGCAACTCCCTGATAGTAATCCCTCCAGTAGCTGGCAGGCATTGTATTGGCGTTAATCATATAGTTATTCATTCCCTGGATACCCGCTCCGTCATTGGAATTTCCCCCACCGGAATAAAAATCATCAGATCCTGCATTAAAGAAGGTAACGGTATTTTCAAATCCAGCCGAATACTTTCTTAGAGGATCATATACGGAAATCAATGCGCTGAAAGACTGCTGCTCATTCTGAAAATACAAATCTGTATTAAAAGATCCTGAATTCTTTACATCATCCAGATAGGAATCACTACAACCGATATTGGTAAAACTCAGACCTGTCAGAAACGCAACGGCAAGTCCTTTATATATAAAATTCTTATTTTTCATTTTGTTGGTCATTAAAATTGAATATTAGCTCCTATAAGGAATGTTCTGGCTTGTGGATAGTAAGCTCTGTCTACCCCGATAATGTCCTGCTCAGAGTTATTTCTCCCTGCAATTTCCGGATCATATCCTGTATACTTTGTGAAGGTAAGCAGGTTTTCTCCTGTGATATACAGTCTTACTTTACTCATTCCAAAACGTTGGGTAACATCCTGAGGAATGGTATACCCTAACTGAACAATTTTCAGACGCACATAATCTCCTTTCTGAAGGTAATAATTAGACATCCATGAATAGTTGTGGTTAGAATCAGTGCGGGTAAGTCTCGGATTATCATCGGTAGATCCCTCACCTGTCCATCTGTCTAAGATTCTTGTCTGGTAGTTGGCATCAGGCAAATCCAATCTTCTTAACCCCTGGAAAATCTTGTTACCAGCCTGTCCTTGCGCAAACATCATCAGATCAAAATTCTTATAGCTCATATTCACGGTAAGTCCGAAAGTATATTTTGGGATAGAGCTTCCTAAGTTTACTTTATCATTGTCATCAATTTTACCATCTCCATTATTATCCTGCCAGATAAAGTCCCCAGGTTTTGCATCGGGTAATAATTTTACACCATTGGCATTTACATAATTGTCAATTTGTGCCTGATTCTGGAAAACCCCACTATATGTTTGTCCGTAAAATGATCCGTAGGGCTGCCCTACTGCTACTCTGGATACCGCTCCCATGGTCTGGAAAGAAGCCAGGTTGAAGTATTCAATATCATCCTCTAGTCTAAGAACTTTATTTTTTATGGTTGCGAAGTTACCATTAACCGAAATGCTGAAATCTTCCCAATTTTTCTTGTAGCCTAATTCAAGTTCAACACCTGAGTTTTCCATATCTCCTACATTTGCCCAAGGTGAAACAGGAACTCCTACATAACCTGGGATATTGATTTGTCTGAGAATATCAGTAGTCTTCTTTTTGTACCAGTCTGCTGTAAGGGTAAAATTGTTGAATAATTTCAGATCTGCAGCAATATTCAGCTGGCTGGTCTGTTCCCATTTCAGATTAGGGTTTTCCAGAGTACTTTTCGCATAACCAATGATAATATTATTACTGGAGTTGGTATAATTACTACCGGAAACCATGAAACTTGCAAATCTGAAGTTATCCATTTCATCATTCCCTAACACTCCGTAACCTCCTCTTAATTTTAAGTTATTAACGACATTGTTCTCCGGCCAGAAGTTTTCTTTATGAACGTTCCATCCCAGTGACATAGACGGGAAAGTTCCCCAGTGCTGGTTGGTAGCAAATTTTGAAGAACCGTCTCTACGGATTGTACCTGTAAATAAGTATTTATCTGCATAATCATAAATGATTCTACCAAAATAAGATGCTTTACGGGTCTCGATACCGTCCCATCCTTTTGCTGTAATATTTTCCCTGGGAATATCAAAGTTGAAGGAAGCATCCTGCCAGTTATCAATAGGAAGGTTACTGTAAGTCAAACTGGCACCGCCGGCAATGTTGTATCGGTAAACACCCTGTCCAACCATAATATTGATATTGTGATCACCAAACTTATTCTGATAGGTCAATGTATTTTCCATGCTCCATTCGAACTTATTTTCATCCACCTTATTCAAACTGTTAAAACCGGTATTATTAAAATTTGGGCTTAAATAATATTTCGGTGTAAAGGAGCGGCTTCCCCAATAGGATTTTTTACCATTTAAACTTGTTTTGAATGTAAAGTGATCAAGAAACTTGAGTTCTGCAAAAACATTCCCCACAAAATCATCAGACCAGTTATAATTGCCTTGTTGTATGTGACGGAAAGCCTGCGGATTGGTCATCTCGTTATTTACATATGGGGAAATTCCATATGGACGGCCTTCAGAATCACGGATGATATAAGGACTTTTATAACCGTCCGAATCTACCATTGACCAATCTGTCACGACAACCGGAGTGATAGGATCCAGGTTTACTGCTGAAGCCAACGGTCCTCCAAATTCTTCGTTTGCACTTACTCCCTGAGACTTCACATGGGTATACGCAAAAGTTTGCCCTATGGTCAGGTAATCTGTAACTTTATGGGTTGAATTGAATCTTGCATTGATTCTTTTGTAATAAGAAATATCACTCATTACAATACCAGTCTGATCAAAATATCCAAACGAGGTATAGTAGGTGGATTTTTCATTACCACCTGTAATGCTTACTTCGTGAGAAGATTTTTCACCGGTTCCGAAAATAGCATCCTGCCAGTTGGTACCTTTCCCAAATGATTCAGGATTAGAAAATCTGGGTGCCTTTCCGTCATTAACAAAACCTTCATTAATAATTTTAGCATATTGTGTAGCATCTAAGAGATCCAGTTTTTTGGATGCATTGGAAAAACCATAAAACCCGTTATAAGAAAGACTAAGTTTTCCTCTCTTTCCTTTTTTGGTTGTCACCAGAATTACTCCTTTTGCTGCAGAGACTCCATAGATTGCAGACGATGCTCCGTCCTTTAACACTTCTATACTTTCTATATCTGACTGGTTAAGCCATCCGATATTGTCTACCACAATACCATCTACTACCCACAATGGGCTGTTACTTCCAGCTCCAAAACTGGTAATCCCTCTTACACGTACAGTAGCAGCAGCACCAGGCTGTCCCGAATTGGTAACAACAGAAACACCGGCAGCTCTACCCTGCAATACCTGTTCAGGCTTACCTGCCGGTATGTTTTCAATGTCACTGGCTTTAATACTCGCGATAGCTCCTGTTACATTACTCTTTTTCTGAGTACCGTAACCGATGACTACCACTTCGTCTATTTTGTTTTCTTTCGCAATTGTGTCCTTCGCCTTGGTGGTCTGGGCACTGAAGTTGGCCGTAAAATAGAGGACGGCAACCACTCCTACGCTTCTTGATATTCTTACATTCATATACAGTTATTGTTTAATTCTCAAATTGAGACAATAAAAATATATTTTTTTTCAATTAATTAACATTCTATTCATAAAAATTTTAATTTTTCTTTTATTTTTCAGGGTTAGAAGCCCTATCTTAGCATCAATATTTCATAAAATTTCATAAAAAATTAATAAAGTTATCTCCCAAAATGATCGTCAAGCCTTCAAAAATTTCTCTTCCGTTAAAACTTACCTTTCTCATTTTTTCAATGGTTCTAAACTGTATGGGACTGGTGATTCTGCAGTTGTCAGAAGAGAAAATCACCTATGGAGAACTGGGACTTTTAGAATCTTTTAAAGATCTACCTATTGCTTTTATTTCGCTTTTTGCAGTGAGCTTTATCAACAAGACAGGACCTAAAAAGGCATTGATCCTTGCCTTGGCCATTGTTGGATTCTGTTCCTGCCTTCTTCCTTTTGTAAAGGTTTTCTGGTTTTATAAACTGTGGTTTGCGATTATAGGAGCCTGTTTCGCTATTGGTAAAATCTGTGTTTTTGGAATTATCAGGAATAATATTTCGGATGAAAAATCCCTGGCAAAGACCATGAATAATGTAGAAGCCTCTTTTATGATCGGAATTTTCGTGGTTAATACCGGTTTTGGGTGGATAATTTCCAGCCAGTACTCGGAATTCTGGAAGTTTGGTTTCCTGATGATTGCTTTATTATCAGCATTTACCATTTTTCTGCTGTCAAAGATAGAAGTAGCAGATTCCAGGCCTATGGAAAACAAAAGCATTCTCTCAGAACTTTCCGGGTTTACCACACCTACGGTAGCTTTATTTTTAGGAGTGATCTTTTTTATCGTCTTTGTAGAGCAGGGATTCAATTCATGGCTTCCTTCTTTTTATAAAAACCATTTGAAGGTCAATTCTTTTTTTGCGCTTCAGGCCACTTCTTTTCTATCCGTCTTTTCTTATGCCGGACGAACGGTTACTGCCAATATTATCAAAAGGTTTTCATTGCCCAGATATTATATTACATGTATGGCTCTTATTATCACCTTACTGATTATTATACTGGGGATACAGTATTTTGACTCGGAGGATTCCAGCTATTTACTTTTTTTATTTCCGGTTATTGGTTTGTTTCTTTCCCCCCTCTACCCTGTAATCAACTCAAAAATGATTGCACAGGTGGATAAAGACAAGATTAATCTTTTCACCTCGCTTATTGTTATTTTTTCTTCTCTGGGCAGCTCTGTAAGCTCTATCATTATGGCTGTTTTATTTGAAAAACAGCTGTTGAATTATTATCCATTATACATCTTATCTTCTGTAATTCTGCTTTTTGTGATTAGTTTTATATATTTTACTGTCACAAATAGAAAATAGTTTTATTTTTACTGCCATGAAAATTAAAGACACAAAAAGTAAAGAAACGCTACAGGAACTCATTGACACGAAAGATTTCGTAGCGCATATTTCCGTTGACTGCACCATATTCGGCTTTCATAATAACATTCTGAAAGTTTTGCTTTTAAAATATCATGATCTGGATCTATGGTCACTTCCGGGTGGTTTTGTTTTTAATGATGAGGACCTGAGAGAAGCTGCTGAAAGGGTTTTGTTTGAAAGAACCCATCTTAAAGGATTATTTTTGAAACAGTTTCACACCTTTGGAAGAATAGACCGTACGGAGAATAATGTACATCAGATCCTTCTTAAAAATAAAGGAATAACCGTTCCTGAAGATCACTGGATATTCCAGCGTTTTGTTACAGTAGGTTACTGCAGCCTCATTGATTTTTCACTGGCTGATACTTTCCCTGATGCTTTCAATGAAAGCTGTGAATGGTTTGAAGTCAACAACCTGCCTAAAATGGCATTCGACCACGACAGAATTATAGAGACAGGTCTTGAATACCTGAGAATGAATATCAATACAGAGGTTGCAGCAAGTAACCTGCTTCCTGAAAAATTTACCATGAAAGATCTTCAGGCTCTTTATGAAACTATTTTAGGACAGAAATTCAGAAGAAATAATTTTCAGCGGAAAATTTTAAGTTTAAATATTCTGGACAGAATGGAAAAACTCTATGACGGCTCGGCCAATAAAGCTCCTTATCTGTATAAATTTAAAACTAAAGTTCATAATTCTACCAATCAGTATCCCATCTCTAATGATGAGGAATCATAAAAATATAAATTTAACTCAAATTATCAACAAAGTAGCAGTAGCCCCCTGAAAATCAATAGTAAAACAAGTTTTTAAAAAAATTTTCAGAACATCACGAAAAATGTTACTTTTAACCAAATCAAAAAATCATGTCATATTATCCTCTTACAAGCATCCCTGATTATTATGGAATTGATGCTTTACTTACTGAAGAACATAAACTAATCCGCCAATCTGTGAGAGACTGGGTTGAAAGTTTTGTAATGCCGCAGATAGATCAGGCCGCTCAAAATCATACAGATCTTCCTAATCTTATGAGAGAATTGGGGAAAATCGGAGCATTGGGACCTTATATCCCGGTTGAGTATGGCGGTTCAGGATTAGACCAGATTTCTTATGGTCTGATTATGCAGGAGCTGGAAAGAGGAGATTCTGCAGTACGTTCTGCTGCTTCGGTACAGAGTTCATTGGTGATGTTCCCTATTAACGAATTCGGTTCTGAAGAACAGAAAAAGAAATACCTTCCAAAGCTTGCTGCGGGAGAAATGATCGGATCTTTTGGATTGACTGAGCCTAACCACGGTTCTGATCCTGGTTCTATGGAAACTTATTTTAAAGATATGGGAGATCATTATCTTTTAAATGGGGCAAAAATGTGGATCACCAACTCTCCTTTATGCGACATCGCTGTAGTATGGGCAAAAAATGAGGAAGGCAAAGTACAGGGATTGATCGTTGAAAGAGGTATGGAAGGTTTCACCACTCCTGAAACTCACAATAAATGGAGCTTGAGAGCATCCAAAACCGGAGAACTGGTATTTAACAACGTAAAAGTTCCCAAAGAAAACCTGCTTCCGGGAGTAACAGGACTGAAAGGACCTTTATCTTGTCTGAATTCTGCAAGATATGGAATTTCCTGGGGAGTAATAGGTGCTGCTATTGACTGTTACTGTACTGCCGTTCAGTATTCCAAAGAAAGAAAACAGTTTGGAAAACCAATCGGTTCTTACCAGCTTCAGCAGAAAAAATTAGCTGAATTCTTAACAGAGATTACAAAAGCTCAGTTACTGTGTCTTCAGCTAGGAAACCTTAAAAACGACCATAAGGCAACTCCGGCCCAGATTTCAATGGCTAAACGTAACAACGTGAAAATGGCAATTGACATTGCAAGAGAATCAAGACAAATCCTAGGAGGTATGGGAATTATGGGTGAATTCCCGATGATGAGACATGCCGCAAACCTGGAATCTGTAATTACTTATGAAGGAACACATGACGTTCATTTACTGATCACTGGATTGGACATCACAGGAATCAACGCTTTCTAAAAAATATACCAATATAAATAATAAAGAGTCTGGCCAATGGTCAGACTCTTTTGTTTACTCACTTTGCAGGGATTTTATATTCAATGAATAATTATTGATCTTATAAAGTTTTTGTTGTTTTATTAAATTTATTACTTTAATACCACGCAAAAACAAACAATATGAAAAAAATCACAACTTTTTTACTAAGTCTTACAGCTCCATTTTACTTTGCACAGCAGGCGGGTGATGTTGTAAGTGCCGAACAGAAACTGGATTTAACACCACAGGGAGTCATCAATTTTATAGCCAATAATCTTGGCGATCAGAATGCTCCTGAGTTTGCCAATTACCTGAACAGTTTCAATATCGGGCTGAAAGGATACAAAATCACTTATTACACCAAAAATGAAAACAATGTTCTTGTAAAAGCTACAGGACTATTGATGTACCCTAACGTACCTTTCAAACTCTCAACAGTAGTATCTGACCATGGAACTACAGACAGCAGGCACAATGTTCCGTCTAATTTCAAAGGGGCTTTAACAGCAGGATTTGTTGTTGAATTATCCTATGTACTCAACGGATATATTTTGATGGCGCCCGACTACGTAGGGATGGGAACTGGAGATGGTACTCACCCTTATGTAGATTATGCCACAGAAGCGGGTGCTACCATAGATTTTATAACCGCAGCGAATAAAGTATTGGCACAACTCAATATTAAACGTTATGACGAATATTTCTTAGCCGGATATTCTCAGGGCGCCCACGCTGCTATGTCTACTTTAAAAAGATTAAGCATTTCAAATCCCGGTAATATTAAATTCAAATATGCTTACATGGGTGATGGGCCATATGATTTTTCAGGAGTAACTTTAAATAAAGGAGTCCTTGAAAAAGATATTTATCCTTTCACCTCATTCCTGGCGAATGTCCTTCATACCTGCAACAATACGGGATATAAAACCTATAATAATGACATTTCAGAAGTTATTTCTGCAGAATATCTGGACAAATACAACTATCATGTCGTTCAGGATAACGGCGGACTTTTGTGGGGCCCTGTTATATGGAGAAAGCTCTTTACCACCAGTTTTGTCAATGATGTTACCAACAATTCCAATAACAAGCTAAGGCTATGTATGAAACCTAAGGATGTATACGACTGGTATAATAAAACGCCTATGACATTGGGTCATTCAACTGTCGATCTAGCGATTCCGCCTGAAAACACTTCTAAAACTATTGAGGTTCAGCGTGGTTATTATCCATGGTGGGATCTGAATAAATATAAACTGGATTCCTTTTATTGGGGCCCATTAGGACATGTAGGAGGAATTCTGCCCTTCACTTTAGCTTCCAATGCGAAATTCAATACCCTGAGAAGCGGCGGCCTTCTTAATGAATGGGCTATTGCAGGTTCAATTTTCGGTAAGCAACCGGAGAAAACTTCTGAAAACCCTTCCCTACTGTCTTCACAGATAAAACCGGACCTGGGCAGTATGCAGCTGGTTGAAATTACAGATTTCAATAAAGAAAAAGCACAGAGCAGAACAGCCGATGATCAAAATTTATCAACTTTAAAAGATGGAGTTTATTTATTGAAAGTATCAGAAAACAATGAAAATAAAATAATTCCATACATCAAAAACACACCTCAGGAAGTTACCGAAAACGAAATTGTACAATCTGTGAATGCATCCCTTTTGCAATTAAAAGTAGATCAGGAGGAACTTACTGCTGTACATATTTTTGATGAAAATAAAACCCTGATCAAAAGTATTTCCAAAAAACAGTATCGGGAAACCGGAGGAATCAATATTCAGAATCTTGAAAGCAAAAACTATACGTTTGAAGTTGTTACTCCATACTATAACCTTCAGTTCAGTAAATCGGTGGGAGGAACAATATCATCGGAAAACAGTACTAATATTTATACTCAGAGACAACAAATTGTAGCTGCATCCACCAATGATATTAAAAATATTACTATTTACAGTATATCTGGCTCTCTGATCGTTCAGCAGAACGTTAATAAACCAGTGTTTGAATCCAGAAACTTAGAATCAGGAGTATATCTTGTACAAGTCACTCTTTCTAATGAAAGAATCATCAGTAAAAAAGTAAAACTATAAATCAATCACTCCTCTATATCTTTATTTCAAGTTAATTTTTGGCACTTCAGCAATGAAGTGCCTTTTTGAAATATTATAAATGGAGCATATCCTTAAAACTTAAATCCGACACTAAAATATATTCTTGAAAAATCAAGTTGACTGTTTCTGGAAATATTCATGCTGATAGGACCGATAAGCGATTCGTAGCCCAGGTTCAATCCGTACCCAAACATATCAAAACTGTCATTAAAAGGAGAAAACTCTTCACTCACCTTTCCATAGCTGAATGAAGGAGTAAGATAGAGTTTTTTCATAATTCTGTACTGAAATGACACAGCAGCCTTAGCCACAGAAGTCATCGGAAGTTCTTTTTGACGAAGCCCGTTGAATTCAGGGCTTAGCAGATCATAATTATATTCACTCCCACCCAGGTTATACTTTTGATTCAAAAACAAATACGGAACCTTATCTTCTTTCTTGGAACCGAAACTCGTTCCTAGAAACACATTCGCTTTTACTGTCAGTCTTCTTGTGATGGGGTAGAAAAAGTTCTCATTCAGTGTAAATGAAACGAGATTTTTAGGTTCAAAATAGTAAGACTCTTTCGGATTAAGAATCAGATAAAGGAGAGGCTGTACTGTATTCAGATCATAAAGTTCATACTGATCTCCATAGTAAAATCTTGTGCTCACCTGAAGATGATTCCCCCTGGTTGTAAAATACCTTTTATTAAGATTATTCTGTTCAAATTTCAGGAAAGTATTGAAATTGCTGTGATTATAGAGCTTTTTGCTATAATTATCTACTTTTGACTGATCTACTTTATCCAGTAAGCTGTACATTCTTTCCGTACTGAATTCCGTTCCCAGAGACAGGTAAGAATTGGGATTGATATTATAATTCAGTGCAATTTTTCCGGTTATGTTACGGTACATATGGTTCGGAAAACGGTCGCCGCCATCTTCACTTATATCATATAACCTGAAGTTCAGGTCATTACTTTTAAGATGAACCATTTTAGCTTCCAGATCCAGCCATAAACGTTCACCACTGTCTAAAAACTGCTGGTAAGCAACTTTAGCTTTAAAACGTTCGGAAATATCTACTGTTGCCAGAAACCTGGATCTGTTCAGGAGAATATTTCTGTACGTATAATTGACAATAATTCCGACGGACTGTTCCGTATCATAGTGCAACGCCAGTTTAAATGCTCCCTTTTTTGCTCTTTTCACAAAAACATTCATCACAAGACCGTCGTTTACATTCGTGTAGGTATAATACACCTTTACATACTGCCGCATTCCGAAGACCCTGTCTATAGCCTCATTAATGGTTTTTACATCGTAATACTTCCCTTCCGTAAGCCCCATCTGCTTTTTCAGCACTTCAATTTCTGCAGCATCTGTAATGGGTGTTCCGTCTTCTTCGTTAAAAGTAAATTTTGTTGTAGGCAGTTTCACTTCTTCAATCATCGTATGTTCATACGTAATTCCGGCTTTTCGCTGAGCTTCTGCCAGAGCTACAAACTCAGGAAGATGTTTTCTCGCTTCAGTCTCTCCTATTTTTATGATCCTTCTGAATTTGGCAAAATCTTTCGTTGTAATTTCTCCCAGTGGATCTACAAAGTCGACCAGAATATCTGATAATTCTTTCTGATGTTTAAAATCTTCTACAGAGCGGATGGCATGAGTCTGATAGATCATCTTCATCGGATTTTCAATCTCTTTTTTCGTAAAAAGTCTGAATCCGGTGTAGCCTCCGATCACAAAACCGGCACCCATCTCACGAACTTCATTGGCCGGATAATTACGATCCAGACCGCCATCAACCAAAAGCTTTCCATCAATATAAACAGGAGCAAAAGCGGCAGGAATAGCCAGCGTAGATCGAATAGCCAGTGGTAATGATCCTTCTTTCTGCATCACCAGACCTCCGTTTTCAATATCGGAAGATGTAAGCTGCACAGGAATCCTCAGTTTACTGAAATCGTTGATATGCTTTGCGTTGAAAGTAAGCGTATTAAGAACTTCTCCCATGTACTGCCCTTCAATATAAGAACTTGGAAGTGTGGGAAATCCTTTGACTACCGGAAATTCAAGGATATACTTATCATATTCGTCTTTTTCACTGATATTGACTTTATTGTAAGGAATTTTATTACTCAGAATCCTGTTCCAGTCCATTTTATAGATCGTATGCTTAAGCTGGTCTGCATTATATCCCATTGCATACAATCCACCCAGAATTCCTCCCATACTGGTTCCTGTAATGTAGTCTACTTTAATTCCCAATGAATCAATCATTTTCAAAATCCCGATATGGGCAAATCCTTTCGCACCGCCGCCACTGAGCGCAAGGCCAAACTTAGTATCTTTGGTTACATTCTGAAGCGCAATATTCAGGGAATCATTCTTTTGCTGAGATTTGATAATGAGAGAAAAAGCAATGGCTAAAAATATCAGGATCTTTTTCATTGGTGCTGCTTAATGTATCTGATTTAAACTTTATAAGTTTTTAATAAGTAGTAAAGATACACAAAAAGTTACCTGCTTTATCACAACATTTCGTGAAGTAAACGATTCTAAGCCAGCTTATTTATTAAGAATAAACAGAGAGAAAAAATATACTAAGACTAAAATTTTTAATATGTTTTTATCGTTTCCACGAAATTGATATCCGGATTCAGGATTTCCAGGATAAGGCTTTTTACAGATTTCATGGCATCATCAATATTTCCTTTATCAAACTGCAGGGCAACCATTCCCTTTTTAGCATCTGCAAAACTCCAGATTCCGGTTTCAATCGGGAAACCCCAAAACTCAGGAAGGTGCTGTACTACGTAATGGTAAATACAAAGCTGAAGGGCCTGTTTCCTGTCGCTGTTATGGAAATATTCATCTACGTTATCCTGATCAATCTTTACAGTAAGATTTTTAGTCCTGGCGGTTTTATAATCAATAATTCTCAGAGTACCGTTCAGTTTATCAATCCGGTCAATGAATCCAAAAAAAGAAATTTTATCATTTCCATCAAGAGGAAAATCGATGTTTTCAAACCTTCTTTCGATATCAATAATCTCCAGTTTATTACCTTGCTTTATGAGTTCAAGATCATGATTCAGCACATTTTCAATGACCTTTTTAGCAATGGCCTTATGGATATAATTCATCCCTTTTTCATAAAATTCCGGCTGGTGTTTCAGCTTTTCAATAGCGATATTTATATATTCATCTACTGCTTTAACTGAATTTTTTAAATCGCTTTCTTTTAAAACCTTACCTTTCAACACCTCATACACTTCTTGAAGTGAATAATGGACCAGATTTCCGTAATTTTTTATCGAAAGTTCTTCTTCAATTTCATCTGTTTCCGAAGTGTTTAAAATCTTGGAAAGGTAGAAATCAATCGGATTGTAAAGATAACTCGTCAGGTGGGAAGCAGATACTTTTTCCTTCCATTTCTGAAGACGTTCCTGTACAATTTGTGTCTTGGAAATTTCAATCGGTTTGGTGGCAATAGGTTCAGAAGAATTTTCAATAATGACATGTTCAATATCATGAGTACTCTCCATTTCGATCTGCGTAATAAAGCGACTCTTCTCTCCGGTATTCACTCCGGAGCTTAAAGCATTATACAGCAAATGGACATTCTTCGCATCCTGAATCAGTCTGTAAAAGTGATAGGCATAAATGCTGTCATTTTCAAGAAAAGTATGAAGATCAAAGAACCTTCGGATATCAAAAGGAATATAGGTATTCTGAGAGTTTCCAAGCGGGAGTTTTCCTTCGTTGACGGAAAGCAGAATAACGTTTTCAAAGTTCAGGAGACGCGTTTCCAGTAATCCCATGATCTGAAGTCCTCTCAGAGGTTCTCCCTGAAAATCGATACTTTCAGAATTGATATGCTGGTTGATCAGAATTTCCAGCGTTTCCATTTTAATTTCAATATTGTAGGGAGTCAGCTGGTTTTTGATGATTCTGAACGCATTCTCAAAGTGAGAGACATTTTCATACTGGATATCATCTATTTCAAGCCATTTAACCTGCTGGCAGAACTCAATAAGCATATCCAGATAACTGTTGGTTCCTGTTGCTTTCTGAAGAAGGCCATAATAAGACAGGCCGCCCAGCAGCTCATGTAAAAGTTTTCTGGAAATATAAACGATATTCCGCTCTTCTACTTTAGCTTTAAACTCATTGATAATCTGTTCATCTTCTGCTGATTTCGGCAGCTCTTCCAAAATGGGGAAAACATCTCTGTAATAATAAGACAGTTTGTTTTTTTCCAATTGTTTCTGCAGGTAGAAAAGACGTTTCACGGCATTGGAGAAAGATAAGTTTTTCAACGGGAATCCCATTGTAATATTCAAATTATCAACACCATGCATCACATCAAGACTGGCTGGAAGAAGATTTTCATCCAGGAGTACAACTGCCGTATTGGAGTAGGTTTTATTATTGATCTCTTTAAAAATCTCAGGCAGTACTTTGGTCTGGGTTACATTCCCGGACACTTCGTATACCTTAATTTTTTTAGGTTGATTAAAATCGTCTTCTATCCATTGAAAAGCTCTGTTATCATCAAATTCTTTCCATGTTTTATGATTTCTAAGGAATTTTCCGGCTTCCTGTCTTTCATCATTAAAATAATAACGGTCTGCCTGAAAGAAACACTGCGCTTTATTCCACTGTAAAAGGCTTCTTACAAGCTTTTCTTCTACCGGAGTAAAGGCATTGAAGCCACAAAAAACAAATTCTTCTTTGGTATTTTTCGCAAAATCAGCAATTCTGGCTTTAGCCGCCTCATGAATCATTCCGGAAGTAGCCCAGTTTCTCTCCTGCAGTCTCTCCTTTAAAACCGGGAGAAAAACATTCATATTCTGCCAGAAATTAAGAAACTTCTTTCTTGGAACATCGTCATCCTCACCAAGGTCCTGAGCCCATTCTTTGATTCTTTCTTCATCAAACATATACTGCAGAACTGCCTGGTCGCTATCTGAGAATTTCAGGATATCATCCCAGTCTTTCTGCAGTGTAGGAAACCATTTCAGAAAATCTGAAAAATCATCCCTTGGAATAAGGTTCAGGCTTCTGTAAACATCAAAAGAGAAAAGCCATAACGGAATCCCCTGAATCGTCTGATGATCTGCTATTTTATTAATAAGCTCCTCAATCGTAAAAAAATTGGGGAGAAACCCCGAATAGTTATTTTCCTCCAGGATCTGTCTGATAAACACAATGGGACGTTTTCCGGGCAGAATGATATTAAACGCAGAAAGATCCGGGTTTTGTGCTAACAGTTCGTGGATGATCTTATTGAGGAATTTCAAAGGGCTTGGTAGCTTTTTAAGTTGTCGAGTTGTTCAGAAATCGACTGATTATATTCGGTTTGTTTTTCTTTATCGAGTCCGTTACGGGTTTCTCTGTCGTAGGCCATCTGGAAATTCTTATAATCAACGGATATCCCATCGTAAATTGCTCTAAAATATTTGTTGTAGTCTCCTGAATTTTTGATTTTTTCAGCAACTGCTTTTCTGAATTTTCTTACAAACAATTCTGCAATATCAAAATGCTTCTGCTCATGAAGGAGAATATAATCATTCATTCTTTTGGCATCTTTCCATGATTTATCTTCATGAAACAGTGTTTTGATAGTAATGGCAACCGGTGCTTTGGGATCGGAAGATTTTTCAGCATAAAATTCCCATCCACAATGGGTGTATGCTGCCACATCAGGATTCTTTTTTTTGTTAACCGGACTTTTAAAGTTATCCCAGGTTAGCTTTTTGCCTTCCTCCCAGAAAATTTTCTGCCCGTACACCACCTGCGCTGCCAGTAAACACAATACGAAAGTCAACTTCATTATTTTACTACAATGGTTTTTGTAATCCAGCTGTTTCCTCCATTCCAGAATTTAAAAGTATAGGTTCCTTTGCTTTGCGGGCTGAAATTAATCTGATTTGCTCCCACATATTTCCCTTGTGTACAAGGGCCGTTGGTAATATATTTATAGGAAGTAACTGTTCTTTCCAGGTTATTATTGTAAACATAATCATATCCGTAAAAGCCTTCACAGTGAGACGGATAGGTGGAATACGTTTTTATGCTCTGTATCGCGTAAACGTCCATGGTATCATTAACAATTTTTACGCTGTCTATCTTGATTTTATCAATAGATTCGATGGTATGGTAATCATCATCATTACACGAAACCAGAAGCACGCCCAACAGGAATACTGAAGATCCAATATTTAAAAGTTTTTTCATAACCTTTACTTTTCTGATTATTAACAAATATTAGCAAAAATTATTCCTTATTTACATAAAAATCAGGAATTAAAATTACCTTTTGATACATAAACTACTTTCTTGGTATCAAAAAATTCTTCATCAAAATAGTGTTTAAGATTGAATATCTCACATTTAATTCCGGCAAGTTCTTCAGCAAGATCACCGCCTTTTAAATATAAAATTCCGTTATGTTTAGGATTAAACTGTTCTTTTTCAAATTTCCCTTTCAGCCATCTTAAAAATTCCGGCATCTGGGTTACTGCTCTGCTGACTACAAAGTGGAATTTTTCTTTCAGCTTCTCTGCTCTTCCATGAATAGCGGTAACATTGGTTAATCCAACTCCGTCTGCCACAGCCTGTACTACACTGATTTTCTTTCCAATAGAATCAATCAGGGTAAATTCTACTTCAGGAAAAAGGATCGCCAAAGGGATTCCTGGAAAACCACCTCCGGTTCCGATATCCAGAACTTTGGTTCCCGGTGCAAATTCCATCACTTTTGCAATTCCCAACGAGTGTAGAATGTGCTTTTCATACAGTGATTCCATATCTTTTCTGGAAATTACATTGATCTTTTCATTCCATTCATTGTACAGACTTTCCAATTTGGAGAATTGTTCTTTCTGTTTTTCAGTAAGATCCGGGAAATATTTTAATAGTAACGATGCAGACATGTGAATTATTATAAACCGCAAAAATAAGTTTTATTTCTCTTGTATTCAAATCAACTTTTCCTGATCCTGATGTAAATTCTGGTTTTCAGCAAAATCCATCACTTTGCAATTCCTGGTATAACAGGGACACTCAGGTTTCCTGACGGGCTCACGCTCTGTACAGCGAAAATATAATTATCTTTAGAAAGCGGAATCTTCATAGAAAGTCCTGTGGTGAAGATCTTTTTCTGCCACACCGCACTGTCTGTTTCCCTTGCCAGCACATAATATCCTGCAGGGATTCCGGATTTTGGCTTTTCCCAATGTAAAGTGGTGGAATTTGTCAGCTCTTTTACATCCATTTCAACTTTCTCCGGTTTTGAAGGAGATTTTGCAAGATTGGCAAGAACAGCAATATTGGCAGCAACATTCTTTTTCAGATATTTAAAATCGATAAATTCAGGAAGATCACCGTACTGCTTATTGTTTTCAACTCTAATATCCTGATGCTGATGGTCGTAATTTTCATAATATTCGGTCAGTCTTACAGAAGGAAATCCATTATTCACAAAACTGGTGTGATCTCCTCCGCGCAGAAATCTGTCATTTCTGTAGATCAGTTTAATCTCCAATCCTTTGACATATTGTTCTGTAATTTCTTTGATATAACGCTGTCTGGATTCATTGTCGTTTTCAAAACCAAGATTTCTGATCATCATCGCTTTTTTATCCAGATCTTTGTAAGGCAGGCCTTCACTGAATACACGAAGAATACGGGTATTGATCTCTCCTGTTTCTCCTGCTTTTGGATTACCGATCATATCATTATTAAGAACCGCTTCCAGCTGCAGATTTTCTCTTTTCATTTTTTCAGCCAACTGTTTAGATCCCAACAATGACTGTTCTTCACCGGAAAATGCTACAAAAATAATTGAAGCCGGAAACGAAGATTTGCTCAGTATTCT
The DNA here is from genome assembly GCF_059587025.1 of Chryseobacterium sp. DZ-32. Taxonomy (NCBI): domain Bacteria; kingdom Pseudomonadati; phylum Bacteroidota; class Flavobacteriia; order Flavobacteriales; family Weeksellaceae; genus Chryseobacterium; species Chryseobacterium sp. DZ-32. The sequence continues at coordinate 49,625 of NZ_JCAIOM010000024.1, forward strand.
TGCGGATTCTATGACAGCACTTACTCCGCTGCCGTCATCATTAGCTCCCGGTGCTGCGGAAGTTCTGTTCATCACATCAGTCACTCTTGAGTCAAGATGCCCTCCGATCAGGAAAATTCTTTTGTCATTCGGATCTGTTCCTTTCAGAAAAGCAACAGCATTCCCAAGGTTTACTGCTTTGTCAATTCGTTTTCCATCCGGCTGAATATCTTCCTGCTGCAGATACACTTCCATTCTGCCATCCGAATTTTTAGTATAATCATTGAATTTTCTGATCACCCAGTTCCTTGCCGCACCTATTCCCTTCTTTGGATCATCGATCGAACTCAAGGTATGCCGGGTTTCAAAGCTTACCAACTTTCCGATATATGATTTTAATGAATCTTCATTCACCTGCGAGACATATTTTTTCACTTCATCATCTTTTGAATATCTCTGCGAGAAAACACTACAGGAAATCAGTAATAAAAAAACGTAATATTTCATAGGACAGATCTTAGGTTGTTAAAGATACAAAACCTACGCTGCAAAATTATTCCCTACAATAATTTATTTTGAATTACTGTTTTTTGGCTAAAATAAGATTGAAATCAATCTCTTACTTCAAAATAAAACATTTTTATAACCCAAAAGACAATTTGACAAAAACCTGATAAAAATCTTTAAAACACCCTTATTTTTATTACCTCCACACCACGTTTTTATTATATATTTGTTAAAATTCAAAAAATAGATGGATAAACTTTCAGATAGAGTAAAAAGATTAGGATACTCACAGACATTTGTTATGTCAAACAAAGCCAGAGAAATGAAAGCCAACAGAATAGATGTGATCAGTTTAACTCTTGGCGAGCCGGATTTCGATGTTCCGGACAATATCAAACAGGCAGCATTCGATGCCATCAATCAAAATTACAGCCACTATTCTCCGGTTCCGGGATTTCTGGAATTGCGTGAGGCTATTGCTTATAAATTAAAAAGGGATAATAATCTGGAATACAAACCTTCCCAGATCTGTGTTTCCAACGGAGCCAAACAGGCTATTATCAATGTTCTGGCAGCTATTATCAATGATGGCGATGAAGTTCTTCTTCCAGCACCTTACTGGGTAAGTTATGATGAGATGGTAAAAATGATGGGCGGAACTTCCGTAATACTTCCTACCTCGTATGTTACCGATTTCAAAGTGACTGCCGAACAGCTTGAAGAAGCTATTACAGAGAAAACCAAAGCGGTACTTTTCAGCTCGCCATGTAATCCGTCAGGAGGATACTACACTTATGATGAATTGAAATCGATCGCCAAAGTAATTGCCAAATACCCTCAGATAACGATCATTTCTGATGAGATTTATGAATACATCAATTACGAAACGAATACCACTTCGATTGCCCAGTTTCCTGAAGTCTATGAACAGACAGCCGTAATCAACGGAATGTCAAAGGCTTTCGCTATGACAGGATGGAGAATCGGGTATTCAGCATGTCCTGAATGGCTGGCAAAAGCTTGTGAAAAAGTACAGGGACAGATGACCAGCGGGGCCAATACGGTAGCACAGAGAGCATCTATCGTTGCCCTGAAAGCAGATCCTTCCGAATACAGATACATGATTGATGCCTTCAAAAAAAGAAGAGATCTTGTCTATGAACTCATCAAAGAAATCCCGGGATTCAAAGTGGTGCTTCCAAAGGCAGCATTCTATTTCTTCCCTGATATTTCGTATTATATCGGAAAAACCCTAGATGGAACAGAAATTAAAAACTCTGACGACTTTGCCATGTTCATCCTGGAAAATGCTCATGTTGGATGTGTAGGCGGGTTCTCTTTCGGAAGTCCGGAATGTATCAGATTCTCTTATGCCGCTTCTGAAGAAGATTTAAGAGAAGCTATGAAACGAATTAAAGACTTGTTGGAGAAATTCAATTAACAAAAAACTAATAACCCCAAATAAAACGACAGCAATGAATCTGTTAAAAAAACTAACCATCGCTACAAGTATTGCCGCTGCAAGTTTTGCCGGATATGCTTTTGGCCAGGATTTCCAGTGGAAAGAAGCTACCTCGAACGGCTACAAGTACAGGTACGTAACCAATGACCCTACTTCTGCAAGGTATTACACTTTGAAAAACGGATTAACGGTTATTTTAAGTCCTACCAACAAGGATCCGAGAATCCAGACTTATATTGCCACAAAAGCAGGAAGTAAAACAGATCCTGCAGACCACACCGGTCTTGCCCATTATCTGGAGCATATGCTTTTCAAAGGAACGAATCAGTTCGGATCTAAAGACTGGGCAAAAGAAAAGCCTCTTTTAGACCAGATTGATGCTCTTTACGAAAAGTACAATCAGAATAAGGACGAAGCCAAAAGAAAAGAAATCTACAAAGAAATTGACAGGGTTTCCGGAGAGGCTGCAAAATTTGCAATCGCCAATGAATATGATAAAATGATGGCTGGTATGGGAGCTGACGGAACCAACGCCTTCACTTCTTTTGAACAAACGGTGTACACGGAAGATGTACCTGCGAATGTTCTTGACAAATTCCTTGCAGTACAGGCAGAAAGATTCAGGGAACCGGTTCTGAGACTTTTCCACACAGAGCTCGAGGCCGTATACGAAGAAAAAAACAGATCTCTTGATGATGACGGAGATAAAGTTTTTGATACGATGTTTGCCAACCTTTTCCCTAACAACAATTACGGAAAGCAAACCACCATCGGAACCATTGAACACCTGAAAAACCCTTCCCTGCATGCGATCAGAGAATATTATAACAATTATTATGTTCCTAATAACATGGGAATCATCATGTCCGGAGATTTTAATCCGGATGAAGTGATTGTTAAAATTGATAAGGCTTTCTCTTATATGAAGCCTAAAGCGATCCCTGAATATAAGGTAGGACAGGAAAAACCGATCACTGCTCCGGTTGTAAAAGAAGTGGTAGGACCTAATCCTGAAAACGTAATGCTTGGTTTCAGATTTCCGGGAGCTTCTACAAAAGACGCCAGAATGCTGAATCTTGTTGGAAATATGCTTACCAACGGACAGGCAGGGCTGATCGATCTTGATCTGGTAAAAAAACAGAAATTACTGGGTGCATATGCTGGTTCTTATGCATTGAAGGATTACTCCGTTCTGCTTTTACAGGGTAAACCCACTGAAGGGCAATCTCTGGATGAAGTAAAAAATCTTCTTCTTCAGGAAATTGACAAACTGAGAAAGGGCGAGTTTTCGGACGACCTGATTCAGTCTATCGTTAACAATGAGAAGAAAGGGATCATTCAGAAAGATGAAAAATACTCAACCAGAGCAAGTATTCTGATGGATGAATTCACTTCGGACGTTGACCACAAAACATCGCTGGAATATGTGGACGAAATTTCAAAACTGACGAAAAAAGATATCATGGATTTTGCATCCAAGTATCTTCAGAACAATAACTACGTTGCAGTTTACAAAAGAAAAGGGGAAGATAAGAGCATTGTAAAAGTTGATAAACCAACGATTACCCCGGTTTCCGTTAACAGAGAAGACCAGTCTCCTTTCCTTAAAAAAATCGACGAGATGCCTGAAAACCCTATCGCTCCGGTATGGTTGAATTATGACAAAGACATTGCTAAAAACAAATTAGCTGATGTGGATGTACTTTCTGTAAAAAATACAGACAATGCGCTGTTCAGAATGTATTACCACTTTGATTCAGGAAAATGGAACAATAAAATTCTTCCATTGGCAGCAGAATATCTTCAGTACCTGGGAACGAAAGACAAATCTTCGGAGATCATCAGTAAGGAATTCTATAAACTTGCCTCAAGCTTCAATGTAAGTGCAGGAAACGAAGAAACTTACGTATCACTGGAAGGTCTGAATGAAAACTTTGATAAAACCATTTCTTTATTTGAAGATTTAATCAAAAACTGTCAGGCAGATCAGGCAGCTCTTGATGCTTACAAAGTTAGGCTGAAGAAAGCCAGAGCGAACGCAAAACAGAATAAAGGAGTAATTATGGCCGGATTGAGAAGTTATGCCCAATACGGTCCTCAAAACCCTTTCAACAATGTACTGAGCGATGCTGAGCTTGATGCATTGAAAGCAGAAGACTTAATTAATGTTCTTCATGATCTGTTCAATTTCAAACACAAAGTACTGTATTACGGACCCAAATCAGGAAATGAAGTGGTAGCAGCTTTGAAACCTGTCCACAAACTTCCTGCCACCCTGAAAGATCTGCCTAAGTCTAAAACTTTTGCACAGATCCCGACAGACAAGAACAAAGTATTGTTTGCCCATTATGACATGGTGCAGGCTGAAATCTTCTGGGTAAGAAATTCTGACCAATACAATCCATCTGCTACTCCAACGGTAAGTTTATTCAATAACTATTTCGGAGGAGGAATGGGATCTATTGTTTTCCAGACCATCAGAGAATCTAAGGCGCTTGCCTACTCCACTTATTCTTACTTTGCCCTTCCAAGCAAGAAAACAGACAAAGATATGATCATGGCCTATGTAGGAACACAGGCAGACAAATTCAATGAGTCTACAACAGCCATGAATGAGCTTCTGACTACCCTTCCGAAATCTGAGCAGTTATTCGAAACAGCGAAAAGCGGATTGAAAAAATCTATTGCCTCTGAAAGAATCACACAGGACGGAATCATCTTCTCTTATCTGAAATCTCAAAAGCTTGGAAACAACTTTGATATGAGAAAGAATGTGTATGAACAGGCTCCAAAACTGTCTTTCACAGATATCAATTCTTTCCACGATAAAGAGATGAAGAATAAAAACTACACCTACTGTCTTGTCGCTTCTCAGGACAAAGTGAATGAGGCCGATATGCAGAAATTAGGCGAAGTAAAAAAACTTAATTTAACTGAAATATTTGGTTATTAAAATAAACAAAAAGTCCTGTTAAACAGGGCTTTTTTATTTAACAACATGCCAAAAACAATTATAGATTTTATTTATCGATTTAAGTTTGTTCGATAGATGAATCTTTTATATATTTGCATAAGAAATTTAAATATAAAAACAGAAAAATTATGTCTTTAGTAGGAAAAAAATTCCCAAACTTAACAATTGACGCAATGTCTGAGATGGGTGACGATTTAAGAATCAACATCCTTGATGAAGCAGTAAACAACCAGCAAAAAGTTCTTTTATTCTGGTACCCTAAAGATTTCACTTTTGTATGCCCTACTGAGCTTCACGCTTTCCAGGAGGCTTTAGGTGAGTTCGAAAAAAGAAACACTAAAGTAATCGGTGCATCTTGTGATACCAACGAAGTACACTTCGCTTGGTTGAACACTCCAAAAGATAACGGAGGAATTGAAGGAGTAACTTACCCACTTTTGGCTGATACTCACAGACAATTGGCTAACACTTTGGGAATTGTTGATCAGGATTTTGAATATGATGAAGATGGAAACGAAGTTTTCACAGGTTCTAACGTAACTTACAGAGCAACTTACCTTATCGACGAAACCGGAAAAATTTTCCACGAAGCGGTAAACGATATGCCTTTGGGAAGAAACGTAAAAGAATTCTTAAGATTAATCGACGCTTACACTCACGTACAGAAACATGGTGAAGTATGCCCTGCAAACTGGGAAGAAGGAAAAGAAGCAATGAAAGCTGACAGAACTTCTACTGCAGAATACTTAGCAAAAAATTAATATCTTAATTTAAATATAACAATGTAACAATCTAACAGTATAACAATTTGAAAAGTCATTTCTTGAATTGTTAGATTGGTCATTTTTTTAGATTGTTACATTGTTTATTTTTAAAAAAAATAAACTTATGTACACAGAATTAACCGAAGATACATTACAGAATATAGTTAACGAAAACGAAAAAGTAGTGGTTCAATATGGCGCAACATGGTGCGGAAACTGCAGAATCATGAAGCCGAAATTCAAAAAATTAGCATCTGAAAATGACTCTATTCCATTTTTATATGTAGATGCAGAAAAGCTTCCTGAAAGCAGAAAATTAGCAAAAGTAGACAACTTACCTACTTTCGCCATCTTTAAAAACGGAGAACTGGTGAACCAGGTTCAGTCTAACCAGGCTGAAAGTTTAATTAACCTTTTTAACGAATTAGCATAATGAAATTACCCATAATCAGACAGTTTTATCAGAATCAGACTCCTGAAAACCTTGAAAAAACATTAGAAGTACTGGAAAGTTTCTGCGAGTTCAGAGGAACAAGTGAAGAAGATCTGAATGTTGCAGGAGAATTGATTACCAATATCTGCGGAGCGCTGGAAGTTCACGCTAATGTACAAAACGGAATGAGCGAGAAAGATGCTTTAAACTCTTTTGCTCAGAAGGTTTTAGGATCAATCGACAAATAACATCTTGCGATTATTTCCAATCAAAAGATGATAAAAAAACACAATATACAATACCTGAGGTTTTCCTCATTACTATACTTTTTTCTATTCTTTAGAATCTTTATTTTCAACTTAAAAAATGTACTTCAAAGGGACTTTAACCGGTCACATGAGGCTGAAAGTTGCATCAAAATTGTAAAGAATAACCAATTAAAATCCCGGTGATATTTTTCATCAGGATTTTTTGGGTTTACGGTTTACAACACGAATAACACGAGCGATTTCACGAATAACACAAATAAAGATACGCAAGCATCCGTGTTAATCCGTAGAATCTGTGGGATACTTATAAGTTTCAGCTAAAACCGTTGAAAAGCATCCATAAAATATAAAATGGGCTAAATCCCATTCCTATTGATCCTATTAAACTGTGCTAATTCATGTTATTCGTGAAAACATCTGTGAACTTTGTGTTTAAATTTTGTGTTTAAATAAAAAAGAAATCCCGATGAAAAATCACCGGGACTATATTTTAAAAGATAAGATCTATTAATTAGTTTCTTCTGCTCATCAGAATGCTTAGAATATACCAGAATAACAGCATAATCGAAGCAAAAAGCTGTAATGCTGCACCTACATACTGATTCGTTCCATAGGAATCTTTTAATTTGCTTGTCTGATATAGAATAGTAGCTGATGCTAAAATTACCATTCCTACCGAAAACCACAGTCCAAGGTTAAAACCAAAGATCATCCCTCCTACAATCAGTCCGATGGAAATAAATCCACCGATTACAATGATATTTCTTAGGAAAGAAAAATCTCTTTTAGAAGTGAATGCTACTGCAGAAATACCCGCAAACATCGCAATTGTTAAAGTAGCAGCCTGAAAGATTACATTTGAACCGCCTGTCATATTGGTTGCAATAAAAAGCAGAGGCAAAAAGATAATTGCTTCCAATAAAATATAAAATCCTAATCCCAGATACTGAGTAGATTTACTTTGTGAAAGGGACCATTTGGAAGCCAAAACAGAAGCCAGCCAGAAAACCCCGATAATTAATAGCCAGATATATCTCTGACCAAACATCATCGCAATCAATTCTACCGGAACCGTTTTTAATAATATAGTTTCCACTCCAATAAATGCAAGAATCGATAAAGCAACATGCAAATAGGTCTTCTTGTAAAAATTCGCCTTCTCCACGTCCGAAGAATGGGCGACTAAAACATCTGTCATCATAGTTAATATTTTTTTGTTAATCGAAAATAAATTTCATCTATTTCGCAGGCAAAACCCCCAGAATCTTACCATCATCTTCAAATACCGCTGTAATCGCTTCTTTGGAAGATTCTCCTGCGTATTTATATTTAATACTTGGATGATTGGTACCATCCATTGTTTTATAATATCCTGCTTTTAAAATTTCAAGCTTTTTATTGGGATCAATACCGTCTTTGACCTTCTTAAGAACGTCATCCGTCACAATTTCCTTTACTTTCTCAGAAAGCAAGCCATCAATAGTCTTACGGTCAGAAGCCTGTAAGGCCTCAACAAACTTAAGAAAGTTATCATTATACAAATTAACCTTCTCCTTGCTTATACTGGCCTGCTGCTCTTTTTTAGGACTGTTTTCAACTTTTGCACCCGTTACTTTCTGTGCAAAAATCAACTGTGTGCCCACAAGAGCCAGTCCCATCAATAATTTTTTCATAGTATTCATTTTTGTTCTGGTGAAATAAGTGATGGAAGATACGAAAATCAGACCAGTTCTAAAAATTTCATTGTATCTACATTATCTGCATAGGTATCCAGACCCGGATTTTGTGCTTCTCCAAACGGAATCGCATTCATTTCCAACTCTTCTTTTGCCACAACGCACTGAATATTTTCTTCATTTTCTGCAATAAAGCTTTTCACATCATTCAGCGATTCATATCTGCTGAAATTAATTACAGAAAGCGGACTGAACAGCTTATCATCCTCTTTCAGCATCACAAAATTATTATCCCAGAATTTATCCTGATTTAAAAGATAAACCGCTCTGTTATAATCATAATTGTTGGCATATTTGTTATGATTGATAATATCCTGGAATCCTAAGAAGTTCTCAAACAGCCTGTCAATCACAAAATCCTGCGGAATGAAGATTCTTGTCACATTTCTGCATCCCAATCCAAAATACTGGAAAATATCTTTCGCCAGAAGCTGCAGTTCTTCATCCGTTTCATCTCCCTTCAACACCGCCACAGAAGTTCTGTTCTTACGGATAATATTTAAGTGATTTTTAAAATAATATTCCAGATATCTCGCTGTATTATTACTTCCTGTTGCAATAACGGCATCAAAATTTTCTAATTTTTCAACAAACTCAAAAGCTACATTTTCATTGGAAAACTCATTCCATTTCTTCAATAAAAACGGAATCATATACTTATCTTTTGAAGACAGCTTAATGACAGGAATATGGTTGGCCAGAATTACAGAAATTACATCATGAAACCCTACTAAAGGGATATTTCCGGCTAAAATAAGTCCAACTCTTTTTGAAATTTTAGAGATAGAATAATTTCCAAGCCAGTTTTTGATGTTTTCTTCAGTCAGAAGATTTGTCCATTGCTGTAAAGCAAATTTCTGATTATCAATAGTAAACCATGGGTTCTCTATTTCGGATCTTTTCAACAATAATTCAATATCAGAATCATCTTCATTGTGATCTTCCGGTTTCTTCGCTAAAAACGCTTTTATATAATCACTTAATTTAATAAGTCCTAAAACTTGATTTTCGGTATTCATAATTACTGTAAAATTGGGTAAAATTTTGTAATTTTGTGCAAATTTAAAAAAAATTAGCGATGGCTATTAAAATAACTGATGAATGCATTAACTGTGGGGCTTGTGAACCTGAATGCCCAAACAATGCAATATATGAAGGAGCTGTAGATTGGAAAGCTTCTGACGGTACGGCTCTTCAAGGTACAATTACTCTGCCGTCCGGACTTACTGTAGATGCCAATGCACCACAGGAACCTGTAAGTGATGATGTCTATTTCATTGTAACAGATAAATGTACAGAATGTAAAGGATTCCACGAAGAACCTCAGTGTGCAGCTGTATGTCCGGTAGACTGCTGTGTGCCAGACGAAGATCATGTAGAATCTGAAGAAGCTCTTCTTAATAAAAAAGCATTCTTACACGGCGAATAAAAAATTCCGTCTCATTTCCGTGAGGCGGTTTTTTTGACCCAAAATCCAATAAATCAAAATAAAGCTGAAGGATATTGAAATCCCAAAGCACCCAAAAAATAAAAATATGAACAAAAAGCACAACTTCAGCGCAGGACCATGTATTTTACCACAGGAGGTATTTGAAAAATCAGCACAGGCTATCCTTGACTTTAACGGCATCGGATTGTCTCTTCTTGAAATTTCTCACAGAAGCAAGGATTTCGTTGCGGTAATGGACGAAGCGCGTGCCATTGTAAAAAGATTGATGAATCTTGGTGATGATTATGAGGTACTTTATTTAGGAGGCGGAGCTAGCCTGCAGTTTGCAATGGTTCCTTACAACCTGATGAAAGTAGGTGGAAAAGCCGCTTACCTGGATACAGGAACATGGGCAGCAGGAGCCATCAAAGAAGCTAAAAAAGTAGGAACGGTAGATGTGGTAGGTTCTTCAAAAGAAGAAAATTATTCTTTTATTCCTAAAGACTATACTGTTGGTTCAGAATACGATTATTTTCACTGTACTTCCAACAATACCATCTACGGAACTCAAATGAAATCTTTCCCTGAAGTGGATACGCTGATGGTATGTGATATGAGTTCTGATATTTTCTCAAGACAGCTGGATTTTTCAAAATTTGATCTGATCTATGCCGGTGCTCAGAAGAATATGGGACCTGCAGGAGTTACTTTAGTGGTTATTAAAAAAGAAATTCTTGGTAAAACAGGAAGAGAAAATATGTTCTCTATTCTGGATTATTCCCAGCACATTGCTAAGGAATCCATGTACAATACGCCACCGGTATTTCCTGTATATGCCTCTTTGCTTACCCTTCAGTATCTTGAAAGAAACGGAGGAATCGCTGCTGCAGAACAAAGAAATGAAGCTAAAGCTAAGCTTTTATATGATGAAATCGACAGCAACCCGTTATTTGAAACTTTCTGCGTAAAAGAAGACCGTTCGCTAATGAATGTTTCTTTCAAAATTACAGATGAAAGCAAGAAAGAAGAATTTGACAATGCATGGAAAGCAGCAGGGATCAGCGGCTTAAACGGACACAGAAGTCTTGGCGGTTACAGAGCAAGTTTATACAACGCTCTGCCTATTGAAAGCGTACAGGTTTTGGTAGATGTAATGAAGTCTTTCAAATAAATTAAATAGTAAAAAATTCAAAGATTGAAAGAATTAAAGGCAGTTCATTAAAATTTATTAATTTGCGCCCCAGTTTTAAAATGTTGAAATGGCAATTCTTTCAATCTTTAAATCAAATAATTCATGAAAGTTTTAGCAAACGACGGAATTTCAAAAGCAGGAGAACACACTTTAAAAGAAGCCGGAATTGAAATTCTGGACAATAGAGTGGCTCAGGATCACGTTATTAATTTTATCAACGATAATAATGTGGATGTTCTTCTGGTAAGAAGTGCAACGAAAGTGAGACAGGATCTGATTGATGCGTGCCCCGGCCTTAAAATCATTGGAAGAGGCGGTATCGGAATGGATAATATTGATGTGGAATATGCCAGAAGTAAAGGTATTAAAGTAATCAACACCCCCACAGCATCCTCAAAATCAGTGGCAGAACTTGTTTTTGGCCACTTTATTTCACTGGCAAGATTCCTTCACGAATCCAACAGACTGATGCCTCTGGAAGGAGAAACTCATTTCAACGCCATGAAAAAGTCTTTCAGTAATGCGTATGAACTTTCAGGAAAAACATTAGGAGTAATCGGCTTTGGAAGTATTGGCCAGGAAGTTGTAAAAATAGGAATCGCTTTAGGAATGAAAGTAACTGTTCTGACCAGAAGCCCGAAAACAGAAGTTCTTACATTGAACTTCTTCAACGGACAGTCTGTGAACTTTGAAATCACTTCCACCAATGATATAGATGCATTCCTTAAAGATGCAGACTTTATCAGTATCAATACGCCGAAAACGAATGAGTATATTATAGACACCCCTCAGTTTGAAAAAATGAAAGATGGAGTCTATATTGTAAATACTGCAAGAGGCGGTGTCATCAATGAAGTGGCACTTATCGATTTTATCGAGTCGGGAAAAGTAGCCGGAGCGGCACTGGATGTTTTTGAAAACGAACCTAATCCGGAACTGCCTTTACTGATGAATCCCGCATTATCACTTTCCCCTCATGTAGGAGGCAATACAGTGGATGCGCAAGAGAAAATCGGTGTCGAACTTGCAGAACAAATTATTAAGCTACAAAAAGAAACTATAAGATAAATATGCCTGTTTTTAAACCTTTCCGTGGAATAAGACCTCATAGAGACTTTGAGAGTACTTTCCCTACCCATCCACTGGATAATTTCACCCAGGAAGAGATTGCGGAGAAAGCTCAAGTTGAAAATACTTACATCAATATGATTAAACCCTATGTTGTAAGTAAATCTAAAGATATTGACCGGAACCTGCGAAAGATCCGTTCTACCTTTGAAGAACTTCTGGAAGAAAAGAAATTGGTCCAGGACAATTCGTCTTACTATCTTTATGAGCAGATCTATCCCAACAAGCAGATGTTCAGAGGACTTCTGGGATTGGCAAGTATCGAAGATTTCTGGAATGGAAAAATCAAAAGACATGAAAGTACCATCCCGCAGAAAAAGGAGAAACTGGCTCACTACCTTGAAAAAGTAAATCTGCAGGCAGAACCTGTGCTTCTTACCTACCCTGCCAATTCAAAAATTGAATTGCTGATGAATCATGAGGAAAAAAATGTTCCTATCTTCAATCATGTAGATTCAATGGGTATCAGACATAAAATCTGGAGAATAGATAATCGTCTGAAACTTCAGCAATTTAAAGAAGTGATTGATCAGATAGATTCGTTCTACATTGCCGACGGGCACCACAGAATTGGTTCCACAGCAATGAATGCCAAATACCATAAGGAGAAAAACAAAAAACATAACGGTACAGAGCTTTACAACTTTGTGTATAGTTTCATTGTTTCCAACCAGTCAATAAAGATTCATGATTACAATAGAATCTTACATGACCTGAATGGTATTTCTCCGGAAGATTTCCTGAAGGAACTTGAAAAATATTTCCTGATTCACGAAAAAGGAGAAACATCGTACTACCCTTCTCAGAAATTCCATATCTCAATGTATATGGATGGGAAATTCTACTCTCTTCACGTAAAGCACGATCTCCGTTCGAAAGAAATGTCTCTGGATAACCTGGATCACCACCTTTTGGACAAATATATTTTCAAAAATATCCTTAAAATTGAAGATCCGGACAGCTCTGAACTTATTTCATATGTAAAAGGAACTTCCAACATCAACGGAATCAATCTTTTGAAAGAAAAAGTAGACAATGGTGAAGGTAAAGTTGGCTTTGGAATTTATCCTGTAAGTTTTAATGATATGATTAAAATTTCAGACCTGAAATTAAGCATGCCTCCAAAATGTACATTTATTGAGCCAAAATTAATTACAGCCTTGTTAATGTACGACATGAAACCTTAATAAATTACTATTTTTTTCCTACTTTTATCAATGGAAAAGATAAGTAAATAATAAATGAAAAAAATATTCATTATACTTCCACTCTTTTTGAGTGGATTTTTATTTTCTCAAAAAAAACCACAAAAAGGCCCGGCAAAAAAAGGTACTGTTGCCAGATTTAATTATCACGATGAGTTCAGAAAAATTTCAGATGAAATTATGACCAACGGTACCGCTTATGATAATCTCGGGGAACTTACGAAAAGAATCGGTCCCCGCTTCAGCGCCACTCCCGGTTATACAAAAGCTGTAGAATGGGCTGAAAAAAAATTCAAGGAAATTGGTATTAATATGATCTGGAGACAGGAAGCTAAAGCACCGGTCTGGATCAGAGGAAAAGAATCTTTACAGATCAAATCCGGAAATGGAGATTGGAAAAACATCAGAATGCTTTCTTTCGGAAACTCTGAAGGAACAGGAGGAAAAGATCTGACAGGTGAAGTTGTTTTAATCAATTCCACATCAGAACTTAATGCCATGTCGCTGGGACAGTTAAAAGACAAAATAGTTTTTGTAAATGTGCCTATGGACCCGAGAGTTATCAATACAAGCGATTCTTATTTACAGGCAGCAAAATCAAAATTAATTTCCGCTTCAGTAATTGCAAAGACAGGTGCAAAAGCCTTAATTATAAGATCACTGACCACTGCCAATGATGATACTCCTCATGCCAAAATGATCTACTACGAACCAGATGATAAAATTAAAATTCCGGCTTTATCAATTGGCGTAAGATCTGCAGATGAGCTGGAAAAAACATTGAAAAAACAGAAAGTGACTGCGAAAATCAATATGACCGCAGAATCAAAAGGTGACACTACAAATCCTAATATTATTGCTGAAATTCAGGGTAAAAAAGATTCTAAAGTAATTGTTTTAGGCGCTCAGCTTGATTCATGGGATATTGGCGAAGGTGCCGTGGATGATGGAACAGGCGTTGTGCAATGTATTGAAGTACTAAGAACACTGAAAGCGCTTGGATATGAAAACAACCACACCATCCGTGTAGTTTTGTATGCCAACAGTGAAAACGGAGGGCAAGGTCGTGAGATGTATGCAGCATATGTAAAAAAGAAAGACGAAAAACACGTATTTGCCTTAGGAACTGATGCCGGAGGATATTCTCCCCGTGGGTTTTCATTAGATATGTCCCCGCAGAGAAGAAGACTGGTTTATCCCTGGAAAGAATATTTTCTGCCTTATGGCGTCTATGATTTTGACCAGACAGAAGCCATTCAGGATATTTCGCCTTTGAAAAAACTGGATATTCCTTTAGCAGAGCTTGTGGTAGACACCCAGAGATATTTTGATTATCACCACTCCGAACAGGATACTTTTGACAAAGTAAATAAAAGAGAGCTTCTTCTTGGAGCTGTCGCCATAACACAGATGATTTTTATGGTTGATAAAAACTGGTAACCATGAAAAAGATAACAGGAACTTTATTACTTCTTTTTGGAATGGCCGCATTTGGTCAGTCTAAAGAAGATTCTGTCCAGTTCAGAAAAATCTCCACAGAAATTCTGAACAACGGAAAAGGATACAATGAACTGAGAGAACTTACCAAAACTATAGGAAACCGTCTCAGCGGGTCAGAAGCGTATGAAAAATCAGTTCAGTGGGCGGCACAGAAACTTCGTGATGCCGGAGCTGATAAAGTATGGCTTCAGGAAGTGATGATTCCGGTTTGGGTAAGAGGAAAAGAATCATTACAGATTAAAACTTCTAATGGAAAATGGAAAAGTGTAAAAATGCTTTCCCTTGGACATTCTGAAGGAACCGGAGGAAAAGATGTTTCCGGAGAAATCATCATGGTAAAATCACTGGAAGAATATGACAGACTTCCTGCTGAAAAAGTGAAAGATAAAATTGTGTTTTTCAACTATTCTTTTAGTCAGGAAAATGTACAGACATTTATTTCTTATCGTGATGCAAACCCCTACAGAAGAACTGCCGCTTCATTAACGGCTAAAAAAGGAGGGAAATTTGCCATCGTCAGGTCTCTTTCCTCTGCTTTCGATGATGTTCCGCACACAGGTAACATGCGCTATGACGAAGGTATTTCCAAAATACCAGCTATAACAATCGGAAATACATCAGCTGATGAACTTGAAGCAGTATTAAAAAATCAAAAAGTCACCGCAAAGCTTAATTCCAATTGCGGAATGAAAGGAGAAAAACTTTCCCATTCTGTGATCGGAGAAATTACAGGTAAAAAAGACCAAAATATTATTGTTGTCGGCGGACATCTTGATTCCTGGGATGTCGGCGAAGGAGCCCATGATGACGGAGCTGGCATTGTTCAAAGTATTGAGGTCTTAAGAACCTTTAAAAAATTAGGAATTCAGAATAATCATACGATCCGCGCCGTTTGTTTTGCCAACGAAGAAAACGGAACGAAAGGTGGGAAACAGTATGGTAAAGTTGCCAAAGAAAACAATGAAAAACATCTTTTTGCCATAGAATCGGATGCGGGAGGTTTTTCACCACGTGGAATTTCCCTCGAAATGGATGAACCCCAAAGAAACCAGATCAAAAGCTGGGTGAATCTGTTCTTGCCTTATGGCGTTTACAACTTTGAAGGAAAATATTCAGGGTCGGATATTGCCCCGCTTCACGAAATGGGAGTTCCTACAGCTGAACTGGTACCGGATCCGCAACGCTATTTTGATATTCACCATACCGAAGAAGACACTTTTGAAAAAATCAACCGCAGAGAATTATTATTGGGCTCTACGGTGATGACACAACTTATTTATATGATTGACAAAAATTGGTAAACAATGAAAAAGATATTAGGAACTTCATTATTACTTTTTGGAATGGCTGCATTTGGCCAGTCTAAAGAAGATTCAGTCCAGTTCAGAAAAATCTCTACAGAAATCCTGAACAACGGAAAAGGATATACAGAGCTTAGAGAGCTTACAAAAAATATAGGCCACCGCTTAAGCGGATCCGAAGCCTATGAAAAGTCTGTAAAATGGGCAGAACAGAAACTTCGTGATGCCGGAGCTGATAAAGTATGGCTTCAGGAAGTGATGATTCCTGTCTGGGAAAGAGGAAAAGAATCTCTGAACATCCAGACTCCCAACGGAAAATGGAAAACCCTTAAAATGCTTTCCCTTGGGAATTCTGAAGGAACAGGAGGAAAAGATGTTTCGGGAGAAATCATCATGGTAAAATCTATGGAAGAATATGACAGACTTCCTCCTGAAAAAGTGAAAGATAAAATCGTGTTCTTCAACTACCCTTTCAGCCAGTCATTTGTAGAGACTTTCAAAGCCTATGGTGATGCTTCAAAATACAGAACAACTGCTGCTTCTTTAACCGCTAAAAAAGGAGGCAAATTTGCCATCGTAAGATCACTGTCCTCTGCTTTTGATGATGTACCTCACACCGGAGCAATGCGTTATGAAGACAAAGTTTCCAAAATCCCTGCGGTAGCCATCGGAAGCACGACTGCAGATGAACTGGAAGCTTTACTGAAAAGCCAGAAAGTTAATGCAAAACTAAACTCCAACTGCGGAATGAAAGGAGAAAAGCTCTCCCACTCTGTTATTGGGGAAATCACAGGTAAAAAAGACCAGAGTGTTATTGTTGTCGGTGGACACCTTGATTCCTGGGATGTAGGTGAAGGAGCCCACGATGACGGAGCCGGAATTGTACAAAGCATTGAGGTTTTAAGAACCTTTAAAAAGCTGGGTATTCAAAATAACCACACCATCAGGGTTGTTTGTTTCGCCAATGAAGAAAACGGAGTAAAAGGTGGAATCCAGTATGGTAAAACGGTAAAAGAGAAAAACGAAAAACATCTTTTTGCTATTGAAACAGATGCCGGAGGCTTTGCCCCAAGAGGCATTGCTCTGGATATGGACGATGCGAAAAGAAATCAGATTAAAAGCTGGTCGAATTTATTCCTTCCTTACGGAGTTTATAATTTTGAAGAGCGGTTTTCAGGAACAGACCTTTATCCGCTTCACGACATGGGAATTCCCGCCGCTGAGCTGATGCCGGATTCGCAGCGATATTTCGATATTCACCACACAGAAGAAGATACTTTTGAAAAGGTGAACCGAAGAGAGCTTTTATTGGGAGCCACTGCTTTGACTCAGATTATTTATATGATTGATAAAAACTGGTAAAATATGAAACCGTCTTTCTAAAGGCGGTTTTTTATTTTAATAGTAATGCATAATAAATTTCACAGTATTCCATTAGTGAAATTTGTGCAAAATATTGGTGGTATTTATGATTCTTACAATTAAACACAAATGACACAAATGATTTTACAAATAACACAAATTCAAAAGTAATGGGGCTTAACCTAAACTTAAGATTTTTATAACCACTGATTTCACAGATTGACACGGATGATTGCGTGTAATTTATTTGTATTATTTGTGAAGGAATATTTGTGTTACTTGTGGTTCTTACAATTAAACACAAATGACACGAATGATTTCACGAATAACACGAACTCACTAACATCAATAGGAATGGCAGTAATCCAGAGCGTAGACGAAGGAAGCCTGTTTTATATTTTATGGATACCTTTAAAACGGCTTTAGCTGGAAATTATAAGTATCCCTTTGATTCCACAGATTGACACGGATGCTTATATATTTATCTGTTTTATTTGTGAAAGAATATTTGTGTTACTTGTGGTTTTTAAAATTAAACACAAATGTCACAAATGTTTTCACGAATAACACGAACTGAATAATTGATATTACAGGATGCGAATGATCTTAGCCAATTTTTTTTTAACTGTCTGTTGTATTTGTGAAATTTGTGCAAAAAACATTTGCGTTATTCGTTGTTTATTTTAAATACATAAAAACACTTCTCGTCCGTAATATTTTCTTCGTTCATTAGCATTAGCTTTAAAAAATAGAAAATTTTTCTATGTTTAAGGAAATAACAGAAGAAAAAACGCTTCACCACTGCTCTCATCAATCCTGTGAAACAAAGTGTTAATCGCAAATTCCGAACTTTGGCATGATATTAGCATGTTATTTCTTGAGAAAAAATTAAAAAAACACTAAGGATGAGAAAAAAGGTTTTCTGTGGATTTTCAGTTTTTCCACTGATTCAAGTTCATATCTAGTATATGAATCCTTTTTTTTCTACGATGCCGTAAAAGATACGGGCTCGTGATTAATTAACCCCCGTTAGTTTTTCACAGCAGTTTTGCACCCGTATCTGACTGGTATCACAATAACCAGGAATCATTGATTGATTCAAAAAAAACAAAAATATCCCGGACTTTCAGCCCGGTATTGCGATATAAATAAATGGCAAAGTCATCGTGAACCTTAGCCCAGTAAAAGAATATATTCTTTTTACCGTGATGAGTGCGCCTTTATGCTATAAATTAATGTATAACCCTTAAAATGTTAGTAATGATGAGAGCCTTTTTTGAAATGATTTTTAAGAGAAATGAAGATGCTGCAAAATTGCATATATGGAGCCTGTTGATGGTGTTAAGTTTTGCTGCATTTTCAGTGTTGGTATACGCCTTAAAACCTAGCTTTAACAGCTTAATTATATACCTGACGGCATTTGCCGCTTATATCGGGTTTGGCCTTGTATTCATCAGTTCCCTGGCCGGAACCAAGATGAAGAAAAGATAACAGAACATATAACTTTTCAATTTATTTTACTGAGAAAACCGCCCTGTTTGGGGGCGGTTTTTGTTTACGGTGTCTCGTCCTGAAAAAGGTTGACTAAAAAACCATAAAATTAGTCACCCTTATGAATCTAAAAAAACCATCGTCCCC
>NZ_JCAIOM010000025.1:0-65784 GCF_059587025.1 Chryseobacterium sp. DZ-32
TCAGAATAGGAAAATTCCTACTCTGATTTAAGTATATTTGAAATATTAAACTAGTCAACCTTTTTCAGGACTAGTCAGTATGATTCTGTTTTAATAGTCTGGTTGACAGGGTGTTAATTTTAAATTATCTGTTTATTAAATTATCGATTTGGTTTTATTTTTCCGTTTTTTATAATTATAATATAAATAAAGTTTATTGTATTTGGTTTCGCGTTAATTTTATTTTATGATTTGAATGTAACAATATTTAGTTTTTTTCTACTAACTGTAATGAAATTTTAAATTTATTGCTTGTTTTAGTTGTGAGTATCACGGGTAAGAATGTAAAGGCTGTAAATTTTTAAATTGTTTAATTTTTTAAATTAGTAAAATGAAGAAAACTATCCTTTGTGGGGCTTTGTTACTATCCCTTTCAGTATCTGCACAGCAAAAAAAAGAGTGGTGTGACTTTGATAATGAACAGAGAGTACACCAAAAACAGAATGCGGAAATTGATGAAATGATTCGTAATATCCGTAACAAAGTTATTAGCAGTAATCAAAATACTACTGCTAAAAATGGAAGTGCGTACAAAATTGTAAATGGAGTTTATGAAATTCCTGTAGTTGTACACGTAATAGCACCTACGGGTGCGGCTATTGGTACTGCTTACAATAAGAGTGATGCACAAATTCAGGCCTGGCTGGATCATTGTAATGAAATGTATGCAGGAACTTATCAATGGGCTCAGGGAGTTCCGGCAGATTTTGGTACTGCTGCTACGATGCCGATTAAATTGGTATTGGCTAAAAGAGACCCTAACTGTAATGCTACTACAGGTATTATCAGATATAATGGAGGAGCACTTGCAGGATATGATACTTATGGAGTAAAGCGTAGTGGAGCAAATGGGGTTACTACGGATCAGGTAAAGACTATTGCGCCACACTGGCCGGAAGCGTCTTACTTTAATATCTATATCATGAATAAAGTAGATGGAGGTGGAACATATGGTATCATGGGATGGGCAGGGCTGCCTCAAAATGCCGATGCTAACTACGAATCCTTTATGAAATCTTTTGTAGTTACTTTACAGGATGATATTACTCTGGCTCACGAGTTTGGACATAGTATGGGATTACTTCATACATTTGGTAATGCTAACGCTCAGCCGCCACAAGGAACTACTTCTACGACCTACTGTCCACCAATGACTAATAATGACTGTAACAAAGACGATGATCAGGTTTGTGATACAGAAAGATCAAGAAGTTTGCTAAACGATCCTGCACCAACCAACAATGATATGAATTATTGTACAGGAACAAACTATCAGGGCGTACAGTATAATATGATGAACTATACCAATCCGATAGCATTTAAATTTACAAATGGACAGCATGACAGAGCAGCTCTTTACTTTTTCTTGATGAAAGGAGGGTTGAGTACTTCATTAGGTGCAACGGCTCCTTCTGCAGGAGCTGCAATTGGAACTCCTATTGCTGCTGCATGTAACCCAACAGGTATCACTACACCAAGTAACTATTTTGTAGGCCCTACTTTAGTAAAACTGGGAAATATTAATAATGCATCAACAGGATATTGGCAGGCTGCTGCTAATTTTTATGAAGATTATACAGGTGCAAACTGCTTAAGAGCAACATCAACTGAGCTTTCTGCAACGGGAACTCATAATCTTCAGGTGAATGTTTCAGATTCAAATAATGATGTAAGAATATGGATCGATTACAATAATAATGGTACTTTTGAAGCTTCTGAACTTGTAGGTTCAGCTGATAACATTATTGCGGATCCGGTTACCTTAATAGGTACGTACAGTACAACGATTACAGCCCCAGCCTCAGTAGTATTGAACACTCCACTAAGAATGAGAGTTCTTGTTGATGATGAGAACCCTAATATGACTCCTTGTGGGCAATTAATGTATGGGCAGGTTGAAGATTATACTGTAAAATTTGTTACCAATCTGGGAACAAGCGAAGTGAAAGCAGATAATGGTGATTTAACAGTTTATCCTAACCCGGTAGCAACCGGAGATAAAATCTTCATTAAAGCTAAAAATGGTAAAAATCTGAAGGTTTCTATTTCTGATATGTCAGGAAGATTGTTGGCAAGTCCAGCTGTGACTGAAGAAGGAAACGGTGTTTATAAAGTGGACCAGCAATTAGAAAAAGGAGTTTATATGATTCAGATTTCTAATGGAAAAGACAGTAAGTCTTCTAAATTAATCATTAAATAAACTGATCTTCATTCAGGTATATATAAATGTCTCCATTGTAATGGGGACATTTTTTATTCCATCTTCCTGTACTTAAACCTTGGCTTAATAACTTTATTAAGAAATTGCCCCTTAGATCTAGCTTTTCTAAAATTTTCAACAATATCAGGAGGTACCTTAAGATAATCATAAACTGCTCCCGACTGATATATAATTTTTAATATTTCAGTATCCGGAAAATAGATGAAATGATTGACAACACTTGAAGGCATACTTCATTTCATGCAAAAAACATTCCTTGCCATAAAATAAAAAGCTTCCGAAATTTCCGAAAGCTTCAGTAATTGATTTCTTGAAACAGAATATCATTCTATTTTTTCATGAATTTAAATTGATGTATCTGAAAATTCCGGGTATTTATTTTTAATATATATCCTCCGGGAACAAGTTGTGAAACATCAATCTTGGAATCAAACATTTCTGATTTTACCAGACGTCCGTCAATATTGTAAATCTGGATGGTTAGCCCATCGTCAATACCGGAAATAGTAATAAAATCAACCACAGGATTAGGGAAGATCTGAATTTTATTTTTTGAAAGGTCTGAAGTTCCTAATGTAGTGGTCTGTACATCACCTGTCATGGTGGAGTTTACTGCAGTAAGATTTCCTCCACATTGCCCGTTAGTCATTGCTGTATTTTCAACCCAGGTTCCGATACTGTTACCGGGAGGTATCGGAACAGAATTATTACCTGTTGAGTTATAATAAATCAGATAAGGAGTTGTAAAAGTTCCGTTTCCTTCATCACCAAGAAATTCCCATCTTGTAAGAGCATTGTTCCATTGGATTTTAAATTCACAGGTACCTAATCCACTACAATCCTGTCCGCCATCAATAGGACTGGTCATGTAGATGTTCTTACTAAAGGCATCTACTCCTGTTTTGTTAAATACATACGTATTAGGTGGGCTATCAAACAGATTGGGACATCCACTGAATGTTATTGTCTGTGTAAAAGCTGAGCTTCCTATAACAAGACATAATAAGTAAAGAATTTTCATAACGATTAGTTTTGAGATGGATAGACTCCTGCTAATGCAATGATACATTTCAGCGTAATAAACGGAGGTCTGTTTTCATGAGGCTGGCTTCCTCCTGTGCTTCCTACCATTGTGTTTTTCATGGTCGTATTTGCCGTTGCATCGGAATATTCTTTGTCAAGTGTTTTGGTGTCTGCCGGAAGATTATTGGTTGGAGAATTTTGATTTCCTTCCGTTGTTACAGCATTCACGGTATGATTATGAGCCGGCATTTGTGTTACCAATAATGTTACACTCTCAGTTCCTCCGGTTTCTCCCATGGTGTACATTGTAGGGCCGCCCGGTGCCTGTCCGTTATGAACAAGTACTCTTCCCCGCATATCAGGTAAAGCAAATGTGGTAACTCCGTTTCCTCCATAAGTGGTTCCTAACAGTGAAAAAAGTGCTTGATTTTGCGCGATGGGCAGAAGCTGCCCATTACATTCTGCCCAGTATTTTGGAGCAAAATTATAAGGTACAAAGGCTATTTGCCCTAAAAATGGTTCTGATGCCTGTGCTTTTAGAGCGGGAACAAATGCACTGCATATCAGCAGTGTACATGCAAAAATTAAGTTTTTCATGATAGCAAGAATTTTAAGTAGTATAAAATTAGAAAATATTTTACATAAAATGCTTGATTAAAAGAAAAACCTTTCGTTATATAACAAAAGGTTAGATTTTATTTATTGAAAATTGATTTATTATAGATTTTTTCTCTAATATTTAACAGCTAATAATGTATTAAATGATCATTTTAATGTTTAAGATTATCTTTAAAATCATCGATTCTGAAATCAGTCAATGCATTTCCTTTTTCAATTTTTTCTTTAGAATACAGCCTGAAATCGTTTTCTGTTTTTTCTAAAAGATAATCATAGGGTCCTATATGAGAAATCAGTTTTACCAGAACCGGAGAAATCTCAAGGCAGATAAACAATCCCATGATAAAAGTGGCTGCAAGCCCAATGATGGCAGAATTCTTACCAAGTTCGTCCAAAGCCTGAAGCCTTGCTGCAAAACCATTGAATTTATCTTCAAATGTTTCTGTAGATTTTCTTTCCGTTTCCAGATTTGTGTATACCTTCGATATTTCTTTGTCTAAATATTCCAGCCTTGGAGCCGCTTGTTTCTGATAATTTTCCAGATCAAGTCTGCGTTGCTCCTTCAGTTGCTGTTTACGTTTTGCATTGGGACCATAGCCTTCTTTTCCACTGGTAAGTCCGGATTGCTTACCCAGAATTTCTTTCTCAAGCTCTACCGAAGCCGAATCATATGCCTGCTGATACTGAGCGATTTTTCCTGAAATCTGCTGCTTTTCTGTTTCAAAAGGACCGCTCTGCTGAAGAATTCGCCCGTTCATTTCACCCTGCAGTTGTTTTTTATTTCTTTGAATAATGGTATTCAGCTGTTTGTTGACTTCTTTTTCAAAAATTTTAAGTTCTAAAGGTTTGGAAATAATAATTCCCAGGAACGTAGCAAGGATGAGACGCGGAATAGCCATCAGAATCTGATTCCACCATGTTCCTGTTTTTTTGATGGAAGAAACAATATAACGGTCAAGATTGAAGATCATCAGACCCCACAGGATTCCAAATCCTACAGCCGCCCAGATATTGTCGAATACTGTATACATTGCATAGCCTGCAGACAAAGTAGCGAATACTGCAGTGAAAAGTACGATACCCCCGATACCGGAAAACTTGTTCCATTCACTCGGAGTTTTTCTTAAAATATGGATGTTCCCGCCTGAACATACCATCAGAAACTTTTGGAACCAGTTTATTGTATGAGTCCCTTGATTTATAGTTTGTTGGTTTGTTTTCATAACTGAAAATTTATACAAAGGTAGTACTAAAAATCATACCAATGTAAAAGATAGTATTATGTTTTACCAAGTAATTGTGTTTGTTTGGGTAAAATGCTGTTTTTTAGAATGTTAAATTTTGTTTTTGAAAAATTGAAAAAAGAATGTGGAACCTATTTCAATCTGTCCGGATTTTGTTTAAGAAAGCTCTCCCATCCGGAATACGATTTCGTATCTGCTATTGTCCCGGAATTAAAATGATGACATACAGCTACGGCAAGACCATCGGAAGCATCTAAATATTTTGTAGGAAACTCCTTTAATTTAAGAAGGTTCTGAAGCATTCCTGCTACCTGTTCCTTGCTGGCATTTCCGTTTCCGGTGATCGCCATTTTGATTTTTTTTGGAGAATATTCGGTTATAGGAATATTTCTGTAAAGACTGGCTGCCATAGCAACGCCCTGAGCACGGCCAAGTTTTAGCATACTCTGAACGTTTTTCCCATAGAAAGGAGCTTCAAGAGCTACTTCATCAGGATGAAACTCATCAATAAGAGAAAGGGTTCTTTCAAAAATATACTTCAGCTTGGTTTCGTGATTGGGATATTTTTTCAGGATAAGTTCATGAATAGAAACCATCTCCATTTTTCCTTTTTTTACGGAGATGATACCAAATCCCATTACCGTTGTCCCCGGGTCAATTCCTAAAATTATTTTCTCTGAAATCATTGCTTCAAAGATAGGACTTTCTATGTTTTTTTAGTGGAAAAAGTATTGGTAATGATTTTCGTTTATGTTTAAAATTTTAATATCTTTAAATAAAAATGATCATGAAAAATGTATTTAATGTATTAATTGTTCCTGTCTTTCTCTTGTTTAGCCTTAAAGAGAGAAATAATTTAGTTCAGAATAAGCATTCAGAAGCTTTTACAGCAAAGAGCGAACGGATCATTTATTTGTTTTTCAAAGCAGATAAAGATCAGTCGGGAAATGCAAAAATTACTCTCCAGAGTACTAAAATTGCAGATGGCAGATTGAAACAGATGCCTTCATTTGAAAGAAACAACATCCGTAAGGGTGATCTTGTGATTACATTAACAGGAGCTGACGGAAAAGAAATGGGTAAACAGCTGGTGAAAGATCCTTTCAATCCTGAACTGGAAGTATATGAAAAAGAGGGAATATCCAGACATAAAGCTTCCCTTCAAAATACCGAATTCAGTGCCAGGTTTTCTTACTCTGAAAATGTACAGTCGGTAAAGATTGAAAAAGCAACTGAGGATGGTGCACAAGTAATATTCACACAAAAACTATAATCATGAAAAAAACTTTATTATCCCTTTTAATAGGAAGCAGTTGTTTTGCCCAGACTTTTGAGACCGTTCCGCTATTACAAAACGGGGACAACAGTAAGCGGATTGTTATTGCAGTGTTGGGAGACGGGTTTACCGCTGCACAGCAAACTGCTTTTACAACATCGGCTCAGAATACGATCAACTATCTTTTTACGAAAAGTCCTTATACAGAATATAAGAATTACTTTAATGCCTATGCGGTAAAAGTAATTTCCACAGAATCAGGAGTAAAGCATCCCGGAACCGCAGCAGATGTTGCAGAGCCTGTAATTCCTGTAACTAATCCCAATAACTATCTTGGGTCTACTTTCGATGTAGGAGTTCACAGGTGTATATACAGCAATACTACCAATAAAGTAGGACAGGTTCTGGCTGCCAATATCCCGGACTATGATATTACTTATGTGCTGGGTAATTCTACAGAATACGGAGGTTGTGGTGGTACCTATGCTTTTGCTTCACTCAACGGTTCTTCCAATGAAATTGTAGTGCATGAACTGGGACATTCCTTTGGAAAATTGGCCGATGAATATTGGTTTTCCGGTTCGCTGGAATCTCCCAATAAAACACAAAATTCTAATCCGGCAACGATAAAATGGAAAAACTGGGTAGGATTAAATGGGGTAGGAGTATATGCCCATGCTGAAAGCCCAAGCTGGTTCAGACCCCATCAGAGCTGTGAAATGAGATATCTTAACCAGCAGTTCTGCTCTGTGTGTAAAGAGGCAATTATTGAAAGGATTCATACTCTGGTTTCCCCTGTGGATTCCTATACTCCGGCCAATAATACAGCCGTTGATGCTACATCCAATGTTACCTTCACTGTGAATGAAATTCTTCCCATTCCGAACACGCTGGTCAATTCATGGAGCTTAAACGGAACGGCTCTGGGAGCAACGGGAAATAGCATAACGATTACTCCCGGACAACTTAACAACGGAAATAATACTTTGATATTATCGGTAGTGGATAACAATCCGCTTTTAAAAGTAGACAATCACAGCACACTCCATGTTACCAATGTTTCATGGACACTGAGCAAATCAACTCTTAAACTCTCAGAAGTCAAAGCGGAAGAGCGTCGTTTCAGTATTTACCCTAATCCTACAGATGGCGAATTTTTTATTAAGGGCAAACAGGGCTTTTCAAAAGATGTAAAAGTAGAAGTGTATGACGCTTCAGGAAAACTTATTCCATCCAGATTTGAACTGAATGATTCTGCAATACGGGTTGATATTAAAAACTATCCGGCAGGTACGTATCTGTTGAATGTAAAAGAAAATAAAAATCTGATCATTTCTCAGAAAATCATTAAAGAATAATTACACGAAACCGGCTCTGGGAGCCGGTTTTATTTTTCCAGTTTTTTCTCTGTTATGGGTACCCACCGTCCGTCATGGCGAAGAAGTATTATTTTATCTACTAAGAATTTAGTTTTGTATTCCATGTTTTCATATTTTTCCCAGGCTTTAAGATAATTTTCCCAGGTCAGATCTCTGTATCCTACAGTCATATGCGGATTAAACGAATACTTTGCGAAATTAAAACGCTCTTTTACCCTATGATAAAGTTCTATTAATTGACTACTTTCTTTGGGCTGAATATAGAGGACAGGATTTTTAGGATTGGGAAAGCTTCCAAAACCATCCAGTTCTACTTCAAAAGGTATAATTTCAGTATTGATCTTCTGAAAAGCAATATGAATATCCTCCTCCAGCTCAATTTCTCTTGAAAAGGGAGGGAAGAGTGTAATATGTGCTTCATTTTTCAAAGCCTTGGAATTGGCATAATTGGTTGCCAGATCTTTTTTAAAGACTTTTATTTCCTCAATAATCTCCTGCGGAGGATAAACTGCAATGAAATACATTTTTTTCATACGGCAATTTTTTTTTTACTTCCGGGAATTAATGTTTTATCCTGAGCTGTGTAAGCGTATTCTCAAGATGATCAGTGATCCTTTTTACTTCAATATGAGGTCTGAAGATCGCGCCTTTTCCTCTTTCTTCATCTGCAATATTAGACAGAATAATCACAGACGTTTTGGTGTCCGGATAATAAATATTTAAAGAAGGAGAACCTTTTACATAACCACTGTGGAAATAGGAATTGGGTTGGCCGATGTTAAGCATAATTCCGTAAGCATAACCCATTTTCCCAAAGATAGCATGGCGTCTTTCCGCACTTTTGGCCATGAAGAGTTTCAAGGTTTCGGGTTTTAGAATTTTCCCGCTGTACAGAGCATTATTCCATAAATGAAGATCTTCAATGGTAGACAGTATTCCTCCGGCAGGTGTTCCGATTTCCGACCCGCCTAATCTTTTCGGCATATTGGGAACCTCAGAGAATTTAGCAGGAGTACCAACATAAGCACTGGCAAAGTTATTTCCTTTGAAAATGTCTCCTGTTGAAGAATGGGACATTCCTGCTTTTTTAAAAAGTTCCAATGCATTTTCATGATAGGATTTTCCGGAGACTTTTTCCACAATTTTTCCAAGTGCATTAAAACCATCGTTGGAGTAATAGAAATCTGATCCGCTTTTAAACATCAGCTTTCCACCCATCAGGTTCAATCCTGAAGTGTGGTTTAACAGTTGGTGAATCGTAATGTTTTCATATTCTTTGATCTGAAATTCCTTCAGGTATTTTGAAGCCTTATCTGTCACATTCAGTTTTCCATGCTCCATCTGAAGTAAGATTAAAACAGCGGTAAATTGTTTGCTCACAGATCCTATCGCAAAAATGGTATTGCTGTCAATTTTAGTTTTCTTCTTAAAATCAGAATATCCGTTTTCTCTTCTGTAAAGAGGAATGGTGTCTTTAAAAACAGCAATGCTTCCATTGAAATGATACTTTTTAAAAGCAGAATCAATCTGTTGTTCCAAAAGTGTTTTCTGAAAAGCTGAGATGGTAGAGTCTATAATTGCTTTTTTATCAACCGGGGTAATTTTTGGACCCTCAGTTGTTGTACAGGAAAATAAAAAACAGAAAAAAGACAGGAATAATAAATTTTTGATCACAGGTGTTGTATTTTTAAATGATGATTATACTCTTAAAGATACTAAAATATCCTGAAGAGCATTAAGAGAAGCAAATTGCGTGCTAGGATAGGCTGCTGGAACAACTTTATATAGATTTAATCAGCTTTTGTGGAATATTTCAATGTTATGAATAAGGGTGTTGCTGAGGAAATAATACATTGAAAGAACCTGTGAAAGAAAGCTCGCAGGTTTATCTTAATATCAGGTCACTGAACCAGAAAACATATTCTCCGTCTTCTTCTTCAGGACTTGTTTTAGGCTTAGGATAAGTCTTTTTGACGGTTTCCCCGATTTTGAATTCAACAGGATTTTTGAAAATAGGTCCATCAAAAGTAAAGGTATGGAACTCTCCGTTTTCTCCGCACGGATCTACATTTTCAGGAAGGTCATCAATGAATTGCTGATCAATAATCCTTCCGGCGAAGCTTTTATCAAGATAAGATCCGTTCACACATGTTACAATCGTTTTAAAACCAAGGTCCAGAAATTCACGGATGAGGTCAGTTGTATTTTGTTTCCATAGAGGAAATAAGGCTTTCATACCGATAACATTTAATTGGTCTTCCCTGTATTTTCGCAGGTCTTCCAGAAAAATATCTCCGAAAATGGAATGGGTAATGCCCTGAGCCTGAATTTCAGTCATTGTCTTACTCATGATCTGTTGGTATTCTTCCATGGATGGTTCTTTTGGAAATTCCATTTTGATCAAAGGAATCCCAAGGCTTTCTGCCTGTTTTTCTAAAAGCGATACATGAACTCCATGCATAGAAATCCTTTGAAACTCCTGATTGATGCTGGTAAGCAGTGTAGAAATCTCATATTGATCCTCCTTTAGTATTTTATAAAGAGCAAGGGAAGAGTCTTTTCCGCTGCTCCAGTTGAATAATGCTTTTGGTTTCATTGTAAAAATAAATCTGTCAAAAATAAGGATTTAAGAAGGGTTTTGAAATTAAATCAGATGACGAAATAGTGTTCTTGGTTTTTATTACAATTAAAATAAAAACCTCAAAGAAATCCTTTGAGGTTTGATTTATAAAAATGTTTGCTGTATAGCCTTACATATTTCTTCTGTATTTACCACCCACTTCAAATAAAGCATTGGTAATTTGTCCTAAAGAACAGTATTTCACAGCATCCATCATTACTTCAAATAAGTTCTGCTGGTTGATGGCTGCATGTTGAAGTTTTCTTAAAGCTTCCTCAGACTTATTTTCATTGGCCTGCTGGAAGTTGTGAAGAGACTCAATCTGTGCCTGTTTCTCCTCTTCCGTAGAACGGATAACTTCTCCCGGTAGAACGGTTGGTGAACCATCTTTTCCTAAGAAGGTATTCACTCCGATAATAGGATATTCACCGGTATGCTTCAGCCATTCGTAATGCATAGATTCTTCCTGGATTTTTGAACGCTGATACATCGTTTCCATCGCTCCGAGAACACCACCTCTTTCTGTGATTCTGTCAAATTCAGTATATACAGCTTCCTCTACGAGATCCGTTAATTCTTCAATGATGAATGACCCCTGAAGCGGATTCTCATTTTTAGCCAATCCTAATTCTTTATTGATGATTAACTGGATTGCCATCGCTCTTCTTACAGACTGCTCGGTAGGAGTAGTGATCGCTTCATCATAAGCATTGGTATGAAGTGAATTACAGTTATCGTAGATCGCATACAGTGCCTGAAGCGTGGTTCTGATATCATTGAAATCAATTTCCTGAGCGTGCAGAGAACGTCCCGAAGTCTGGATGTGGTATTTCAGCATCTGGCTTCTTTCGTCTGCTCCGTATTTTAATTTCATCGCTTTTGCCCAGATTCTTCTTGCTACACGTCCGATTACTGAGTATTCAGGATCGATACCGTTGGAGAAGAAGAAAGATAAGTTCGGTGCAAAATCATTGATATCCATTCCACGGCTTAAATAATATTCAACATAAGTGAACCCGTTAGCCAGTGTAAATGCTAATTGGGAAACCGGATTGGCTCCAGCTTCAGCAATATGGTATCCCGAAATAGAAACAGAGTAGAAGTTTCTTACTTTTTCTCTGATGAAATATTCCTGAACATCACCCATTAATCTTAAGGCAAATTCTGTAGAGAAAATACAGGTGTTCTGTGCCTGGTCTTCTTTTAAGATGTCCGCCTGAACAGTACCACGAACCGTAGCAATTGTTTTAGCTTTAATTTCTGCGTATATATCAGCAGGAATCACTTCATCACCGGTTAATCCTAAAAGCTGTAATCCCAAACCATTGTTGGATGGAGGAAGTTCACCGTTATATTTAGGTCTTTCTAACCCTTTATCGTCAAATTTTTCCTTAAGCTTAGCTTCTACTTTAGACTCTAAACCGTTTTCTTTGATATATTTTTCAACATTCTGATCGATGGCAGCATTCATAAAGAAGGCCAACAGCATCGGTGCAGGACCGTTGATCGTCATTGAAACCGAAGTTAGTGCGTTGACAAGATCAAATCCGGAATATAATTTCTTAGCATCATCCAGTGTTGCAATAGAAACTCCCGCATTCCCGATTTTACCATAAATATCCGGTGGTAAAGCAGGATCCTGACCATATAAGGTTACAGAGTCAAATGCAGTAGATAAACGTTTTGCAGGCATTTCTGCAGAAACATAATGGAATCTTCTGTTGGTTCTTTCAGGGCCTCCTTCTCCTGCAAACATCCTTGTAGGATCTTCACCGGTTCTCTTGAACGGATAAATACCTGCCGTGTAAGGGAAGCTTCCCGGAAGGTTTTCCTGGCCTTTCCATCTGATCAGATCACCCCAGTCATTGTATTTTGGTAATGCAATTTTAGGAATTCTCAGGTGAGATAAAGACTCAGTAGAAGTTTCAACTTTAATTTCTTTTCCTCTTACGAAATAAGAATAAAACTCTGCATGGAATGCTTTTTTTGTATCATCCCAGGTCTTCAGGAAATCGATATTTTCTTGTTGCAGCTCTTTTTCCGCCTTTTGGTATTCAGCATCCAGAATATCATTGGAAATGATATTTTTTACGCCTTCAATATGATACATTTTTCTGGCCAGTTCAGCCTGTTTCTCAATATTGATGTCGTATTGTTTATTGTTTTCAACAATTTCAGAAAGGTAACGGACTCTTTTTGGAGGAATAATCGTTACTTCTTCTGTCACTTCCTGTTCTACAAAAGTTTTTAGATTCAATCCGGAGAATTTATCGTTTACTTTTGAAATTAATCTGTTGTATAATTCTGTTGTTCCATGATCATTAAACTGAGACGCCTTGGTAGCATACACCGGCATATCATCTAATGGGCTTTCCCATAGCAAATGGTTTCTCTGGAACTGTTTTCTTACGGCCTGAAGAGCATCCAGTGCTCCACGTTTGTCAGATTTATTCAATGCTACCAGATCCGCATAGTCTAACATGTCGATTTTTTCCAGCTGAGTAGAAGCTCCGTATTCAGGAGTCATTACATACATGGAAACATCTGCAAAATCAGAAACTTCTGAACCAGACTGCCCGATTCCCGAAGTTTCAAGGATGATGACATCCGGATGAGCCAGTTTTAATACATTCAGTGCAGAATGAATAAATGGAGAAACAGAAACGTTGTTTTCTCTGGTTGCCATAGAACGCATATAAACTCTTGGATCATTGATTGCATTCATACGGATTCTGTCTCCCAATAAAGCACCTCCGGTTTTCTTTTTCGAAGGGTCAATGGAAATAATAGCGATTTTTTTGTCTGTATTGGAACGTAAGAAACGTCTTACCAGTTCATCCGTTAATGAAGATTTACCTGCTCCTCCGGTACCTGTAATACCAATGATTGGAATAGTCAGATCTTTAGACTTTTCGTCAATAGCTTTTACAAGTTCAGGTTTTTCTTCTGAAAAGTTTTCTACGGCTGAGATGATTTGTGCAATACTTGATGGATTTTCAAAGCTAATATTGTCAAGATCTTTTGCGGTAACATCTTTTCCTGTTGCAAAATCTGATCGTTGTACCAGGTCATCAATCATTCCCTGAAGCCCAAGCTCACGGCCGTCATCCGGAGAATAAATCCTGTCGATACCATAAGACATAAGGTCTTTGATTTCTTCCGGAAGGATTACACCGCCTCCGCCGCCAAAAATTTTGATCTGCGGTGAGTTTTTTTCTCTCAAAAGGTCATAGATATATTTGAAATATTCATTGTGACCTCCCTGATATGAAGTTAATGCAATAGCATTGGCATCTTCCTGGATGGCTGTATTTACAACTTCCTCTGCTGATTTATCGTGTCCCAGGTGGATCACTTCGCATCCTGTTCCCTGAATCACACGACGCATAATATTGATCGCAGCATCGTGCCCATCAAATAATGAGGCAGCAGTTACGATTCTTACCTTGTTGGTTGGAGTATATTTTTGGGTTTCCATAAAAATTCTAGACAGTTTCTAAGTTCTCAAATATAGCAATAAAATAAAAACCTCGTATTGTAGAGTAAAATTCTGATTTTTAAACGTTTATGATAATTGTTTTTTGAGCTCGAAAAACTTTGTTAGAGGCTAGCTCTGTATTTTACAGATTATTACACTATTCTGTAAAAATATAAATGTCAGCAGATAATAACCCGCTGACATTTTTTCTTTTGTGTCATGAAGTTTGGTCTTTATTTCATAAAAAATGATCTGTATTATTATTTTTCTGAAAAAAGTGTTTTTCTTTTGCTGTCCAGTCCCCAGTTTAATCCTAAAAATGTAATAAGATTATTCTTGTCACCATAATTTTTTCCAAAGGCAGCATTGATATACACACTGTCAGACACTTTATAGTTGATGACTCCATTGGAACGGTAGGTATCATCCAAATCGCTGCTTCTGTAGATGAACTCATAGCCAATAGAGAATCTGTTGTATACAAGCTCTATTTTGCCACCGAAATCATAATTATCAGTCCTGCTGAATCCGCTGGCTGCATCATAAACCGTTTTATCCTGCATGTATCTCGCAACAGCATAGAAATTTAATCTTTTTTCAATCTTTGAAGCATCTGTGGTAGAGGCTTCTTTGATAATTACTTTTGATTTTTCATTATTTTGATCTTCTTTTTTCTGTGGAGTTTTTGTTCTTTCCAGATTGATCCCGGAGCTCATGGTTATCCAGAATCCCAATTTCCCGAATTGATTATTCTTAAACTGATTATCTAAAAAGAAAGTACTATAGGCCGAAGCTACATCCAGTTGAAAAGCAGGTTTTTCGTCAAGGTATTTTTTATAATTTTCAGTTTCCGCTTTGTAATACTCTGTGGCAAATTCTTCTAGCGCTTGTGCAATTTTTTTCTCTTTTTCACTTTGGGTGATATTGGAAGCATATATATCTTTATATTTCTGTGATTGATAAAACTCACTCTGAATATCAGTTAATGCCTTTGAAATATTTTTATTTGAGTCTGTAATAGCCTCTATGTTTTTTTTATTTCTTATTTTAAATACTGTGGTTCGTAATGAAAAAGATACCGAAGGATTTTCAGTGTCAAGATCTTCAATTTTATAATTTCTCAGAAAGGCAAATGAGACAGAAACGTTTTTGGCTTCACTGAAAATGTTATTTTTATACTCATAACTATTATCTGTTTTTTTAATGCTTTTAATGCCGGCATACTTTAAAGCATCCATTTCCGTCAGAGGAAATAAATGAGTAGGAGTAAGTTCTACTGCATAAGCATTGGGAAGACCGTCGTTCTCGCTGAATGAATTGACAATACTGGACATAAAAGCCTTTTTTGATTTCGGGGTCTCCAGATCAGAACTTGCCAAGCCGAGAAGCATTACACTTGGTGCATTGGAAAGCTCGAGTTTGTTTAACTCTGCACTGATTTCTTTGCTTTGAGCAAACAATAATGTCATATTAGACATCAGCACTGCTAGTAGTACTATCTTTTTCATAGCTCAACTTTTATGTATTTATAAACACCATAGATAAACTTACCGGATAAATCATCAGTTGTTTTACCTTCAAAAGGATTGAAATGAAAATTCCTGGAAGGAATCTGAGGAAATTCAAACTTTATCCTGCATGTATTGATTAAAATCTGCAGATGATTTACCTGCATATTAATATTGAAAGAAGTCGCGAAAAGTAAATGATCTGATGCTAAATCTGCTTTTGGAATGGTAAAAGAAAATTTATCATCATTTAAATTGTTATCATCTATTCTCTTTCCATTAATGATAAAATGAGGGTCGCCAAATTGTGTGTTGGCACTGATTATTACATTCACTTCAACATTATTTTCTTTAAAGTGAGTGATTTTTACTGTTTTTTGAGGGATTTTTTTCATGTCTGTTGACTTTTGGTTTGTGAATTCAGCTCTTAATTTTATTTCAAATGTATAATTTGTAATATTGGTATTCAATTACCTTTTTGGGTGATATTGTATTGCTTTAAAATATAAAAGCAGTCTTTTATTCAATAATTAAATAGCTGCGATGATTCTGTGCCACAATTAAATTTTCTATTTTTGCAGCATATTTTTACAC
Organism: Chryseobacterium sp. DZ-32; assembly: GCF_059587025.1. Taxonomy (NCBI): domain Bacteria; kingdom Pseudomonadati; phylum Bacteroidota; class Flavobacteriia; order Flavobacteriales; family Weeksellaceae; genus Chryseobacterium; species Chryseobacterium sp. DZ-32. The sequence goes on from NZ_JCAIOM010000025.1 coordinate 16,001, forward strand.
ACATGCAAAAAGCGTTGATATATTTCGCATTGGGAACTATAGTAAGCTTCCTGATTAATTATTTCCTTTTAAGTTCAGAAAACATCGGTTTGGAGTTATATTATGCCGTTGCTTTTGGTGCTGCCTGGGGTATTGCTTATTATTTGGATACTCCGGATTTTACATTGGCTAAAAAGCTGGGGCTATCTTTTGTAGTGATGGCTATACTGGTTGGGGCTGGTACTTTAATTTTTAAACTTGAACTGGCTATTCCATCTATACTGAAGTTTTCCATGGTATTTGTGGCCTATTATGTCATCGCAAGTTTCAGGGCAACAAAGTCACTGAGAAAATAAATAAAAAAGAGGCTGTCCGATACGACAGTCTCTTTTTTTTATTAATGAATCATCATGAAACTGATCAGGGCAAGACCCAGCAGTAAAAACATGAAGGCAATAAAGTTAATGGTGAATAATATCATCCCGACAATAATGCTTACCAGACCATGAGCACGATATACGCGCCGGTGAGCAATAAAGAAATAGGCCATCGTGTACAATGACAGGAGTGATATTGCTAAATACAAAATGGTATTAACCGGCCAGAGGTCTGTGAGACCTGCTAATTTGGAGAGTAAGAAAATGAGTAAGATGGTGAGCAGTAAAAATGAGAAGTAATGCAGCGTGAAAATTCCGTGATCAAAATACCACCATTTTTTCTTACTATGGAAGACCCATAAAAAGAATGCGAAAAGAGGAAGATAGATAAAAAGTGCTTTGGGAAGATTATGAAAGGACTTTTCTACCATACCGGCCATAATCTCCTTTTTCTTCACTCCTTTTTCTTTTAGTTCAAAGAATTTGTGAACAATTGGGGCTTCAATAAAACTAAGAGATGACGGATTTTTGGCTTTAGCCGAATCATAAGCCTTTCTGGTTTTGTATTCACCGAAACTAACATCCGGATCTATCTTTTTATCCATGTCAATGATATCTTCTATTTCAGAAGAGTCGGGAACTGCTTTCAGGCCTTCAATGGCAAGAGAGTCTTCCCCATTCAGGTGTTTTTTTGCTTTTATGCTGTCTATCAGCTTTTGTTTTTCAACAGGCTTCATGACTTTCAGTAGATTCGTCTTGCCATTTTCTCCGGTATTTCTCTCTTTCGAAGAACCAATATTAACCATAGGAAAAAGGGCAAACACAAAAAATGTAATAAAACTGACAAAAATATAAAGCTTTACAGGAGGTACAAACTTCTGTCTTTTCCCTTCAAGATAAGTGTTGGTCAGTTTACCAGGTTTAAATAACAGGTTTTTTACAGTTCCCCAGAACTGGCCGTCATAATGCGTAAAATCTTCAATGAAATGGGTAAAAAGAAAATAAAAGGGCTGCCGTCTTTCAGTATTTTCCTGTCCGCAGTGAGGGCAGTACCTTTCTTCAACCTGATGCCCGCAGTTCAGGCAGGTTTTGTCTTCTCTTAGTTTTCCGTGACTCATGGATATAGAATATGATTAACGCAAATATAAATATTTCAATGAAATTATAATGATATCTGGGTATTTTACGGAAATCTTTAAAGTAAAGTTAATAAAAGAAAGAGTTGAGGGAATAAACTCTTTGCTGTTTCATTGTGTTTTTAGAATCTTCGAAGTGTTTCTTTTCATCGGCACATGAGTTCACAAGATCTGTGCCAAATTATAAATAATGTTAAAATCTAATGATAGAGGGGGATGACGTACAGATTATATAGATTAAATAAAATATGTTTTTGGGTTACAAAAATAATTTGTACCTTTGCACACCCTTTTAGGGGTAAATTATGTTTAATCTTTAACTAAAACGTGTGAATACATTAAGTTACAAAACTGTTTCAGCGAACAAAGCTACTGCTAATAAAGAATGGGTTGTGGTAGACGCTGAAGGACAGCCGTTAGGTAGATTAGCTTCTACGGTTGCAAAGATTTTGAGAGGTAAGCACAAAACGAACTACACACCTCACGTAGATTGTGGTGATAACGTAATCGTTTTGAATGCTGGGAAAATTACACTTTCCGGAAACAAGTGGGCTGATAAGACTTATATCTGGCATACAGGATATCCTGGTGGACAGAAGTCTATGACTGCGGCTGAACTTCAGAAGAAAGATTCTTTAAAGGTATTAGAGAAATCTGTAAAAGGTATGTTACCTAAAAACAGATTAGGAGCTGCTATCCTTAAGAACCTTTATTTATATGAAGGAACTGAGCACAAACATGAAGCTCAACAGCCAAAAACAATTAATGTTAACGAATTTAAATAATTAATTATGTCTATAGTTCACAAAATCGGAAGAAGAAAAACTTCTGTAGCTAGAGTTTATGTAAAACCAGGTTCTGGTGTTATTACAGTAAACGGTAAAGATGCTAAAGAATATTTCTCTACAGACGTGATGGTTTACAAATTAAACCAACCGTTTATCCTTTCTGAGACTGTTGGTCAGTATGACGTTACCGTAAACGTATTCGGTGGTGGTAATACAGGTCAGGCAGAAGCTATCAGATTAGGTATTTCTAGAGCTTTATGCGAAATCAACGCTGAGTTCAGATTAGCATTGAAGCCAGCTGGTTTACTTACAAGAGACGCAAGAATGGTGGAAAGAAAGAAGCCAGGTCAGAAAAAAGCAAGAAAGAGATTCCAATTCTCAAAACGTTAAGATTTCTCGTTGGCAGATGGCTTATGGCTATTGGCTACAGGAATGTATTAAATTTTTTTTAAACTTAATCTCGGCGAAAAGCCCATTGCCAAAAGCAAAAAGCAGACCGCCAATTGCCCGTTACGTTTAGCATCCAAACGCTTCTCCCATCTAAAGAAGTTGTTGATTGTTTAAAAGACGGAAAGTAAACTAACAAAAACAGAAAACATGGCAAAAGCAAATGTAAAAGACCTTTTAGAGGCTGGCGTACACTTCGGTCACATGACCAGAAAGTGGAATCCAAATATGGCTCCATACATTTTTATGGAGAAAAACGGTATTCACATTGTAGACTTACATAAAACAGCAGTTAAATTGGATGAAGCTTGCAACGCTTTAGAAAAATTAACTTCTGCAGGTAAAAAAGTTCTTTTCGTAGCTACTAAGAAGCAAGCGAAAGAAGTAGTTGCAAAACACGCTTCTGAACTTAATATGCCTTATATTACAGAAAGATGGCCAGGTGGTATGTTAACGAACTTCGTTACTATCAGAAAGGCTGTAAAGAAGATGAATGCTATCGACAAAATGAAAAAAGACGGTACATTCGAAACTTTATCTAAAAAAGAAAGATTACAAGTTGACAGACAAAGAGCTAACCTTGAGAAGAACTTAGGTTCTATCGCTGACATGGTGAGACTTCCATCTGCTGTATTTGTAGTTGATATCTTGAGAGAACACATCGCGGTAACTGAAGCTAAGAAACTAGGTATTCCAGTTTTCGGTATCGTTGATACAAACTCTGACCCTAGAAAAGTTGACTTCGTTATCCCAGGAAACGATGATGCTTCTAAGTCTATTGATATGATCCTTAGCGTAGTTTCTGAATCTATCAAAGAAGGTCAGTCTCAAAGAAAAGCTGATAAAGAAAAATCTAAAGAAGAAGGAGAAAAAGTGTCTGCTGATACAGATGCTGATTTCGATGCAGAATAATTGAAGATTTTCTTTAATATAGGAAAAACGCTGGATTTCAATCCAGCGTTTTTTTATTTATATCAGAAATCATTTCTTTGGATTTTTATTTTTGATTTTATGTTTTTCTATGCTTAAGTCTATTGGTCTCTGCAGGCCTTAATAAAGGGTCAGAATATTCATTAAAAATAAAAACCTGCAGAATTCTGCAGGTTATATCTTAATTTGAAAGTTTTATAGAATAAGAAGTTGTGATAAACTTTGTAGACTGGTATACCGAGTTGCAAAGAATACCCGATAATCTGTAATTTTGATTTTTCGGAACCATGGTATATCCAATTTTCCCTGCCCCAATGGGGATTTTCTTGAAGAAATTACCCCCGCTTACCGTAAGCACCATATTGCATGGAGATTTGTTTTCTACAGAAATAGAAGTCCTGGGATTCTTCGGATCATCATTATTCAGAAGGTCGTTCAGAACTTCAGCTGTTTCCGGCTTGTAGGTCTTTATAAGTTCATTATATTCTCTTTCTGTATTGGCTCTGTTGCCTGTTGAATTACCGGCAGGATAGGAGGTTCTTCCCGGATAACCACCGTAATTTACATTACAACCGGCAAAGATTATTGAAACTCCGGCAAAAACTAATAGTTTTTTCATACTATTTTATTTTTTGATTTTTCTTTTGTTTGATGGCTTGTTTTTCTGAACCTCATCCTTTTTGACTGCACTGGCTTGCGTTTCGGACATTTTTGGGCTGCCCACCGTTACAAATATACTTTTTTTAATATCTTTCTGGGAGAAATATTTTATATCACAGATGTTACTACTAAGCGTGTATGAACCTTTATTGATCACAATAAAATTTTCTCCGTGGGCCGGAACAGCGAGGTTATAGAAGTCTTTTCCCTCAACTCTCAATACAATATTACAATCAGAATTATTTTTAAATAAGAGTATAGCCTCCTTGCGTGTAATATCTTCATTGAACATTGCATTCAGAAGCTTCACTGTTTTCTCTTTATGTTCAGCAGAAGTCTCTGCGATAAGTTTTTTAAACTCTTCAGCATCATCTGAATTAGGGTTTCTCATAATGCTTTTAGGGATATCGGAGATAACAGGCCTTGCTTCCATAGGTTTGGCAGTACGGGCTCCCTTTGTCCATTCAGAGTTTTTTAAAGCAATAAGCTTAGGCTTCAGCACAGTTCTTTTAGGATCATCAGGGTGTGCATTCTTTAGGTATTCTTCAATTTCTTTAATATTCGTGCTTTTTAGAATATCTTTACTGCTTTTCTGAGCCTGTGTAAAGCCGGGAATAAGAAAAGTGAAGAATAAAATCGTTAAAAAATTTTTTTTCATCAGGTTTTTATTTCATCAGCTTATCCGGAATTTGATGTAAGTTATAGTTTTCCCTTTCGCTGAGAATAACTCTTCATAATACGTTTTGATATCTCTCAAATGCTCCGTATTTGGGTCGTATTCCGGGGCGCCATAGATATCATGATGAGCAGAAATGATCTCATAACCTGCTCCCTGTAAATATCCTAGCGTATACCCATGCAGGAATTCTGAATCGGTTTTCAGGTGGATAATACCTCCTGGCTTCAGGAACTTTTTATATCGGTTTAAAAAATCCGGATGTGTTAATCTGTGTTTTGTTCTTTTGTATTTAATCTGCGGATCAGGGAATGTAATCCAGATTTCATCTACTTCATTTTCTGCAAAGAAATAATCTACAAGTTCGATCTGAGTTCTCAGAAAAGCTACATTAGTCATGTTGTTTTCTACAGCTTCTTTAGCGCCAAACCAAAATCTTGCACCTTTAATATCAACCCCGATAAAGTTTTTTTCAGGAAATGTTTTTGCGAGTCCTACAGAATATTCTCCTTTTCCGCAACCCAGCTCCAGTACAATAGGATTGTCATTTTTAAAGAAATTTTCTCTCCATTTTCCTTTAAGTTCGAAACCATTCAAAGCATCTTCTCTTGTTGGTTGAATGACATTCGGTAATATTTTGTTTTCTGCAAATCTTGCTAATTTATTCTTGCCCATTGAGTTATAAAATGAGTGCAAAAATAGTGAAAATTTATGGAGTCTGTATGTCTTTTGGTCGTAAAAGACACAGAGATCATTCGTTCCTGGTTTGTGTTAATGGCCTCCTAAAGCGACCATAATTGGCCTTTCAATTGTTTTTTGTGACGCATATTGAGCCCCGCAGACAAGGCTGGTGAAAAGATATTGCCCTTTATCTATCACAATGGAACCTTCACCCTGAGCAGGAACTGCCAGCCTGTATTTGGTAGTTCCTACACCTTCCATTCTTACAATGATATTACAGTCTGATTTATTTTGAATCAAAACGATGCATTCTTTAGTATTGGGATCATTATCAAATAAGGAATTCAGGATCTTTACAGTTCTGTTTTTATGTTCTACAGGAGACACTGCCATCAGCATGTTGAATTCTTCTGCTTCAGTATTAGGAACGGCAGTATTGGCAGCAGTATTTACAACATATGTATTTTGAGCAGTGCTGGGTGTATACACTGTAGTAGATTGTTTTGCCGCAAGCTCAGCTTTATATTTTGCAATCTGCTTTTGTTTGATGATGGCATTCATTTCATCAAAAGTAATTTTGGTAGAAGGTCTTCTCCGTAGCATAGCAAGCATTTCCTGCATATCTTTTACTTTTTGATCAGCAGGATGTGCATTTTTGATATACTCTTTCATCATTTCCATGACCCTTGGTTTAAGAACTGACCTTCGGGGATCATCAGGATGGGCATCCCGTAAAAAAGCATTGATCTCGTAAATATTCTTACTTTTCAAAATATCACTGTAGTCTTTCCCTTTTTTTTGAGAAGACATAGTAACGAAAAACATACAACAAAGAAGTAAAAGTACTTTTTTCATTAAATCATATTAAGTTAGAAATTTGGTGTTTCTCTTTTAATTTGCTTTCACGGATCGGTTAGTTTTTATTTTGATAACGAAATACCAGTGTTTTTATTTTAAACACTTGTTTGTGAGATAAATTTAAACATATTTTTGAATATTAAAGAATAATATGTTCTAAAAGTTGAATAATCCATAGCGTAGCTGCTCTAATGAAGTATCATTGCTGTTTTTCAGCCATTCAATAAAAAATACCCCATGTTAACGTACATGAGGTATAAAATATTTCAAATGATTCTTTTGAATATTAATTGCTGCCTACAACTTCCTGAAGATGTGAGCTTCTTAACCTTTTCTGATAAATAGGAAGATATTTTTCAATAGGGACTTTTATTGCTTCAAAGTTACCCGCCAAAACATAAGCCTGGATATTTTCTGAGGAATACACAAACTGAAGAAAGTTATCAATTAAGTTTTCCGGTATTTTAAATTTTGTGAAATAATCTTTACCCAGATAATTTTTAATCTGTGCTATAGAACTGTTCATTCTTTCATAAGCCTGGTAACGCTGTTTTTTCTTTCTTTCTCCGGAAAGAATATCATAGATGCTTTCCAGACTGAAGGTAAGCCCACCATCACGGAGTCCGGCAACAGGAAGTTCCGGAGGTGTTCCGTCACCTTTTGGTTCAGGAAGACCAATTACTTTTTTTAGAGCGTATGCTTTGTCTTCTTTTCTTAAGGAGTTTACATCATACCGAAGATTTCCGGTAGGTTTAAACCTGCTGAGAACGATTTCCTGAATTTCGTAATACGCAATTTTGAGCTCAACCAGATTTTTCTGCTCCATAGATTGAGGAGTCAGTTTGATGTCTTTTCTTTCGGTCACAATAGAGGTAAACCGGATCACGTCCCCGATATTGGCAGGAATATTAAAATTACCATTGTAGTCCGTGAGAACGGTTTTTTGTGTATTCAGGTTGGTGACATACACCTGATTGAGATATAAAATAGAGTTGTCTCTCAGAAATACCTCCCCGGAATATATTTGTGCATTAATTTTTGCCAGAAAAACCAATAGCAGTAGAGTAAACAGTTTCTTCATATAATGCACAAAATTACATAGAAATAAAGCAATTTTGTGTAATTAGATAAAGAATAGTGGTTAAAGTTATATTAAACTTTGGGATTTAATTGTTAAGGAGTGTTAGAAACTTGCCATATATTCAAAAATGGGAGATTTCAATAAAAAAAACCGGAAGAAAGAATTAATTAAATTTCTGGTGTCCTTTCTTCCGGCTTTGCGTATTATCTGTGTTTTACCAGCAGCCAGCTTGTATATTTTATCATAAGGTTGGAGCCGTATTCCGTCCAGGTGATAAAGTACCAGTAATTTGCTGTAGGAACATATCTGCCGCCCACTCTTCCGTCCCAGGTGTATCTGTTTTCAGGGGTTCCTCTGAAAACTTCTGCACCATATCGGTCAAAGATCCGGAATACGAGATTATCATTCTTCATTAAAGCAGAATAGTCTATTACTTCATTAAAACCATCTCCATTCGGAGTAATGGTATTGATCAGATTAATAATGGCAAATGGCTTTTTAACATCTTCACACATTTTAGAGTCTCTTACAAATACATTGTGTGCTCCTCTTGGTACATTGTAAAAAACATTAGAACTCTGCCATACCACTCCATCTAAAGAATATTCATAAGGAGGTGTACCGCCGCTTGCCCCAACTTTTACAGTTGTTCCATCAATTTCAATAGTGGTTATTATAGGCAGTGGCAGTTCCGTAACATTTACATATTGCTTGTATACACAGCCATTAAAGGTAAGCTCTACCCAATAATTTCCAGGGGCAACATTCGTAATGGAGGAAGTGGTAGCTCCTGTACTCCAGAGGTATTTTTCAAATCCTGGTCCTGCATTAAGTGTGGTAGTGGTTTTCGGGCAAATTGCTTTATCTGTTAAAATATCTGATTTTTTAGGAACTTTAATGTTGATTTTCAGAGTTCCTATTTCAGGACAAACTCCATTTTTTTCAAAACGGATATAATAAGTCTGTGAAGTAGTAATATTCACTGGGGATAAAACCGCATTTACATTATTCTGAGCATCTGCTAAAGTTGCATGAAAAGTGTAAGTTACATTGGGATCCAGGGTAAACTGAGGAATAAACTGTGTTAAATTGACACTTTTAATTCCGTCCAGATCATCATCGCAGGTACTTTCTGTAACGGTTTTTGTAATTAATGGTATTTTAGCTCCGATACTGAATTGCAAAGGTTTGATCACAGAAGCGCACCCGTCAGGAGAATCTACTCTGATGTAAATGGTAGTGGTGGCTGTATAGCTCCAGCTGTTTGGAAGGGTATTGTTGTTTCCTGCATTGGCATCTGCAAGACTGGCATAGTATCTTACATTAGTAAAGTAATTCGGATTGTTAAGTACAATTGGGGTTATATTGGAAAGTGCGACTGTAACTGTTCCATCGAGATTATCATCACAGAAAACACCATTGTAGTTATCCGGTACAATAGCTTTATTAAAAAGGGATAGTGTTATCTGTGCAATATTTTTACAGCCAATATGGTCATTAACAACTGCGTATACGATTGTTCCGTTAGTTGCGGTATAGGCGGTTGTATTAGTGATCAATGCCGCTGCATTTTCATTCTGAGCATCCAGAAGGGTAGGGTAATAAGTAATGGTAACAGGTGAATTGCTGGTCACATTTGCTGTAGTCAGATTGAAGGTTCCCTGTCCATTGATATCACAGGCAAATAATGTTGCATTCATTACTGTTAGAGCCTGAATATTCAGGGTAACAGTGACTGTTTCGCAATCCGGGAAGTCAGGATCATCTCCGCAGAATGTATAAGTGAATGTATCTGTCCCTGATGTACCCAAAGTATTTACCGTATAAGTAATGCTACCGGTAGATGGGTTTACAACAGCTGTGCCTAATGAAGGTGCTGTCGTAACAGCTACAGTGCTTGGGTTAGGAGTCTGTGATGAACTACTGAATCCAGGAGCTATGGTTTTAGCATTACATACATTATAGGATGTATTGGTAAGTTTTGTACAGTTCAGAACTTTAAATTGTTCAGTAACCAAGGGCGCGCAACTTCCCATAGTTACAGAGCATGTGTAATATCCCGGTAAAGTAGGGGTGATGGACGAAGTGGTAGCTCCCGGAACAATAACCCCGTTTCTGTACCATTGGTAGGTATCATAAATTAAAGGATCTACGGTAAGAACCATTCCTGGAATACAGCCGCCTCCAGATTGTAAAATAACTGGCTGCGTAGGAAAGCCTGCAAAAAAACCTCCGTATCCTACGGCATCACTTCCGGCAGTAATTCCAGCCATTATTGCCTTGTCTGATACTACGGTAATAGTACCTGTCACATTGGGAATACCATAGGTAACCCAATTCGTTGTGCCTGTCATATTGTAAGGACCTGTTATTGCAGGAGGATTTGTACCGTTAACTGTAACGTTAGCTCCTCTTTCTGTAATAATATTCAACTTTGTGGTGATATTCAGAATACCTCCGGGGTGGCCGTTGGAATGGACAAAATTTTCATTAATAAGCCCTAGTTCATTAATCTGCTTGGGAAGATAGCAGTTTAACGCGGGAATAAAATTGAATCCCCCGGTAAATACTTCACTTCCTGCATTTGAATCTCCAGCTAAAATCTGATAGACGTAAGCATTTTTAGATGTTTTGAGATATAAATTATAATGACCATTTCCCTGAAGGATGTATTTGGAGTCGGGAATAATGAAATATTTTCCTGCATTGATGTTTGCTACAGGAAGGATTTCATTATTGACAAAGATCTGAGTATTGTCTTCAGTAGCAATTACAATGACCCCTTCTGTACGGGTACCAATCGGTCCGCTTCCTTTTACAATGGCAAATTCATTTCCAAGTCTGTTGACAGGTACTGCCTGATCCATTAAAATATCTGAACTAACTGGATAATTTCCTGCATATTGACCGTTAAAGTTTCCATTGGTTACGTTCACAGGTCTATTCGAAGTAATCTTTGCGCCAATGAAGCCATTAAAGTTGCCTGCTATGTTGCCGATTCCGTCAATAATATAAGACTGCCCTTTATTTAAGGTAAATGTCATCGTCGGGTTGGCGGCTCCTGTCATTCCATTTGAAAATTGTACAGTAGGACTGTAGCCGGAAACAGTAACAATGGTGTTGTCTTCAGTTGCCAGTATGCTGGTCATGAAATTCAGAATGGAGTTGCTCACAGTAATAGGAGCAGCAGCAGCGTAAAACTTTAGTCCTGTGGAAGAAATTCCTTTGGAAGTAATGATTTCTGCATGATTAAATACTGAAAACCTTAAATTGGCATAAAAAGGAAATTCAGCCTTAAGATATAATCCCTTAGTTGTTGGGGTAAATAAATCTCCCTGCAGCTTGGTAATAATATAATCCCTTAATACATCAAACTTCTGGGGATTATTTTTACTGATATTTACTGTCCCGATTAAAATATTATTGTTATAAATATTTACAGGAAAAGGAGTTGTTCTGTTGGTAGATAAATACAGTTTTTGATAAGGATTGGGAGCGCCCGTTCTATCTATCATTGGAGCAAACCAATGCTCCCGGTCCAATTGGGCAAAAGCAGAGGTGAATATGCAAAGCATAAACAAAAAAGATAAAATTTTTTTCATTCAGCGGTGGTCTTTGTAGCAAATTTAGTGATAAAAAGTATTAAATTATTGAAAATAGAACAAAAAAATATGATTTTGAAATAGTGATTAAGAAGAGTTTAAGTTTGTATTATTTTTTTTCTGTTTTTAACATAATTATCAGATAAATTTACTGGGAAAGATTAATAAAAATAAGCCGTGATCAGACGATCGCGGCTTATTCAATATAGTTTTAAACTAATTATTACTCTCTGTTTTTAACCAGAATCCAACCTGTATATTTTATTGGAGTCTTTTCTTTGTTGGATTCATTCCAGCTGATATGGTACCAGTATGTTCCTGTTCCCAGCTTTTTATCAAAATGTTTTCCATCCCATCTGTAGTTGTTGAATCGGTTTCCGGTAAACACCATGTTTCCGTATCTGTCATACACTACAAAGCTCAGATTTTCCTTATAAGCCAGTTCGCTGTAATCTATATAATCATTTACATTATCTCCGTTAGGGGTAATTGCATTGAGCAGATTAGGAATTGTGACTTCTACAGCAATAGGCGTACAGTCATAAAAATCTTTTACATAGAATGTGTGCTGACCTCTTGTTAAACCTGTGAAGGTATTTGAATCCTGCCAGTTAGCAGTTCCATCAACCGCATATTTGAAAGGTGCTTTACCACCGCTTACAATGACAGTAGCTGTATTGTTGTTGATTTCAATAGTTTGGATTACCGGATCTTCCACTTTTTTAACTTTTACAGTCTGGGTAAGGAAGCATCCGTTCTTACCAAGGATTACGGTGTATTCCCCAACACCTATATCTCTGATACCTGATGTGGTAGCTCCTGTGCTCCATAGATATGAATCATATCCAGGACCAGCATCCAGGTTAGTTTTAGCATCCATACAGATGTACTGATCTACAAGGACCGGAGACTTTTTAATTGGAAGTACAATTAATTCAATTTTGGCATTTGCCGTACATCCTTCAGCAGTAGTTACTTTCACATATACAAATCCTCCTGTTGAAGGGAAATTTTCTGGTGTTGTGATTGCATTGATACCTGCAGTAAGGTCATTCAGAGTACGATAATATTTTTTTGTAACAGCATTATAATCTGTTACCTTTGCTTTGGTAAGGTCAAAATAAGCATAAGGATCTACATCATACCAGCAAGCCTTAATAGAAGTATCCGTTACAATGAATGGTACTACAGTAAGGTTTAAGGTTACCTGTTCGCAATCTGTAAACTCAACTGAGTTTCCGCAGAATTTATAAACGATTTTGTCTGGTCCCAGATATCCCGGATTAGGGGTATAAGTGATCGTTCCGTTTGGATTAACCACTGCTGTTCCTTTGGTAGGAGGAGTCAAAATTACTACTGTACTTGGAACCACAGTCTGAGTGGAAGAAGTAAACGTCGGAGTAATAATTTTAGTAGAACAAGCATTAAGAGCCTGTGTGGTTTCTTTTAAACAGTTTTGTACTTTATAAATAGGAGTCGTCACAGGAGGACATGTTCCCATGGTTACTTTTACGGTATAATTTCCAGATTGTGTAGGAGTATACGTATAACTGGTAGCACCCGGGATAGCCACTCCGTCACGGAACCACTGGTAGGTTTCATATCCATCATCTACTTCAAGAACGATTCCCGGAACACATTCACCTGTTTTTTTTGCAATAACAGGGATTGAAGAGAATCCTGCAAAGTAACCTCCGTATCCTGCAGAGCTATATCCTCCGTTGATACCTGCTGTTACAGCTTTTGTAGACGTAATCTTAATATTTCCGGTTACACTGTTGATGGCATACGTTACCCAGTTGGCATTTCCTGCAAGGGGATAAGGACCCGCTTCAGGGAGAAGAGGCGCGTCATTCAACATTACAGTAGCACCAGCCTCTGTCAGAATGTTTAATTTTACTACCAGATCACTGGGAGTAGAGCTGGCTCCTCCCACGCCAAGAGGCATTTCATTAATCTTCCCGATTTCATCAATTTTTCTTGGAAGGAAACAGTTTAATGGCGGGATATAGTTGAATCCATTGGTAGCATCACTTTGCAAAACTCCGATAAACTGGTATAAATATACATTTTTGGTGGTGGAAATGAACATATTTGAATGTCCTGATGTTCCCTGAGCAACGTAGCTGGTTTCGTTAATTCTGTACCATTCTCCGGCAGCAAGTGTTGCAACAGCAGTACCTCCGCCGTTTAGATATACTTCAGTATTATCTTCGGTAGCAACAATAAGACCTCCCTCCATATTTAATGAAGGTTGAGTAGATCTTGTTTTTACCATGGCAAAAGTATTCCCAAGTCTGTCAACCGGAACAGATTGATCGAGAACCGGATCACTTCCTGTTGTTGAAGCAGAGAAGTTGGCATTACAGCTTCCATTAGTCAACGTTACAGGCTTGTCAGAAACAATTTTAGCCCCGATAAAGCCTGTTTTATTTCCGGACTGAGAACCGGATCCTGCAAGAATGAAAGATTGTCCTTTTTGTAAAGTGAAAGTCTGAGTATTTCCAGTTGGATTTCCATTAATAAAAACAACTCCGGCAGTTGGATTCCATGATACGGTTACATTGGTATTGTCTTCGGTAGCAAGGACACCTGCTGTAAAATTTTGAATACTGCTGGTATTGGTGTTGGGAGCGGCAGCAACGAAAAATGTTTTTCCAATTCCGGCTTTTCCTTTACTGGTTATTACTTCCCCGTGAACACTCTGAGCCAGTCTTAAGCTGCAGTAAAAAGGCTTGGCTGCTTTTAAGTACAATCCCTTATTACCCACAACAAATGCGTCAGTAGTAGTGGTAGCAGAAATAAGGCTGTTGGTAACTTTATAAGTCTGCGGACTACCTTTACTGATGGTAACGGTGGTTACTGGAGCATTGTTATTGTAAATGGTTACATCAACGGGAGTTGGAGAGTCTGTGGAAAGATAGAGCATGTTGACATAGCTGTTGCCGCCAACACTGTCGTAATAGGGAGCTATCCAGTGCTCGGTATCCCTTTGTGCAAAGAGTGTATTAATTGTCAAAAAAATTAATACCAAACTGAGTAGAAATCTTTTCATGAGTATGGAATTAGGATTTCTACAAAAATAAAATAAAAAATGAAATACTTTTAATAAAATTTAAATAAATGTTAAATAAAAGTCTTCTATTTTTAATTAAAAGCCTCCTTGGGTATGAAACTGGTAATAGCTGTTGGGCTTAATGTTTCTGATTATCGTTATTTAGTTCTTTAGTAGGTGAATTATTTATATTTGTTAATTTTTTTAAATGTTTATTGTACAGATGGGTATAAATAATGTTAACAAAAAATCCCGGTGAAATTTTCACCGGGATTCTATATTTTTTGAAAAAGTCAGCTTATAAGCTTACTCTTACAAATCCTGTTACTTTTAAGTCTGCGTTTACAGATTTTACATAATCAGCAACTGAGATACTTCCGTCTTTAATGAAATCCTGGTGTACCAAAGTGTTGTCTTTGTAGAATCTCTGCATTTTACCTTTCAGAATGTTGTCGATAATGTTAGCAGGCTTACCTTCTTCAGTAAGTTTGTGTCTTTCGATTTCCAACTCTCTGTCGATAGTTTCCTGAGAAACCGCAGTTTCGTCAAGAGCGATTGGGTTCATTGCAGCAACCTGCATAGAAACAGCTTTAGCAGCTTCTTCAGCTCCGTCTACTTTTGCAGATAGAGAAGTGATTGCAGCAATTTTGTTTCCAGCGTGGATGTAAGCTCCTAAGAAAGCTCCCTGGATTCTTTCGAAAGATCCGATCTCAATTTTCTCACCGATAACTCCTGTTTGCTCAACTAATTTCTCAGCAACAGTGATTCCGTGGAAATCTGTAGCTAAAAGCTCTTCTTTAGTAGCAGCGAAGATTGCCATTTCAGCCAATTCGTAAGCTAGCTCAACGAATGCTTCGTTTTTAGCAACGAAGTCAGTCTCACAATTTAAAGAAATTACAGCACCTAAAGTGTTGTCTTCGTTTACTCTTGCGATTACTGCCCCTTCAGTAGACTCTCTGTCTGCTCTGTTAGCAGCAACTTTTTGTCCTTTTTTTCTAAGGATATCTACCGCTTT
This sequence comes from Chryseobacterium sp. DZ-32, assembly GCF_059587025.1. Classification (NCBI taxonomy): domain Bacteria; kingdom Pseudomonadati; phylum Bacteroidota; class Flavobacteriia; order Flavobacteriales; family Weeksellaceae; genus Chryseobacterium; species Chryseobacterium sp. DZ-32. The sequence continues at coordinate 31,286 of NZ_JCAIOM010000025.1, forward strand.
TTCGAAGTCTCCTTCAGCTTCAACTAGAGCTTTCTTGCAGTCCATCATACCTGCACCTGTTTGGTTTCTTAATTTAGCTACATCTGCAGCAACTGGTGTATAAGACATAATATCTATTATTTTTTATTTAAGATTAGTATTAATTTTTAGCTTAATTTTAGAGCAGTGCAAAGATAATGATTTTAATGATAAACTAAAAAATGACTTTTCACGTTATTAATATATTTAATACTATTTTAAAGGTTTGATTAATGAAAAAAATCTTCTTCCTTCTATTTATATGCATTTTTGCACTAGGTTTTTCTCAAAAAAAGAAAAAAACAAAATCTAAAGCAGTTGTTGAAAAAGAAACTGTAATCATCTATACCGAACAGGAAGCCGAGATCTCAAAAGAGGCAAGGGTAATTGCCGGCTTTTTGAAGCAGAATCCCGGACATGCTAAAACAGACTATTTTAAAAGAAAACTGATTGATATTATCATGGCAGGGAATTCTCCGGAAGCAAAACCTACCATAAAACCAATCAGCAAAGAAAAAATTGAAAATATCGTTAAAAATAATGAATTGAACAGCGGAAAGACGATGGCCGCAAAAAAAACATATACAGCTAATGGAAAACCTGTCTCTAATAATACAGCAGCTGCTATAGAAGCTTTAAAAGAAGAAAGAAGAACAACTACCTTTGCATCAGTGAATTCTGCAAAAAATGCCGGTAATTCTAAAGCAGGACCCAGTGAAGAAAATAAAAGAACAGCAGCAATGCTTACCCACCTTTTTAATAATGATATTAATAAAAACGAAGCATATATCAATATTAAAAACAGATCCACCTGCAATCTTATTGTAAAGATAAGTGGTAAAAAATATTATAATCTCAGTGTACCTGCCAAAGGAGAAAATTTTATTCTGGTAGATAAAGGGGAATACGTGCTGACAACAATGGTTTGTGATGCCAAATATTCTTCTTTGAAGAAAATCACCCAGGATATTGAAATTGCACTGAATGTTGCAGAATAGAAACAGAAGAAAACTAAATAAAAAAGGTTAAGAAAAAATTCTTAACCTTTTTTATTTTTTATCCTTTGAACTGGCCCATTGCAATGAATTTGTCCTGTCTCTGGGTTTCAAGCTCCTGTCCTGTAAATTTGGAAAAAGCTTTGATATTTTGTAAAATTGAATTTTTCAGGTTCAGATAGGTTGTTTCCTGATCATAATGAGCACCTCCAAGCGGTTCCTCAATGATACCATCAATGAAATTTTCTCTTAAGGCATCTGCCGGAGTAAGATTTAATGCATTGGCTGCATCTTCTTTGTGATCCCAGTTTCTCCATAAGATAGAAGAGCAGCTTTCCGGTGCAATTACTGTATACCATGTGTTTTCCAACATATATACCTTATTTCCTACACCTATTCCTAATGCTCCACCACTGGCACCTTCTCCGATGATGTACGTGAAGATTGGAGTTTTCAGCTGAACCATTTCAAAAATATTTCTTGCAATAGCTTCACCTTGTCCTCTTTCTTCAGCTTCCAGCCCTGGATAAGCTCCCGGTGTATCTACTAAAGTTACTACAGGGATATTGAACTTTTCAGCAAGCTTCATTAATCTTAAAGCTTTTCTGTATCCTTCCGGATTTGGCATCCCAAATCTTCTGTGCTGTCTTTCTTTGGTCGTTCTTCCTTTTTGAGTCCCTATGATCATTACTTTATGACCATCAAGGGTAATCAATCCTCCAATCATTGCCGGATCATCAGCGAAATTTCTGTCTCCATGAAGTTCTAAGAAACTGCCTTTGTCTGCCATTCCGTTAATATAATCCAATGTATAAGGACGATCCGGATGACGGGACAGTTGTACTCTTTGCCAAGGTGTAAGATTTCCATAGATTTCTTTTTTCTTTTCTAAAATCTTATCCTCAATCTGGCTGCATGCTAATTTTACATCAACACCACTTTCTTCTCCTACTAAAGAACACGTCTGGTATTGATCCATCAATTCTTTGATAGGAAGTTCGAAACTTAAATATTCCATTTCTTGAAGTAAATTAAATCTTTCAAATGTATGAAAAATTATGGTTATTCTATTTAAAATTATTTACAGCATTGTTTATTCTGGAGATACTTTCCTCTTTACCAAGGATTTCCAGAATATCCGGAACGTCCGGTCCTTTCAATTCTCCTACTAAAGATAATCGTAACGGCATCATTACTTTACCCATTCCTAATCCTTTGTTTTCCGCGAAATCATGCATGGTCTGCTTTAATGTCTCAGCCACAAAGTCTGTCGTTTCAAAAGCAGTCGCCAATTCACCTAAAATTGCCGATGTTTCTTCATTCCATGCTTTTTTTGATGCTTTTTCATCATACGAAGCAGGAGCTTCGAAGAAGAATTTGCCGTTTTCATAGATATCTTTCGGGAAAGTGGCTCTTTCTTTCATCAGATGAATTACTTTCAACAGTTTTTCATCAGATACACCGGAAAGATCAAGATCTGTGTTTTTCAGGATTTGAAGAAGCTCTTCATCAGACTTCATCTGAATATACTGATGGTTGAACCACTCAGATTTTTCTTTGCTGAATCTTGCGCCCGCTTTATGTACTTTATGAAGATCAAATTCCCTGATCATTTCATCCAGAGGAAGTATTTCTTTATCATCTGCAGGAGACCATCCTAATAATGCAACCATATTAATGAAAGCATCAGGAAGATATCCGTTTTCTCTGTATCCCTTAGAAATCACACCGGTAGCAGGATCTTTGAAATCAAGCGGGAACACCGGGAATCCGAATTTATCTCCGTCTCTTTTGCTTAACTTCCCTTTTCCTTCAGGTTTTAAGATTAAAGAAAGGTGGGCAAACTGTGGTGCTTCCCACTGCATTGCTTCGTATAATAAAGTGTGAAGTCCTAAAGATGGAAGCCATTCTTCTCCACGGATCACGTGGGAGATTTCCATTTCATGGTCATCAATAATATTGGCAAAATGATACGTTGGCATTCCGTCATTCTTTACCAGAACTTTATCATCTAAAGTATTGGTATTGACTGAAAATTTTCCACGAATAATATCTTCAAGATTTAATACTCTGTCAACAGGCATTTTAAACCGTACTACATAAGGCGTCTTTTCGTCTAATAACCTTTGAACCTCTTCTTCAGAAAGGGCAAGGCTGTTTCTTAAACGGTTTCTTGTTTTATTATCATAAGAGAAAACATCACCTTTCGCTTCATATTCTGCACGCATTGCATCCAGTTCTTCAGCCGTATCAAAGGCAATGTAAGCATAATCTGTTTTCAGGATCTGCTCAGTATATCTGTCGTAGATGTCTCTTCTTTCAGACTGTCTGTAAGGAGCAAATTTTCCTCCTTTCTTTGGACTTTCATCAGGAATGATTCCGCACCATTCTAAAGCTTCTTCAATATATTCTTCAGCTCCTTCTACATATCTGGCCGTGTCTGTATCTTCAATTCTCAATACAAATTCTCCCCCATGATTTTTAGCAAAAAGATAATCATATAATGCGGTTCTTACGCCTCCCAAATGTAATGGTCCTGTAGGACTTGGAGCAAAACGTACTCTTACTTTCTCCATTTCAATTTTAATTTTTGCAAATTTACTTAAAGTAACTTGAAAAATAAATTGTTTCATAGGATAAAGTTTGAATTGTGATAATAAAAAATACTATCTGAAAAACAGATAGTATTTTTATATGATGAAAGTTTTTATTTAGTAGATATCTGTAATTTCTTCTACGGCAATTTCGTGCCTTTCATAATTGTTTCCTTCAAGAATAAAAGTTGCATAATATTTAGTCCCGGTTATTGCATTGGTTTTTTTTATGATTTGAAGTTTAAATCTTGGATTTGATACTGATTCCGAATCTGTATTTGTTGCCCAGATAGCGTTTCCTGCTACATAGGGCTGCGCCTTGTATAATACCAAATTACCATCGCTTTGAGCTGATAAATAAGGTTGGTATAATCCGGTTCCAAAATCTGTATTTGAAGCCCATTTTACTGGATAAGGTACCGGTCCCCAATAATTAATGGGACTTGCATAGAGCACTAAATTAGAATCAAATTGCATATCCAAATGTAAGTTTACATTTCCATATTTTAAAACTAAGGATTGCCCGGCACTAAGGCCTGACATTCTTTGGCTTTCAGCAAGTACCTCCGTCTTCGTCAATGAAATCCTCTCCTGAACGTTCATTTTTTCGACAGTTTGTATAGGTGGTTGCTCTGTCAATGAATCGTTTTCTCGTGAACATGAGGTAATAGCTAATGTAGCGAAGGCTAAGGTAGAAATTTTTAAAAATTTTTGCATTTTTTAATTTTTTATAGAAACAAATATAAGATTTATTTCTTTTAATTGTGATTAATTTAGCATTAGTATTTTAGATATATCTTATAAATATAAGGGGTTTTCGAGTATTTTTAATTCTTAATATAGTGATTATTTGTGTTGTTAATATTATTTTAATAAAAATTTACACTATGATTATAATATCACATAAGTTTAGTTTTTAATGTAAACTATTTATTTTGTATAGATACCGCATATCTCAATTAATTATTTAATAAAATTTCCTATTTTGAGAATGGTAATTTATTTTACGAACTAAGATCTCATTTTCTGTTTATAATTAAACCCGTTTTCAGTATTATTTAAATAATTATTAAATTCACTTAATATTGATATAAATCATTAGGTGTTTATTTTTTTCACTTGATGATGAATATTATATTTGCTGAAACTTTTAAATAATCTATGAAAAAACAAATTTTATTTTGCTTCAGTAGTCTGCTGATGCTTTTTATGAGTTCATGTTCAACGGAAGAACTGAATAGCGAGACAACCCCTGAAAGCCCTGCGGTAAAAGCTAATAATCGCTTATCTGCTTCCAAATTTGCGGGAGACGGAATTTATGATGTTCTGGGACATGGTTATAATGTTACCGGTGAATATGCCAATGCAACAGCTGCGGGTTTTAAGGTAGTTGATATTGATCGCTTTAAATTAGAGCAGAGCAACAGATTAATCAGCGAAAACACAAATTCTCAGGAGTATTCCGAAGATTATGGTGAAAATGCTGAGGCTTATTCGAAAATGGTTTCAACCAAAGTGGATGCAACAGTTAATTTTCCACTGTTTAAAAAAATACTTTCTGTAGGTTTTGGCTCAGCGGTAACAACCAACAATAAGTTTGATGCAAAATATATCTACGGAAGTTATAACCTTACGATCAAACAGAAAAGAGTAAGATTCAATGCTACTACCGATATGCTGGGTGATTATATAACTCCTGAATTTGCTCAGGATTTACAGACAAAAACTCCGCAGCAGATTGTTCAGGATTATGGAACTCACGTAATGACGGATATTTATACAGGAGCAAAACTTGATATTTTATTCCAGTCTGAAACAACGAGCCAGACTCGTGATAAGGCAGCCAGAATCGGAATAAAGGCAGGAATGCTGAATATTTTTAATGTGAATGTGGATAATGATGTGAATACTTCTGAATACCACATGAATTTTTCTAAAAAGTTGACTTACAAAACCAGAGGCGGGGATCCTTCAAAAGGCTTAGTAGGAGATTTGAATCTGGATCAGACCAATACTAAAGTTAATATTTCCAATTGGCAGAACAGCTCAAATGTAAATAATTCTGTTTTGGTTGACTTTGGAAGCAACGGGTTGATTATTATTTATGACTTTGTAAAAGACCCTGTTAAAAAAGCTCAGCTTAAAGCCTATGTAGATCAATATCTGATTGATAATAAGGTGTATTTAGAATTTAACACCATTCCAATTTACAGATATTATAACGGAGTAGATCATTACTATACAAAAATTGCTGGAAGCTACAGCGGATATTCTTTTGAAGGAACAGAGTTTCACGCATTCTTGTACAAAGCTCCCAATACAGTTCCTATCTACAGATACTGGAATGGTAAAGATCATTACTATACAAAAACTCCGGGATATTATCCGGGATATGTAGATGAAGGAATCGAGTTTAATGCTTTTGCTACTCAGCAGCCTAATACAGTTCCTATCTACCAATATTGGAACGGTAAAGATCATTATTATTCAAGATCCAGCGTAACACCTTCAGGTTATATTAAGGAGGGAATTGAATTCTATGCTTATTAATTAAAAATATTGATATTCTATAACTACAAGCCGTCTCAGTTTTGAGACGGTTTTTAATGATAAATAATATGATATATTTTTTTACCATTAAAAGATAGTACTGCCTTACTGTTTGTATTCATTTTCATTGATTATAATAATGTGCTGTTAATTATTCCTTTTCCAGGGTGTACATATATGGACTTAAGCAAATGTTAAATTGATGTTAGATTTTTTCTTTTACAACTAATTTTGATGAGGTAAATAGAAGTATGATTTTTATTATTTATCTTTACATAAGGAAATAAAAAACATAAACTTATGAGAAAGCATTTATTAGCAATGTTTGGGCTATTGGCAGGAATTTGTATAATGGCTCAAAATATTACACTTGGCACTAATTTGGTAAAGGATAGAAGATACTATTCCCGAAATAATCAGCACTTTCTGATTTTTCAAAATGATGGAAATTTGGTAGTTTATAATAGCCAGAATCAGCCGGAATGGAGTTCCAGGACTCCTGGTGAAGGTTCAAGGGCTATTTTTCAGGAAGATGGTAATCTTGTCGTTTATAATTCTTCAAACAGACCCTTATTCAGTACCAACACCACCAACAAGAATGCAGCCAACCTTGAGATGCAGGATGATGGCAATCTTGTAATTTATAACAGGAGACGAAATGCTTTGTGGTCTTCTAAGGGAGGTTCTGACGGAAACAATTTCGGTGGAAACGGAGGTTCTAATACAGGAAGTTATAATAATGGTAATATTTACAAAGGATTTAGATTTGTAAAAGGACAAAAGATATTTTCTGAAAATTATAACTATTATTTAATTTTCCAGACAGATGGTAATTTGGTAATGTATAGTAACGGAACTAAAAAAGATATCTGGTCTTCGGCAACAGCAGGAAGTGGAAGAAGCGCTATTTTTCAGGAAGATGGAAATCTGGTAGTCTATGATTCTTCACATAAACCTGTTTACAGTACAGGTATAAGCTCATCAAATATTGAAAGACTTTCAGTTCAGAATGATGGAAATATTGTGATTTACAACAACAACGGTAGTGTTGTTTGGGCAAATAAAAAATAATAATTTAATAAAAAAAGTTAAGTATAAAAAAAGCTAGCCGAAAAGGTTAGCTTTTTTATGCAGTTTGTCTCGTCCTAATATAGCGTTTCTTTTGTAAAGAATATCGTACTCTAGCATTGGGAAATTATTTTTTCCCACGTACTGATCCAATCTTGTGTTTCATTTTCCAATGAATAATTTTTCATCACAAATTGTGACCCTATTTTCCCTTTTTCAGAAAAAAGAGTCGGATTCTCATGATATTCTAATGCGTGGCTTTCTATTTTTTCAACAAAATCAATAATGTTACCTTCTTCAACCAGGCAAGAAAATTCTTCTTTAAAATATTCTTTTCCTCCTTGTCCAGAGTAACCGATTACAAAACATCCACAAGACATAGCTTCTATAGGAGGAAGCCCAAAGCCTTCTCTATGATTGAAGCTTAAAAAAAATACGGATTCTTTTAAATGTTTTGCAACTTCCTGTTCATCCATATTGTCAATTGGGAAAAACTCCCAATCATCCATCTTTTTTCGTGCTTTTAAAATATTAATAACTTGTAAAGAATCCTCAGCAAGTTTCCTTGGCATAAAAGCAATTTTTTTCTTTTTTTTATTTTCAAAACTGAAAATATGGGTATCAATTCCTAAACGGACTCTATATAGACCAAGAGCAGGAAATACAACATTAAAATATTTTTGTGCATTTTCTGATGCTACAATAGTTCCTAAACAATTTTTATCTAAATAAGGATTCTTTTCATTATAATCAAATCCATACCCCTGAAAGGTGTAGTAGCAATTCTGGTTAAGTATTACATACTGATGATTGGGAATAGTTTTATGGAATGATTTTCCATATATTTCCGGAAAAACAAATAGCGCATCTTTCTCTATGGGATGTGAAAATAAATTGTTATAGAACAGTTTTAATCTTTCGTAAAAACTATTTTTATGTTCTTTAGGGTTATTACTATTTTCTATGTTTTTTAAAAGTTCATAATGATAAGATATTTTTGTGTCACGATACCATATATTATCTCTTTTTCTCTTTTTTTTTAATAAAACAGTAGCATTATAACCATGATTGTTTAAAATATTTACATATTTATAAATTTGTTTTATACCCCCAAAAGGTACAGAAACTGATGGGCAAACAAAATATATCTTTCTTTTTTTCATAATAAGATTACTGTTTTTGAATACAATGCTTCCATATATGTTTTGATTAACGGAAATCAATATCCTTTAAAGTTTTCGGTATTTATTAGGCATTAAATGATTTTGTTGATTAATCAAATCTTATAAACAGAAGTGAATTTATTGCACTCCAGGAACAAAAGATAACCAACTTATTACTCTCATAGTTTACAATAAATGCTTAATTTTGTTTTTCTAAAAAGGCAGGACAAAATAATAAATTTAAAATGGGAATTAAAAGGTTTTTTAAAAATAAAATAAAGGATCGGAATTTTATCAATAATAAGAGAAAACTAAAGATCAATCATTTTGAACTCGACTTTTTTAAAAAACATACATTTGGCTTTATTTATGAAAATGAGCCAGAAGTTTCTATCATAATTCCTGTTTACAATCAGATCAGATATACTCTTAATTGTTTATATACAATTGAACAGTATGATAAAGACGTATCAAAAGAAATTATTATTATCAATGATAACAGCTCAGATGAAACTTTAAAGTATCTGGATACAGTTCCCGGAATTACAATTATTAATAATACTGAAAATTTAGGATTTTTAAGAAATATAAATAAAGGAATTCGGAAGGCAAGAGGAAGATATATTTATTTGTTGAACAATGACGTAGAAGTTCAGGAAAACTATTTATCCAGTCTGTTGGAGGTTTTTAAGAACAATAAAAATGTAGGTGCAGTTGGCTCTAAAATGGTATTTTCAGACAATACATTGCAAGAGGCGGGCTGTCTTATTTTTAATAATACCGAAATTGTTAATCTAGGAAGAGGTGAAGCTATTGATACTCCAAAATATAACTTTTTAAGAAAAGTAGATTATTGTTCAGGATGTAGTTTGTTATTACATAGAACTGATACTGATGGAAAACTTAATCTTTTGGATGAAGCTTTTTTACCTGCCTATTATGAAGAAACAGATCTATGTCAACGCTTGAAATATGAGCAGAAGCTGGATATTTATTATCAGCCTAAATCGGAAATTGTTCATTTTGAAAATGTTTCTTATACTGGAAAAGATAATGGAAAGGAACTTTTGCTTCAGAAAAACAGAACTGTCTTTATGAATAGATGGGATTCGTATTTTACTGATTCAAGATTTCTGGATAATGAAGGAAGAAATAATATTAATAGGTTTTATAAAAAGCCCAATATTCTGATTCTGGAGGAACGTATGCCACAACCTGATAAGGATTCTGGCTCAAGAAGGTTTCTTGAAATTGTAAAGATTCTGCAAAAAAATAATCATAGAGTTATTTTAGGGATTCAGCAACCCAACCAAGAGGATGATATCTACGTTGATTTTTTTCGGAGCATTGGTGTGGAAGTTTGTAAAGACTATGTAAATGCTCAGAACAAAATTGTAAAAGTTTTGGATCAAGTGAAAGAAGCTCTTCATTATGTAGATATTGTTTGGATTTTCAGACCGATTGGATTTGATTTTTGGTATGGGAAAATTAAAAATGATATCTCCGGAAAGAAGATTATTTATGATATGGTCGATCTTCATTATCTAAGAATGGAGAGAGAAAACAAATATATTGAAGTGACAAAGTCCCGTAAAAAAGAGATGAGATTCTTTAAGGAAAAGGAATATTTTGGAATGCAAAAGTCAGATGTGGTTATTTCCATCAGTGATGAAGAAAAGAAAATTGTCTCGGGCCAAGGGATCAAAAATGAAAAGATCTTTACTGTTAGTAATATTCATGAACCTGTAGAATGCAGAGATATGGATTATTCTGTTCGGGAAGGTGTTTTATTCATTGGAGGTTTCTATCACATGCCCAATATGGATGCCGTCAAGTTTTTGTATGAAGATATAATGCCTTTAGTTTGGGCCAAAGACGATTCTATTAAAGTATATATTTTAGGACCACATTTTCCCGAAGAGATTAAAGGAAAATATAATTCTGAGAAGTTTCAGATATTAGGTTATCAGAAGAGTGTAGATTACTGGTTTGAAAATTCGAGAATATTTGTTGCTCCTCTACGATATGGAGCTGGAGTGAAAGGAAAGATAGGGCAGGCTCTGGAGTTTGGATTGCCTGTAGTCACTACATCAATTGGGGCGGAAGGAATGGATCTGGAAGATCGAAAAACAGCCCTTGTTTCCAATGAAGATCCGCAGCATTTCGCAAATAAGATATTGGAACTATATTACGATGAAAATTTGTGGAAAACTCTTCATAGTAACAGCGCACTACCACTTGCTAAGTTCTCAGTTGGGCAACAGGAAAAGAATATCAATAATATTATAAATTATTTAGGATTTAAAGATTAAATAAAGAAAGCTTTTATCAATAAAGCTTATTTTTTATGTTATGATTTTTTTGATCCAATTACTGAAACCATATTTTTTTACAATGTCATCTGATAATGTAAAATAAGGTTTTTTTAGAAACTGTTCAATATTTTTATAATTATTATTTTCCACAACAAAGATATTATCAGGATGGTAAAAATCGTATTTTTTAACCGTCACATTATCCGTAATTACTTTTTTCTTATAGTATATTCCTTCAAAGAAACGAATGGAAAGTCCGTTGTGTAATGGATCAACAAAATCCAAAAGAATGTCTGAACTTTTAACAAGATCCAGATTTTCTCGGAAACTAATTCTGTTTTGAATATATTGTATTTTATCATTTTTCGTTTCAGGTTCCTGAAAATATTGAATGAAAATAGAAAGTTCAATAGATAAACCTGAGACTTCATCAATAAATCGGTTAATTTTTTCTTCACGGCTTTTCCAATATAAACCTACAAAGTAAAGCTTAGGCTTTTCTGCATTATATTTTTTTTCAGAAGAAGGAAGGTGATCAAAATAAAAATTAGTAATAGGTTGAATATTGGGCTGAGATTCTACTCTTTCAAAACAAAAGAAGATATCAAATAAATTGAAATAGTTTCTGATCTCTGGAAATTTTTCAATACCATCCCATTGATAAGCAATTAATTTTCGGGTTTTACTTTTTAGATTCTTTATAAATGAAATTGGGAAATTATCCGGACGAATCACCAGGACATAATCCAATTCTTCCGTAATGGCAGAAAGGTTTTTATTCAGCTCATCGAGAAAATGCTTTTGAATAAGATATTGTTTATACTCTTTATTTCTAAGAATATTTTTAATGAAAAAATTTTTTATGCTTTCACAGCCCTTGTATTTAAATCCTGAAACATTGTCTGTGATTAAATAGGGTTCAAAACCTTCCTTCTCCAAGTTCTCTAAAAATAGCTTTGGAAAATCGGAATAGTCAGGCATTACCAAAAGAAATTTTCTTTTTTTCACTTTTTTAATTTAAGTTAAGTATACTGAATCTTAATATTTTGTAGTATTTTCTGAGACTGTTGACAGGATTATTGAAATATTCTTTTTTTATGGTCTCAGCATCTTTTAAACTGAGGTCATTAATATACCGGAAATATTTTTTCTCAATACTTTTCAATGAAATATTATCATTGAATTTAGGATTAACTTCTTTGAATATCGTTTCCATCTTATGAATTGCTGTATTGGAATAGTTTGAATGATGCTTGTAATTTCCAATAATAATTTTCTTTAAGTAGGCAATATAGTAGGCAATATTGCTTTGTTCAGGATATTGTAAATAGTAGTTGTTATATATCGTTTGAATAACACTTAGGTATCCTAAAAGATTTTTATCACTGTTCTTTTTAGTGATGGACTGTGCGTTGTCGATAGTGTAGAAATAAGTAATATCAGGAATAAAGACAACATTCTTTGCCTGGAACATCGTTTCAAAGAACCATAATTCATCTTCGTGATAAATTCCACTTAAAAATGTGAGATTATTTTCTTTTAAAAATGAAGATTTATATAATTTATTCTGGGCAATTGGACTTAAGTCTTCCGTTATTTTTTTAAGCAGGACTTCCGTATTTTTATTTTCTAAGCGTTGTTTTTCTTTAGGCTGAGGTAAGAATGAAACGTTTCGTTTCTCTTCCCATGAATAGGTTGATGTTTTTCCCACAATAATATCCTCTTTACCTGTATACTCAGATATGAGTGATTCCAAGGCATTAGAAGGAAGAAGATCATCACTGTCACAGAAAAAAATAAAATCTCCGGAGGCTTTTTCCAATCCGAAATTTCGAGTATCTGAAAGACCTTTGTTTTTCTGGTTGTATATATGGAATCTTTCGTCTGAAAAACAATTGATGATTTCAAGAGTATTATCTGTACTGCCATCATTAATAACAATACATTCAATATTGTAATGAGTTTGGCTCTGTATACTTTCTAGTACTTCTTTTACATAATAAGAAGCGTTGTAGCACGGAACAATAATGCTGATTAAAAAAAAAGAATTATCCATTCTTAATTAAATTTTTTTCAATGTAGAACTTACGGACTCAATGGAAAATGGTTTCAGACTGTCAATAGAATTTTGACTTAATGTATTCCAAAGCTCTTCATCATTATTTAATTGTAGAATTGCCTGAGCAAAACTATTTTCATCATTCGCTATCAATACATTTTTATGGTTGTTGAGTCTCATTCCTTCCGCTCCGATATCTGTTGTGATTACAGGCAAGAAATATTCAAATGCCTGTCCTATTTTTCCTTTTACTCCAGCTCCAAACCGTAAGGGAGCAACCATAATTCTGGAATTCATAAAATGCTCTTCAATGCTTTCCACAAAGCCTAAAAATTTAAACTTAGGAAATAGTTTAAGATCAAGTTTCTCAGCGACATTCCCAATGATGCTTACTTCCAGTTCAGGATTGGTTTTCCAGACAATAGGCATTATTTTTTCATAGAGAAACTTTACCGCATCAATATTTGGCTCGTGGATAGATCCGATGAAGGTAATTCCTTTGCTTTCACTGAAACTTTTTCTTTCAGAAATATCAATTTTGGGATAATGAATATTAGATACTGTAATGATCTTATTTTTATCTGCATACTGGCTCATAATTGCTTTCTCCTTATCAGATATGGCAATGATATAATCCAGTTGTGGTGCAACAACTGTTTCCAGGCGAAAAAAATGTTTATAATTCTTCTTTAATGAAATACGGGTAGGTTCCAGTTCTATGGCTCTTTTAAACCTTAAAAAATGAATGTCTACCATATCATAAATAAATTTGGCAGAAGATAAAACGGCTTTCATTTTTTCATAAAAAAGATTCAGAGCCAGAGGCCCGTTGAACCAAACGTAATCTATCTTTTTAAAAGAAGACAGGAAATCATAGATATTCCTGTACTTAGTGTTCTCTATGTAAACGATAACATTGCGCTGCTGATAAAACTTCACATAAGAATCGTCTTCAAACATATGGGGAGCGAATATAATGCAGTTGTATCCTAATTCTTTGTAAATAAGTATAAGTTCTTTCAGTCTGTTAGCCCCGGATTCTTTATCATGGGCTGGGAAATCTCTTGATGCAAACAGGATCGTTTTTTGGGAAGCATCATACAGATTAATGTTGACGATATCCTTAGACTGAAGATATTTAAGTTTTTCTTTTCTTTCGAAGTGCTTTTTTATTTTTTTTAAGATTCCCATTTGTCAGTTTTTAGTATCAAGTTCAAAAACTTTATTCACCCAACTATCCAAAGTGTATCTGTAATAGATTTCTTCCGGAATTTTCTCGTAGGGTGTTTCAAAAAAAGATTTGTCAAGATTACTAATATTTTTGTTTAAAATCAAAATATTATTGGGATTGTAAAAGTCATAGGTTTTAATGGCTTCGTTATCAGTAATGATTTTCTTATCCAGAGCCATGGCTTCAAAAACCCTGAAGCTGAGCCCGTATTGCCCTTCACGCATAAGGTCCAGTAAAACTTTAGAGTTTTTATAATACTTTGGAAGATCGTTATGCGGAATTTTTTTGATACTGAAAATCAGAAAAAGATTTTTCGGTACCGTCATGAAAATATTGGTCAGCTGATGCTTCCAGGATTTTTTACCAATGATCATAATCTGGAATTTTAATCCCTGTTCAATCAGCTTTTTAGCCAGTAATTTTATTAATGAAACTCTTCTGTTATCATAAGATGTAATATAGAAAAGATCCATTTCAGGCTGTTGGATTTCCTGTGAACAATGGGGAAGATAAATATAGTTTGTTAACTTTTCGAACCCGTGCTTTTTGACGTCAACATAGTCGAATGAGAATACTTTGTCAAAAAGATACAGCTTATCTTCTACAGGAACTCTTTCAAGATTATCATAAAGATAGGTCAACAGACGATCTGTATATTTTCTAATTTTTTTGAGAGTAGAAAGATCAAATGTATCCGGATTCATCACCAGAATCTGATCCTGATGGCCTAATTGTTCCAGAGAATCCAGAACATATTTCTGTCTTTTTTCAGTCTTGAGATTTTTATTTAAAAAAGTTTTGCTTAAAGCATTTACAGCTCTTTCATTGAAGTTGGAATGAGTAACGCTACTGATCTTTATATGATGAGCATCAATATCTCTTTTGCATAATGTCTCAACAATATACTTATCATAATCCCAAAAATCATAACTAATGATACAAATCTTCATTTAACTAATTTTGCTCTTTTTTTAATGATTCATAGGTTTCATAAACGCTTAAAGACTGCAGATAAGATAATTGATAGCCTTCTTTTCCGTCTAAAATACCCAGTCTCATTATATAGGCCTTAAAGAATTTAAAAGCTGTTTTAAGATATTGAACCAAAACACTGTACTTTTTCCCTTTTGCAGCCAGTTCCTTCCCCTTTAAAACTCCGTAATGAATCATCTTTTTTCTATAAGATTCATAATCTGAAACGGAGTAGTGGAGTAATTTATTTTTTAAAATACCGATGGTTCCGTTAACCTCCAGAGTTTCATGTACCTTTTTTCCCGCCATATATCTGGCCTTCGATTTTCTGAATAGCCTGAAGTTTTTATCAGACTGTGTTCCTGAAAAGTGAATCGGTTTTTGGGCAAAAAAGAATTTCCTGTAAAAATAATAGGCATCCTTTTGCCCGGGTTTGTTCAGCTCACCGATAATTTCCTGCTGCAGGGCCGGAGTAATTCTTTCATCACCATCCAAAAATAATACCCAGTCGTTGGTTGCATGATCAAGAGCTAAATTTCTCTGCTTTGTAAAGTCCTCAAATTTATTCTGAATCACTTTTACATGGGGGAATTTCTTTGCAATTTCTACAGTTTTATCCGTACTAAAAGAGTCTACCACAATTATTTCATCACAAAAATCAAAAGACTCAAGGACATCCTGTATATTTTTTTCTTCATTATATGTTATGATTAAACCACTTATATTCATCACAACGTTTTGTTTAATAAGGAAATATGTACTATCTCTCTTAAGGTCATTCTAAATAGTTTTAATCTTTCAAAGATAAGTCTAAATTTGAATTTTATAGACCAATCTTTGTCATTTATCTCTATTATGCAAATTTCGAAAAAATGCCGCCTTTGAAGAATATACATTATTGTATTCGGATGTATATAGCAAATACAATTCCTAAATTTTTAAAAAGTGAAAAAATATGATTTTTTTATGCTTTTTTGAAGTCATTGCTGACGGTATGTCTAGGGAAATACATGTATTGATGAGATACATTAAGGGTATGGTTTTTAACTACCATACCCATTAATCTTTTCCGGAAATCAACAGTTCAAATAGTGTTGATCATATTAAAATATCCGATGAATATCAGTTTATTTATACTCGAGAATAGTCTTTTCAATAATCTTCACGCAATCCAGCAATTGTTCTTCAGTAATGACCAATGGTGGTGCAAGTCTGATAATGTTACCATGTGTAGGTTTTGCCAGCAATCCGTTTTCTTTCAGCTGCAGGCAAAGATTCCATGCGGTAGAGCTATCAGGTGTATCATTGATCAGAATAGCGTTTAAAAGGCCTTTTCCTCTTACTTTGGTAATAAGGTTTGTCTTTTCAATAAGCTTCTCTATTTCAGCTCTGAAAAGCTTTCCTAATTCTTCTGCTCTTTCAGACAGTTTTTCGTCAGCTACTACATCCAATGCGGCTACTGCTACGGCACACGCAATAGGGTTTCCTCCGAACGTGGAGCCATGCTGTCCCGGTTTGATAACATTCATAATGTTGTCATTCGCTAAAACAGCAGATACGGGATACATACCTCCGGAAAGTGCTTTCCCTAAGATCAGGATATCCGGTTGTACATCTTCATGGTGGCAGGCAATCAGTTTTCCTGTTCTTGCAATACCTGTCTGAACTTCATCAGCAATGAAAAGGACATTATATTTTTTACATATTTCAGAAGCATTTTTAAGGAAGTTTTCATCAGGAACATACACTCCGGCCTCTCCCTGAATTGGTTCTACTAAGAACGCAGCAATATTTCCGGCTTCTCTGCTTAATACTTCTTCCAATGCAGTGATATCGTTATAAGGAATTTTGATAAATCCTGGTGTAAAAGGTCCGTAATTCTGGTTGGCATCAGGATCATTAGAGAAAGAAACAATTGTTGTTGTTCTTCCATGGAAATTGTTTTCGCAAACGATAATTTTCGCTGCATTTTCTGCAATTCCTTTTACTTCATAACTCCATTTTCTGGCTAATTTTACCGCTGTTTCCACAGCTTCAGCTCCGGAATTCATTGGTAAAACCTTGTCAAATCCAAAAAGAGTGGTTATTTTCTGTTCATATTCTCCTAATTTGGAGTTGTAGAATGCTCTTGAAGTTAAAGCCAGCTTTTGTGCCTGCTCTACCAGTGCTCCAACAATTTTAGGATGAGAATGTCCTTGGTTTACAGCAGAATATGCTGAAAGAAAATCATAGTACCTTTTGCCCTCCACATCCCAGACGAAAACACCTTCTCCGCGATCCAGAACTACTGGAAGGGGGTGATAGTTGTGCGCTCCATGTTTGTCTTCAAGGTCAATAAAATACTGTGAGTTTTTTGTTTGTTCTGCTGTTGACATATTGTTGTTTTTTACAAATTTACACAATATTAATGATACCCATAAACAAAAATAGAATTGAGTATAAGGCTGTGATTAGAGTATATTTTGAGGGAAAATGAATCCCTAATGGAAAATATTTTCTTAACGGATAACAGTTGCAGGTATTCTATCTTTAAGAATAAGAAATTTATACTGAGAAGATTATTCTACATTTTAATCATTCCGGTATTGATTTGCTGTTCTATCAGGGCTATAATATTTTTAAATGCTGTTCCCTAAACAGCTTTTGATTGGGGTTTATCTTATAAATTACTATTGTACGAAATATCAAAAACTTTTTCCATTTGTCTTTCGTTAGTAGTTCTAGGGGTTGCCTTTAATAAAGTATTACGGAGCCAAACTGCCGCACTGTTTTCATAATGAGAAATTTTACCAATAGCAGCGCTTGTATTGACGATATAATGTGCTTTTTTCATGCGCAGTTTTTCGTATTGAGTGAAAGCTTCATCCACCTTTTTACCTTCACCAAAAAGCTTTCCAATGATGTATGCATCTTCAATGGCCTGGCATGCACCTTGTCCCATATTAGGTGTTGTTGCATGGGCTGCATCACCAATCAGGCAAACACGGTCTTTTTGCCATTGGTAAATCGGTTCTAAATCGATAATGTCACTGACAAATATTTTCTCTTTGGGTGTTTCGGAAATCATGCTGAGAATTTCGGGATTAAATTCAGCAAAAAGCTCAGCAAGATTATTGGGATTTTTAACCAGGTGCTCGTTAACCACAGCGTACCAGTAAACTTTGTTATCACTAATTTTCACGAAGCCGAAGCGCCTGCCTTTTCCCCAGGCTTCATAAACATGGTGATTATATTTTTCTGTCCAATCAGATTCGATGACGCCACGCCAGCATTTTTGCTTGGAAGATCTGAGTTTTCCAATATTTAAAATTTGACGACGTACTACTGATTTAATTCCATCTGCTCCAATAACAGCATCTGCATTAGCGATAGTTCCGTCTTCAAAAGTGAGTTGATAACCGTTTTCCTGTTCGATTTTGGATAAACGTTTAGAAAGTTTAATGTTTTCAAAACCAATTTCTTCAGCCAGAATCATTTGTAAATCGGCACGATGAATGGCAATATTGCTTACTCCGTATTTACTTTCGAATGTATTTAATTGTACATCCGATAAGGTTTTGAGCTGTGGATTAGTAATGTTAATAGTTGAAATTTTATGACCTGCCATTTCGATTTTGTGGCGAATGCTTAGTTTGTCAAAAATCTGCATGGCATTATTAGCCATAATGATTCCGGCGCCCACAGGCTTTATTTCGGGTGCACTTTCGTAAACGGTAACGTCCAGATTATTTTTTTGTAAGGCTAAAGCTGTTGTCAAACCACCAATTCCGCCACCGATAATTGCTATTTTCATTGTGATTGCATTTATATTATGAGGCAAAATTAATGGCTGGAAAAACCAAAAACGTTCACTTAAGTTAATTTTCTGAAATTAGCAAATTCTTTTCCGGATTCTGCTCAGCGATTGTGGCGTAATTCCTAAATATGAAGAAATATATTTCTGTGGAATTTTGTTCAGAATTTCGGGTGACTTTTTCAAAAGATTGAGATAGCGTTCTTCCGGTGTATAAAAAAACAGTTCGTCAAGCCTTTGTTTTGCATCCAGAAAAGCTAAATCCGATATGCGTTTTGCCAGCCCAAGCCAGAAAATATCTTTCTGAATTAACATCCCAACAGCTTTTTTATCAAAATATAAAACTTCAGTTTTTAGAAGAGCCTGTATAACAGCGATTGATTTTTTTCCGGTAATATAGCTTGCGTAATCACCAATTACGTCATTATTCACCTGTAAAAGATAGCTGATATCTTCGCCTTTTTCATTGATGTAATAAATCCGGACAGCGCCATTCAAAATGATTCCTAAACGATCAAATACTCCATTTTTAGGTTCTATCATTTTGCTTTTATCATAAGTTACGATATAGCAAATATCCAAAAATTCCTTCGCACGCACCATAGAAATCTGAAGTGTCTTTGCTAATTTCTCCTGTATTGCTGATGTCATCGCTCCTATGTTGGTTTTAATTGATACTACAAAAATAATTTTTCCTGTTTTATTAGAACGAAATAGAGTATAAAACTAAAGAAGGCGCCTTTTTGGACGCCTTCTTTTTATATGAATGATAATTCTTTTTAGTGATTATCGTATTTTCTATCCATTACAAAATCTTCCATGAATTTTGTAGTATAGTTCCCTGAAAGATAATCTTCATTATCCATCAGCTGTCTGTGGAAAGGAATCGTTGTTTTTACTCCTTCAATATAGAATTCTTCAAGAGCCCGTCTCATTTTTGCAATGGCTTCCTCACGGGTCTGAGCCGTAGTAATAAGCTTAGCAATCATTGAATCATAGTTGGAAGGAATTGTATATCCGGAATACACGTGAGTGTCTACTCTGATTCCGTGTCCTCCAGGGATATTTAATCCTGTGATTTTCCCCGGAGACGGTCTGAAGTCTGCGTAAGGGTCTTCTGCGTTGATTCTACATTCGATTGAATGTAATTTAGGATAATAGTTAATTCCTGAAATAGGAGTTCCAGCAGCAAGAAGAATTTGTTCTCTGATCAGGTCATAATCAATTACCTGTTCAGTAATAGGGTGTTCTACCTGGATTCTTGTATTCATTTCCATGAAATAGAAATTTCTGTGCTTGTCTACAAGGAATTCGATAGTTCCTACCCCTTCATATCCAATGAATTCGGCAGCTTTTACGGCAGCTTCTCCCATTTTCTCACGAAGTTCATCTGTCATGAAAGGAGAAGGCGTTTCTTCAGTTAATTTCTGATTTCTTCTCTGTACAGAACAGTCTCTTTCAGAAAGATGGCACGCTTTTCCGAATTGGTCACCAGCAACTTGAATTTCGATGTGTCTTGGCTCTTCAATCAGTTTTTCCATATACATACCTCCATTTCCAAAGGCAGCTACAGCTTCCTGAATAGCAGATTCCCAGTGATCTTTAAGGTCTTCAGCTTTCCAAACAGCTCTCATTCCTTTTCCACCACCACCTGCGGTAGCTTTGATCATTACCGGATATCCTGTTTCTTCAGCTATCTTTACAGCGTGTTCATAAGATTCGATCAATCCGTCAGAACCTGGTACACAAGGTACACCTGCTGCTTTCATAGTAGCCTTAGCGTTTGCTTTATCTCCCATTTTTTCAATCTGTTCAGGAGAAGCACCAATAAATTTGATACCGTTCTTTTGGCAGATTCTTGAGAAGTTAGCATTTTCAGATAAAAATCCGTACCCTGGGTGAATAGCATCAGCATTGGTAATTTCCGCTGCAGCAATAATGTTAGGGATTTTAAGATAAGAGTCTTTACTCATTGCAGGGCCAATACATACTGCTTCATCAGCAAATCTTACGTGAAGACTGTCTTTGTCAGCAGTAGAGTATACTGCAACGGTTTTGATCCCCATTTCTTTACAAGTACGTAAAATACGCATTGCAATTTCGCCACGATTGGCTATTAATATTTTTTTGAACATCTTAATACGATTTGAAATTTGAAAATTTGAAATTTGAAATTGATTTTATAATCAATCATCAATCATCATTAATCAATATTTAATTAAGATGGATCTACTAAGAATAAAGGTTGGTCGTACTCTACTGGCGTAGCGTCGTCAACTAAAATTTTAACAATTTTTCCGCTGATTTCAGATTCAATCTGGTTGAATAGCTTCATTGCTTCAATAACACAAACTACTTTACCAACAGAAACTTCGTCCCCTACATTTACAAATACATCTTTATCAGGAGATGGTTTTCTATAGAAAGTACCAATCATTGGAGATTTGATTGTTACATATTTGCTGTCATCAGATGCAGCTTCAGCTTTTTCAGCAGCAGGAGCGGCCGGAGTTGCAACAGGTGCCGGAGCAGCTACCGCTTGCGGTGCAGTGTGGTATACTGCAGGTTGTGCATAAACAGCATCGCTTCCAGCTAATGGAGTTTTAATAGTGATTTCGAAATCTTTAGTTTTGTACTTCACTTCTGAAACTTCAGCCTTAGATACAAACTTGATAAGATTTTGTATGTCTTTAATGTCCATAAATTTGATATTTGATTTGATGCCAAAGATACCAAAAAAACGTAAAAAACAACAAAAAACCGCCAAATTTTATCAAAATTGGGCGGTTTTTGTATTAAAATGAGGCTTTTTCAGCGAAAAGCGACTCTTAGTTTTCTTCAGTAGCAGCTACTTCTTTTTCCAATACTACTTTACCTCTGTAGTATAATTTTCCTTCATGCCAGTGAGCTCTGTGGTATAGGTGAAGCTCTCCTGTTGTTGCATCTTTAGCTAATTGAGGAACTACAGCTTTGTAGTGAGTTCTTCTCTTATCTCTTCTTGTAGACGACTGTCTTCTCTTTGGATGTGCCATTTTCTAATAACTTTTTTAATTGATGAGCGATGAGATTCATCATCTCATCATATTTAAATTATTCTATTTAATTATTGTCTTTTAATTTTCTTAAAGCATCCCATCTTGGGTCACTTTCATGTTCTTCTTCTTCAGTTACCTCAATATCTTTAGGACTGAACTGGTCAAGAATTTTAAGATCTTCATCACTTACATTCGGTGAAATCTTTTTCATTGGGATAGAAAGCATTACATTTTCATAAATCAAATGTGCTACATTGAAAGCATGCTCTCCGGTAGGAATGGTAATCACATCTTCATTGCTGTCATCATATTCTTCCCCGAAATTCACCAAAATTTTGATTTCATTCTCAATAGGATAGTCGAAATTTTCATTGGTGATATCACAAACCAATTCAACTAATCCATTAATTTTAATCTCAAATTCCAGAAAAGTAGTGTGTTTATCAAGTGATACATTCACTTCTATTCTAGGATTTGTAAATTCCTGCTCAGTGTCAAATAATTGAAAGAACGTTTTATCTATCTCAAACTTGAACTCGTGTTTTCCGTTTTTAAGTCCGGAAAAGCTTACGTCATAGTTTCTTAACTTGTCCATAAAATGAGTGTGCAAAAATATGCATTTTTTTTATAATAACAAATAAAATCTGAAACAAATTAATTTAAAATTTGTTTTAAAGATTTATGCTTCAGTTTCCTCCGGCAGATCTTCATCTATTCCGTTGTCTACAGCCATTTTTCTAGGCTGCAGGCGGTCGCTCATCAGTTCGCTGTATTCACTTCTGTTTTTGAAAACCTTAATAGCAGTGAAGATTGCTTCTGTAAAACTTTGCTCATCAGCCATATTTTTTCCTGCAATATCATAAGCAACTCCATGATCCGGAGATGTTCTGATGAAAGGAAGTCCCGCCGTATAATTTACTCCTTCTTCATACGCTAATGTTTTGAAAGGAGCCAGCCCCTGGTCGTGATACATTGCTAAAACAGCATCGAAATTTTTGTATTTGCCCGGCTGGAAGAAACTGTCTGCAGGAAAAGGCCCGAATGCCAGTATTCCGTTGTCAGAAAGTTCTTTAATAGCTGGACTGATGATCTCGATTTCTTCATTTCCGATAACACCGCCATCTCCTGCGTGAGGATTTAATCCCAGCACCGCAATTTTAGGCTTTTGAATGCAGAAATCTTCTATCAGCGTCTGGTTTAAAACTCTGATCTGTTTCTTTATTTTTTCCTTGGAAATATTTTCAGCCACCTTTGCAATTGGGATATGATGTGTGGAAACAGCCACTTTAAGATCTTCGGTAACAAGGAACATCAATCCTTTTTTATTGAATTTCTCTTCAAAATATCCTGTGTGTCCTGCATGTTTGAAGCCCATCTTTACCATTTCATCCTTGTTGATCGGAGCGGTTACCAGAACGTCAATATCTCCTCTCATCAAAGCTTCAGTCGCTGCTTCCAGGGAATCAATGGCCATCTTTGTAGATTCTTCAGTAGGAACTCCCAGTTCTACATTCACGTTTTCTTTGGTTAGGTTCACCATATTGAGTTTCCCTGCCTGTGCCTGCGACGGTTCATTAACATAGTTGAAATTAAGATTCAGCTTAAAAATATTTTTCTGATAAGTGAATAATTTTCCCGAACCAAAAATTACAGGAGTGAAAAAATCTGTAATAGTTTTGTCTTTCAGAGACTTCATAATGATCTCCGGGCCGATGCCGTTGAAATCACCGATTGAAATTCCTACTCGTACTTTATGGTTTTTTGGGCTCATTTTGATTATCTTTGAAGATTATAATTTACAAATTTAGCAAAAAATAATATGTTCACAGGAATTATTGAAGCAGTTGGTGTTATTGAGAAGATTGAAGAAAAAGGAAGCAATATAGATTTTACCCTGACTTGCCCTTTTACAAATGAACTGAAAATTGATCAAAGCCTTGCGCACAACGGCTGTTGTCTTACAGTTGTTGAAATAAAAGACAATCATTATGTGGTGACGGCAATCAATGAAACATTGGAAAAAACCAACCTTGGAAAATGGGAATTGGGAACCGTTGTCAACCTTGAACGCTGTATGAAAATGGATGGAAGACTGGATGGTCATATTGTTCAGGGACATGTTGATAAAACCGGTGAAGTGGTGAGTATCGAAAATAAAGACGGAAGTTATTTTATTACCATGAAGTATGATAATGACGGAAGTTTTGTAACGGTACCTCAGGGATCCATTACTGTAAACGGAATCAGTCTTACTGTTGCTAAAAGTGAAGATAATCAGTTTTCCGTAGCTATTATTCCTTATACCTGGGAATTTACGAATATGAAACATTTGAAAATTGGTGACAAAGTAAACCTGGAATTTGATATCATTGGTAAGTATATTGCTAGGTTAATTAAAAAGTAGAATGTCAATAAATAAGTATAAAGGATATAGCTTAAGGAATCGTGTGTTTTTCGGTTTCCTGCTGGTATGTTTTTTAAGTGTGGTTGCTACATCACTTGTTCCTTACTTTGTATTGAGAAATCATTCTTTACAGCAGAGTAATATCGATATGCAGGATAAAACCAATGCTGTAATGCGATATCTGGACTATGCGGTAAGCCAGAAACTTATTGAGACAAAAGATCTTCCGGAGGTTTTGGGGAATAAAATCTTCGAGATAGCGGATATCAACCAGCATGACATTTTTATTTATGATCTGAAAGGAAACTATTTGCTTTCCAACAAAGACGAAGGATTAATTGAGCAGAAAACAATTCCTATAGAAATCATCAATAAGATTCTGTCTACTGATGCAAGAGTAGATATGGTGAATTATGATGCAGCTAAGGATGCAAAGCTTACCTCTTCCTATCTTTTGCTGAAAAACAATGAACTTGAGCCTATCGGAATTGTTTATATTCCTTTATACCATAATGAATCTGCTTATCTTGAAGTTCTTCATCAGTATGTAAAATATATTCTTTTAGTAGATATCTTCCTTATTCTTTTCAGTATCTGGATCAGTTGGGTGACTTCTAATAGCCTGGCGAAAACCATTACGAAATTCTCTGATATGATTACCCGTATTACCTTGTTTGAAAATGAAATGCGTCCTATCAGATATTATAAGAATGATGAGCTTAATGCTTTGGCAAGGGCCTATAACAGGATGATTTTACAGATTCAGGATCAGAAAGAAAGACTTAGATTCAAAGCATCGGAAGAAGCATGGAGAGAAATGGCCAAGCAGGTGGCTCATGAGGTAAAAAATCCGCTGACGCCAATGAAGCTGACGATTCAGAATTTTGAAAGAAAATTTGATCCTGAAGATCCGAATATCAGAGAAAGGGTAAAGCAAATGAGTAAAACTATTGTGGATCAGATTGATCTGATTGCTACCGTAGCTTCGGCATTCTCGGAATTTGCAAAGCTTCCTGAAAAAAATAATGAAGTGATCAATCTGAATACCGAAGTTGAAGATATTCTCCGTGTATTCAATGATGACAGTATTTTCATGCATGCCAACAAGACGAATATTATGATCAATATGGACAGAATTTATCTTTCCAGAATTATCACAAACCTTGTTACCAACGCAAAGCAGGCAGAAAGTGATAAGAGAAAACTGATCATCAATGTAGATGTCGAACAGCACCAGAGAAGAGTCATTATCTCTGTTCAGGATAACGGAGTCGGGATTCCTGAAAATATGTACGAAAGAATCTTTGAGCCGAATTTTACTTCTAAAAGCAGTGGAATGGGGCTTGGTCTGTCTATGGTGAGAAAAATGATTGAGGATTATAAAGGTGAGATCTCTGTAAAATCAGAAGTAGGGAAGGGATCTACATTCATTATTACACTGCCTACCAATTTATAGTGAAGCCATTTACATTTAAACAATTTCAAATTCAGCAGTCTAAAGATGTCTTCCGTGTAGGAACAGACGGTGTTCTGCTTGGAGCTTTGGCAAATGTTGAAAATGCTTCCAGTGTTTTGGAAGTAGGAACAGGTACGGGACTAATTTCTCTTATGCTGGCGCAAAGAAATCTTCAGGCCGGCTTTTTGGGATTAGATATTAATGAAGAGGCAGCAAAACTTACCCAGCTCAATTTTGAAAATTCTCCTTTTCATGCCAGGTTGAAAAACAGTCATCAGGACTTTAAAACTTTTGAAACGGAAGACCGGTTTGATCTTATTGTGTCCAATCCTCCGTATTTTGAAGAATCAGGATCTGAAAAAGATAAGGTTGCACGTCAGACCGTAGAATTGAACTTCATGCAGTTGATCAGTAAGGCGGCAGAATTATTGTCAGAAAAAGGGATATTTTCTGTAATCATACCTGTGGAAGCAGGAGAAGTTTTTATTTCAATTGGTAAAGAAAATAACCTGCATCTGAACAGAAAAGTGAATATCAGAGGAATTGAAAATGCAAAGGCAAAAAGATTGATTCTGGAGTTTTCGTTACAAGAAAAAGAAATCAACGAATCTGATTTTATCATAGAAAAAAGTCCGAGACAATACTCGGACCAATATCTTGAACTCACCAAAGAGTTTCATGTTTTTAAGTAAAGAAGCTAGAAATTAGATTTTAGAAGTTAGTTATTTCTGACCTTCTTATTTTTTATTCTTATTCAAATAATTCTGAAGTATCCAATACAGAAACTTTTCCGTCTTCACATCTGATGGCTTCACCAGGGAAGTTCTGAATCATGTGGTAATCATGTGTTGCCATTACTACAGCAGCTCCATTTTCAAGGGCAACCTGCTTTAATAGCGTCATAATTTCGTTGGAAGTCTCAGGGTCAAGGTTTCCTGTTGGCTCATCGGCTAAGATAAGATCCGGGTGATTCAGAAGGGCTCTTGCGATGGCAATACGCTGCTGTTCCCCTCCGGAAAGTTCGTGAGGCATTTTGTGCTTCTTGCTTTTCATGTTCACGCTTCCCAACACCTCGTTGATACGGTCTTCCATTTTTACTTTATCATTCCATCCTGTTGCTTCAAGAACGAACTTCAGGTTTTTCTCAACCGTTCTGTCTGAAAGCAGCTGGAAATCCTGAAATACAATTCCCAGTTTTCTTCTTAAATTAGGGATATCAGACGGCTTTAGTTTTGCCAGATCAAATCCTACAACAGCCCCATGTCCTGATGCCAATGGAATGTGTCCGTAAAGCGTTTTCAGAAGGGAGCTTTTTCCGGAACCTGTTTTTCCGATAAGGTAGCAGAATCTACCTTTTTTAATGTTAAGATTTACATCAGAAAGAACAGTGAAATTTTTTTGCGCAATCTTCGCGTGCTGCAAACTTATAATATTGTCTCCGGAGATATTGGTATGTGGCATAATTTAATTTTAAAGGCTGTTTCTTATAAAAATATTTCAACTTCTAAAAATAGAAAAAAGATGTTGATGTAGCCTAAATTTTAGTAAATTTTAACAACAAAAAATGCCTGAAAAGGATCTTCTCAAGCATGTTTTGTATATGATAATTAGAAATTATCTCTTAGCGCGTGCAGCACTTACAGTTAATCTCTTTCTGCCTTTAGCTCTTCTCGCAGCCAAAACTCTTCTTCCATTTGGCGTAGACATTCTTTCTCTGAAACCGTGTTTGTTTCTTCTCTTTCTTTCTGATGGCTGGAATGTTCTTTTACTCATTACTATATGTTTAAATCGTAATTAATCTATTAATTTTCAGGTTGCAAAGATATATAAATTTTTATAAGTTACAAACTTTAATTATCTTTTTTTAAAATTAAATGTAATGTTTTTTGGTAGGGTATTAACAAACCCTCATCACAAAACCATTTTTCCGGTACAAAAATAATATTTAAATGATTTATATAAAAGCTCTATCTTTGAAAACTTTAATTTTAACGAAAAATAAACACCGGATGTTTACACCAGCAGAACTTTTAGATATCAATACATTACTTACCCAGGATAGCAGAATAGTGATCCTTACCCATTATAACCCGGATGGAGATGCTATTGGTTCAAGCCTTGGATTAAAACATTATCTGAAAGCAAAAGGAATTCATGCGGAGGTTATCGTACCCAATGATTTTCCGAAATTTCTGAAATGGATGCCGGAATCTAAAAAAGTTATTATTGCAGAATATAAAAGAAAACTGGCTGCGGATTTGATTGCGGGAGCAGATGTTATTTTCTGCCTGGATTTTAATTCTCCGTCAAGAATAGGATTATTAGGAGACTGGCTGGTAAAAGCTCCGGGGAAGAAAATCCTTATTGATCATCACCAACAACCGGAACAATTTGATTTTGTGTATTCTGATACAGTCATTCCTGCCACTTCACAGATGATTTATCATTTCATTGAAGCAATGGAGGATGAAAAGCTGGTGAACCAGGATATGGCGGAATGTCTTTATACCGGAATCATGACGGATACAGGAGGTTTCCGTTTTCGTTCTACCAGTGCTACTACCCACAGGATTATTGCTAATCTTATTGAACACGGTGCAGACCCTGCCATGATTACTTCCAATACATGGGATACCAATACGGTTTCCCGCCTGCATTTGCTTGCTTTGGTTCTTGGAAGAATAGAAGTGGTGAATGACGGAACCGTAGCGGTTTTAAGCCTGACAAGAAACGAACTGAAAGAATTTGGTTTCCAGAAAGGAGATACAGAAGGTTTTGTGAATTATGGTTTGAGTATTGCCGGAGTGAAAATGTCAGCATTCTTTATGGAAGATCTGTACGAAGACTTCGTTAAAATTTCTTTCAGAAGTAAAGATGATGTGGATGTGAACCAATTCTCAAGAAAATATTTCAATGGTGGCGGGCATATTAATGCAGCCGGAGGGAAATCTTTAGATTCTTTAGCGGGAACGATCGTCAACTTCAAAGAAAAAGTAAAAGAGGAAGGTTTATAGAGGCAAAAATCTGTAAATTTTTCTGATTAACTTCTAAATACTTCTACGAAACCCCTTTTCTTCAAGCTCCTGGCAGGTATAATCATACACTTGCTGAAACATTTCATCCATATATCTTTTGTTGAAAAGACTGTATTTCGTCATTTTGGGCGGATCAAGAAAAATATTGCAGTATTTTGCTTTAGAATAGACCGACTTTGCGATCGCTAAGTGAAGGATTCTGTCGAATTCTTTCATCAGGCTCATCTTGCTTAACTCATCATAGCTGATGGAATTGACATGAGAGGCAATCAGAAAATTACATTTATCCATGATAGGCTCAATGGGAAGATTATCCAGAACGCCGCCATCCACATAAATTTTCTCACCAATTCTTACCGGTGGAAGAATAAAAGGAACGCTTGAGGAAGCCAGTAATGGTCCAAAAAGCTCTCCTTCAGAAAAGAAATCTACAATGCCATGAGTCATTTCCGTTGCGGCTACATACACCGGAATTTTTAAAATACCGAAATTGTCTTCAGGGAAATAATCTTTGAACAGTTTTAAAATAAAATTGGAACTGAAGATTCCGTTTTTGGATAATTTTAAAGATGACCTGGAAAAAAAAGAAGTTTGCTTGACAATTTCCATCATCTCTTCCGGCGTTTTTCCAAAAGAATAAAAAGCACCAATGATGGATCCTGCGCTGGTTCCTGAAATAATGTGTGGTTTCAGATTGTATTCTTCCAAAGCTTTCAGTACGGCGATATGAGCAATCCCACGCATTCCTCCGCCTGAAAGTGTAAGTCCGATAACCGGTGGTGCCGGTGGTTTCTTTTTTTTGAATGAAAATAAAGCCATTACCCAAATTATCCTCTACTAATATACAGGATTTTTTGTTATGCACAGCTTAATTTGTCAGGTAACCTGTTTTATAAAACCAGTTTTTTAGGAAGATTGTGAAGAAGTTCTGTATTGATGATTTCTGCGCAGATT
Source organism: Chryseobacterium sp. DZ-32 (assembly GCF_059587025.1). NCBI lineage: Bacteria > Pseudomonadati > Bacteroidota > Flavobacteriia > Flavobacteriales > Weeksellaceae > Chryseobacterium > Chryseobacterium sp. DZ-32. The sequence goes on from NZ_JCAIOM010000025.1 coordinate 60,928, forward strand.
CCTGGCTTTTCCCAATGACCGTTGTGTCCGCAGTCCAGGATATAAGATTTGATATTCGTTCTGTCCGGAAGATGTTTGATCATCATATCCGTTTTTACCGCATTATCATGTTTACCCGCCAGTACTAAGATTTTAGCTTCCAGGTTTTCCAGCACATGCTTTTTGTCGGTTCTTTCCACCATACCTTTTACACAGGCAAGTGCTCCCAGATTGTTGGTGGAAAGGGCTGTTTCAAGCGCGGTTTCTATTTTACCTTCCAGGATATCCCTTTCATTTGGATTGAATAAATTGGGAACTCCGGCTCTTGCATAGTGGGCGAAAGCATCCTTGATAATTCTGTAGCTTTTGATCCGCTGCTGTTTTTTCTCTTCATCATCCGGAAAATACGTAGAGAAAAATAATGTAAGACTTTTTAAAGAATCAGGATACTTCTCTGCAAAAGCGAGAGATGTATATCCTCCCATAGAATGTCCCAGAAGATGTATTTTTTCTAAATGCTGATCATCCAATACTTTTTTTACTTCTTCAGCCATCAGTTCCATGGTGTGAACTTCAGCCAGAATTTCAGACTGTCCATGGCCGGGAAGGTCAATTTTGAGCAGTGAAAAATCTTTGGAAAGGTGATGTTCCATATCACTCCAGATGGATAGATTTTCCATAAATCCGTGAAGAAGTACCAACGTTTCTTTTCCGTTTCCTTTTCTTTCAAAGTTCAGCATGATTCCAAAATTTAGAAGGTTAAAAATAATACAGCAGCTTACATACTGTGGATCTTTTTCTCCTTTCAAATTTAGTCAAAAAAAGAGCATTTAAAAAATGCCCTTGTCTTTTATTGAGTTAATTCCTTATAAACCTTTGTTTCCCAAGGTTTGATGTCTGTTACGCCATATCGTTCCTTTTTAGAAATAGCAAGGTTGTCCAGCATGTCTACAAAATTTTTGTAGTTGGCTTCATCTGTTGGTTTTACAATCACTGTGAATTTGTTGGGTGCAGGAGCATTTTTATACGCTTCAGCAATGATCTTTGAAATTTTTATTCCACTGAAATCTGTTTCTTTCAGGTTTCCTGTATTCAAATCTTTCTGATTGCTCTGATGATAAAATACCCGGTTGTCTTTTCCAAGGATAAAGGTAATCTGGTTTTGATCTCCAATTACCGGTTTATCAATAGAACTGGGATTTGGATCTTTTGCAGGGAGTCCCAGGTCCATTACATTAGGTTTTGTAAAATTAGTGGTGAACATGAAGAAAGTGATGAGTAGGAATCCCAGATCGACCATAGGCGTCATGTCCACTCGGATCATTTTTTTCTTTTGCTTTCCGCCTTGTTTTTCTTGTGCAATTACTTCTGCCATGATTAAAGTTTTTAAATGTTAGACTATATTTTTTTTGAAGAATTCATACAAAACATATGCCTTGATTGTTAAAAACTTTATAGATTCATGAATCTATTGATTATTATTGTATAAATTTTACCTATTTCTGTTTTTAATACTTTTCTTGAAGGAAAAGGGTAATTATGATATTTTTAAGGGGTTACCGGGTGATTGTTATTTTCTTTGTTAGAATAATTTCTTCTCTGTTTTTTACCTGTACCATATAAAGTCCTTCCATGAATGCAGATGTGCTGATTTTAATTTTTTCTTCGTTATATTTTTGAGAGAAAAGTTTTCGTCCGGACATATCAGTAATGCTAATAGTACTTTCCCGGGGCAGATGATCTAAATAGAAAAAGTCTTTTGCAGGGTTAGGGTAGAGGTTGGGTTTATGCCTCTGTTGATTTTCCGGAATGCCAAGCTGTTCAGGACTTAATTTAACTACCCAGGCATCGATCATACCATGATGTCCGGTAACGTCTCCACTTGTGGATCCTGTACTTCCTGAAACAATATATCCGTTATCAGCGGTCAGTTCAAGAGCAGTTAAGTAATCGAAATCGGGACCTCCCAGGGTTTTCTCCCACTTCAGATTTCCGCTGCTGTCCAGTTTTATGATCCAGTAATCCAGATTACCGTGGTGATTGGTTACCTGTCCGTTGTTGGAAGCTGTCCAGCCAGCAACAATATAATCCCATTCGGGAGTCTGACGAATAGTTATGGCGTTGTCATGAAAACTTCCTCCAAAATATTTATCCCACTCGATGGTTCCGTTATTGCTTAGTTTGATAACCCAATAATCCGGAAGTCCGCTTTCAAGATTTGAAGGATTAAAAGAAGTGCCCACGGCAATATAGCCGCCATCAAAAGTCTGTTGCGCATAATATCCTATGTTATCACCAATATTGCCCAACGTTTTTTGCCATTGCATATTTCCGCCGGAATCGAGTTTTACTACCCAAAAGTCATTGTTCCCGTAGCTTACAGTAATATCGCCATCTGTAGACACGGTGGTTCCTGCAATAATATACCCACCATCAAAAGTTTGCTGCACAGAATTGACCTGTTCACTGCTGCTTCCACCCAGCGATTTTTGCCATTGTATATTTCCGTTAATATCTAATTTTACGATCCAATAGTCTCCTCCTCCATGATTTCCGCTCACATCTCCGTCATTGGAACTTGAAGATCCGGCTACAATATATCCTCCTTCAGAAGTCTGCTGAATAGATTGTGCCATATCCACACTGCTTCCACCCAGCGATTTCTGCCATTGCATATTCCCGTTGGAATCAAGTTTTACAATCCAGTAATCATAATTTCCATGATTTCCGCTGATATCCCCGTCACCGGAATTGGATGATCCGGCAATAATATATCCTCCATCGGTAGTTTGACGGATGGATTGTGCATCATCAACATTGCTTCCTCCTAACGTTTTTTGCCATTGTATGCCTCCCGCAGGGTTTAATTTTACGATCCAGTAATCTCCTCCTCCATGATTCCCGGTGACATCTCCATCATTGGACATAGAATGTCCGGCTACAATGTATCCTCCGTCGGAGGTTTGCTGAACGGCATTCGCAGATTCACCATGGGTGCCTCCCAATGCTTTTTGCCATTCTATGGAAGGGGCAGACTGGGCTGCTAATATGGAATAGATAAGAAATAAAAAAGTAGATGTTAAATATCTCATATGTATTTGAATTGGTGATAGTTATTCAAATATAATTAATTTTAGCCTACGTTTGGTGTTTTATTGTTTATTTAATTCTTTAAAACAAAAAACTCACACGATAAAGTGTGAGTTTTTAAATGATATGTAAATAATTTATTTATTCTTTTTATAGAAATTTACTCCGCATTCAAGGAATTTTTTGAAATCCTCTTTAGGCATATATCCTGAAACAGGCGTGTTGATTACTTTACCATCAGGAGTAATTAAAACATAGTGAGGTTGAGAGTTATTATTGAAGTTCACCTGCTGGAATAAACTCCATCTGTCTCCAATTGTTTTTACCTTCTTGATCTGTCCGTCTCCAAGGTCGATTTTGGTTTTCTGATCCTCAGGAAGCTCTTCCTTATCGTCTACATAGAGAGAAGCCAGTACTACATCGTTCTGAAGAATCGGTAAGATATCTGGTTCGCTCCAAACAAATTCCTCCATTTTTCTACAGTTTTCACAACCGTATCCTGTAAAGTCGATCAGGATTGGTTTATCTTCTTTTTTGGCCAGTTCTACAGCTTTGAAGAAATCGTGCTCCGGATGCATTCCTAAAATTCCGTCTTTTTCATCATGGAAATAGCTTACATTGAGTGGAGGTAAAATTCCACTTAATAACTGAAGTTTCGGACGGTCAGATGGGATTAACCCTTGAACCAGATAGATCACGAAACCAATTCCCAATACCCCTAATATTTTTCTGGTGATAGAGATTTTAGGCTTTTTATCATCATGAGGGAATCTGATCAATCCTAATAAATAGATTGCTAATCCTAAGGCGATAATAATCCAGATCGCAATGAAAAGTTCTCTTTTTAAGAAGAATGTTTTGGATACAAGATCGGCTTTAGACAAGAATTTCAATGCTAATGCCAGTTCTACGAATCCTAAAACAACTTTTACCGTATTCATCCATCCTCCGGATTTCGGAAGGCTTTGTAATGCCTGCGGGAATAATGCCAGCAGTCCAAAAATAATCGCCCATGCCAGCCCGAATCCAGCCAAAGCAAAGGTCAGCAGCATAGGAACATTGGATGAACCTGTTACTGCACTTCCCAGTAAACTTCCTAAAATAGGTCCTGTACAGGAGAAAGAAACAATCACCAACGTTAATGCCATGAAGAAAATACCGATAATTCCTCCCGCTTCTTCCGCTTTGGAAGATTTGTTGGCGATAGAACTTGGCAGCGTGATATCATAATACCCGAAGAAACTTCCGGCAAAGAAGATGAATATGATGAAGAACGCAATGTTCAGCCATACACTTGTGGAAATTTCATTGAAGATATTTCCGGCAATTCCATCAATAATGTGGAAAGGAATACTTAATAAAACAAAGATCAGAAGGATAAAAAAGCCATAAATAAGAGCGTCTCTTTTTCCTTTGGCTTTGTTTTTACTTCCTTTGGTAAAGAAAGAAACCGTTAATGGGATCATCGGGAACACACATGGCGTAAGCAAAGCGATTAATCCTCCGATAAATCCAAGGAATAGATACGTCCAGTAATTTTCATCCACTTTGGCAGACGCAGTACCGCAATCTGTCAATGGCTTTTTGAAATCGATGGTTGCAATTTTCAACTGCTTTGGATCCAGTTTTGAAGCTTCTGTGATCGCAGTTTCAGTTTTTGCAGGATTTTCAGTAACGGTCCCGGTAACTTTCACTGAATCCTTTACAGGCGCTGCGTTTTCCTCGGCTGCAGCCTCTTCCGCTGCCCCTTTTGGAGTAACTTTTTGATTGAATTCTAATGTATTGGGA
>NZ_JCAIOM010000026.1:0-58377 GCF_059587025.1 Chryseobacterium sp. DZ-32
TGAGTTATTTAGCCAAAACTGTTCTCTCACCCCTTTTGCTTTGTATGTAAATTTATTCTTTTGCAAACATAGGAGCCCAAACTTAAAAATAACCATAGCTTTAATATACCGGATAATGCATCGCCTTATTGATTTCAATTGGGTTATTATATTTTCTGATAACCTCCTGCATGCTTTTGGTTTGGGTATTCAGTTCATCAACATTATGAATTTCCTTTCCATTGATATTAATTCTAAGGTCATTATTGGATTTGCTGATATTATTTCTTTCAAAAGCAAAAGGATCATTATAAAATTCCATAAGCAGCTTATGTTTTTGCTTTTCGTTAATAGGAATTGCTTTATTACCAAAGCTGGATTCCAGGAAATCTGAAGTAGAGGAGACTTCCGGAAGTTCTCTGCTTTTAACGAGCGTATAAAGGAAATTTTTCTTAGCATCTGATAGCTCAAAGATTAAACCGGGTAATCCACGCAGTTTAAATGGTCCTTCATTAAATGGAATGTCTTTACAGAACCAGGCCGTCCAGCTTCTCCCTCCAAATTTTGTAGTTGCTTTTTGTAAAGTATAGTTTTCTACCTTTTTAATCTCATCAGCAATTGTCCAATTGATCTTATCCGTAGTTTTAAATGTATAATATCCATTTTTAATGTTGATGAAATTTTCATTATCAAAAGAATTGATCTTTCTTTTAACTACCTGTCCGGTCATATCAGTATAGCTGAAGTTCGTTCCGAATTTTTTATTCAGTGAGTCTCTGATAGCGAGATCTTTTCCATAGAATTTTACCTCCTTCGGGGTGATATCCAGGATCATATTCACTTTTTCATATCCAGCCTCGGTAGAATCCATTTTATACTGAAGCTCATAAATAAACCGGTGTGTCTGAGACTGCACCAAAGCTGTTACAAGCAATGCTGATAAAGTAAAAAAACTTTTCATATCATGTGATTGGTCGTTTGTTGTTACTGGTTTCCCAAAACCTTAAACCTTAAATCCTGCAATCTCGCATACCGAAACCTGCTCTTACAAAAAAGGTTTCATTTCATCTTCAATCTGCGTTCTCAGCTCCATCAGGCGTTTGGCATACATTTCAAGCTGTTTTTCTTCCTCTGTTTCCGGTGTCCATTTTGGAACAGGGAGTTTTTTTCCATTTTCATCCACAGCTACAAATACGATAATACAATGTGTTTTCTTCTCAAAGTTGGGCTGTTTTAAATTTCTTGAAAAAACATTGATGGCAATATGCATGCTTGAAGTTCCGGTATAGATCACCTGAGCGTCTACTTTTACTACTTCACCGATTTTAATAGGATCATAAAAGCGGATTCCGCCCACATAAACAGTGACAGAATAATTACCACTCCAGGTTGTCGCGCATGCATAACCGGCCTGGTCAATCCATTTCATAACACTTCCTCCATGTACATTTCCTCCGTAATTAACATCTGAAGGCTCCGAAATAAACTGAAAAGTAATAGGCTTGTTCTGCATCTTTATAAAATTTGAATAAAGTTATTTAATAATTTCCAAAGTTTTAGATTAAATCCTACTTTTGAAAGACGAAACTTTCAATGAAAGAGAATTTTAACCCATAACAGATTTAGAACCCGTAATGAAGAAAGTATTTTATCTCAATACATGCGATACATGCAGAAAAATTTTAGCCCAATTTGACCTTACAGACTGGGAACTCCGTGAAATTAAAAAAGAACCAATTACAAAAGAGGAATTGGCGGAAATGCATAAAAAAACAAAGTCATACGAAGCATTATTCAGTAAAAAATCTACTCAGATCAAACTGAGAGGTCTGGATGTAAAATCATTAACAGAAAAAGATTTTAAAGAATTGCTGCTGGACCATTATACTTTCCTGAAAAGACCTGTATTTGTTACCGATAAAGAGATTTTCGTGGGTAATGACAAAAAAAATGTTGAAGAACTGCAGAAGTTCTTTGGCGTAAATGAATAAATTTAACTGGAAACTAATTTTGCAAATAATAAACCTTATAGGTTTTTAAAACCTATAAGGTTTGGATATAAACCCAAAAGAGGCTGTGAACAAATCACAGCCTCTTTTTTGCTATTTTTTTCAATTATACAAAAGGAGCTTTCACCACTTTTGCAGGAATGTTCTTGTTTCTTACCTGAATAAAGATTTCAGATCCTAATTTGAAGTGAGGTTTGTCTACGTAAGCAAGACCTAATCCTACTTTTTTCATTGGAGACCGTGTTCCGGAAGTTACTTTTCCGATCACGTTTCCTTCAGCATCCACCACAGGATAGTCATGTCTTGGAACTCCTTTATCTGTCAGTTCGAAACCTACTAGTTTTCTTGTAACTCCTTCCTCTTTTTGTTTTGCGAAAACATCTTTAGAAACGAAGTCTTTATCAAATTTAGTGATCCACCCTAAACCGGCTTCAATTGGAGACGTTGTATCATCAATATCATTTCCGTACAGGCAGAATCCTTTTTCTAATCTTAAAGTGTCTCTGGCAGCCAATCCGCAAGGAATGATCCCTTCTTCTTTACCAGCTTCCATTACGGCATCCCAAAGTTTTTCAGCACTTTCGTTATTGAAATAAATCTCAAAACCACCGCTTCCTGTGTATCCTGTGTTTGAAATAATCACATCATTTTCTCCGGCAACGGTTCCTACTGTAAAATGATAGTAAGGAATTTCTGAAAGATTTACGTCTGTAAGTTTTTGAAGAATTTCAGTAGCTTTAGGCCCCTGAACTGCCAATAATGACATCTCATCAGAAGCATTGGTCATTTTAGCCCCGAAAGTATTGTATTTTGAAATATGATTCCAGTCTTTGTCGATGTTGGATGCGTTTACTACTACAAAATATTTGTCATCTTCCATTTTGTAAACGATAAGGTCATCTACAATTCCGCCGTTTTCGTTCGGAAGGCAGGAATATTGAGCTTTTCCGTTTTCAAGTGCATCTACATTATTGGTAGTTACATACTGCAAAAGGTCTTTTGAACCCGGCCCTTCGATGAAAAACTGTCCCATGTGGGAAACATCAAATAATCCTGCTTTTTCTCTTACTGCAAAATGCTCCTCTGTAACCCCTGAATATTGAACAGGCATTTCAAAACCTGCGAAAGGTACGATCTTAGCTCCCAAAGAAACATGTTTGTCGTACAAGGCTGTTTTCTTCATATTTAATTTTTATTTCTTTATTTTAAAACTGTTAAAAGTCTCATTGAATAGGGTCATATAGTTTCCGTTCCAGTATTTCTGGCCGCAATTAATGGAAACCAAATATAAGTTTTTATCTTTTTGAAAAGCTTTGGTTACCCAGAACAGCTTCTCTTTTTCATCGAAATGCTCATAGAAATATTCTGTATATCCTTTCTGGCTCTTTTTTTCTTTTACATTATCCTCCGGGTCTTGGGATTGATAAAGTGCCAGCATAAATTTTTTTACTTCCGCTTTGGGAAGGGGAAGATCATGATATTCCGAAATGGTAATTGCCCCTATCTGGCTGGTAGGGAAAATATTAACAATTTCACTGTCGTTGGTAGATTTCCAGCCTTCAGGAACAGTAATAGAATAATTGGAATTTTCATAGACCTTTGCTTTTTGGGCAAAAAACAGACTTCCCGTCAAAAGTGCAGAAAAAAGCAATATTTTTTTCATCGTTAAAAATGGTGTTTATATTCTTCAAGGATGATTTTGAACCATTCTGTAAAGTTTTCAGGATGTTTGGAAATTTCCTTATCCAGATCTTCCATGGAAATGAATCTTACTTCTTCCACTTCCTCTTTATTTAAATTGAAATCAGTTTCATGATTTCCCACAAATACATGATCCAGCTCGTGCTCCCAAAGACCACCGCCTACATCTGCTTTGTAAATAAAATGGAATTTTTCAGAAAGATCTGCTTCAATTCCCAGTTCTTCCTTTAGTCTGCGTACCGCTCCTTGCTGATAAGTTTCCCCGTCACGCGGGTGCGAGCATACAGCATTGGTCCATTGGTTAGGAGAATGATATTTTCCTGAAGCCCTTTTCTGAAGAAGCATTTCTCCTTTACTGTTGAAAAGAAATACAGAAAAAGCACGGTGTAACAGGCCATTGATGTGAGCCTGCTGCTTTTCCATCAGCCCTAAAACCTCATCTTCAGGATTTACTAAAACAACAAATTCTTCCATTCCTACAAATGTAAGAGTAATAAATGTATTTTGGAAATTTTTAGATAAACATCATGCTTTTTGTAATCATGGCAATGAAATTGAGGAAGTCAGAAAAGACTGGCAGGTAAATTTGTCCATTCACTGAGTAGTTGCTTTTCAGATCTCCACTTTATGATGTAAAAATAAAATGTGAAATGAAAATTTTTAACTAATTCGGCTTGAATGGTTGATAAAATATTGATATTATTCTTTGAAAATAAGTTTTTATAGTAAAATATTAACATAAAGCAAGATTAATATGCCTGATAATGGTAAAAACGCTAACTTTGTTTTTTAATATTTAGTAATGGAATTAGAATACATTGAACACATTAGTCCTATTCTAAAGGATGGAATAAAAAATTACTTAATAGATATCGACGGAACCATTACTGATGACGTTCCCAATGAAGAGCCGGAAAGAATGGTTACCTGCGAACCCTACCCTGATGCTCTGGAAACGATCAACAGATGGTATGACGAAGGACATCAGATCTGCTTTTTTACTTCAAGAACCGAAAATCTGAAACAAATTACGATCGACTGGCTGGATAAGCATGGCTTCAAATACCACAGCGTGCTTTGCGGAAAACCAAGAGGAGGAAATTATCACTGGATAGACAACCATCTGGTAAGAGCTACAAGATACAAAGGAAGATTTACGGATTTGGTAGAAAAACAAGTGACCATTGAGGTATTCAAAGAAGACGGCGAATAAAAATATAATTCAAAGATTTAAAGATTAAATGTGAACCAGTACCTTTAATTTTTAAATCTTTCATTTTTTAATATACTTGATATTTTATGAAAGTTTTAGCAAACGACGGCCTGGATCAATCTGGAATAGATGCATTGACAGAAAAAGGCTTTGAGGTGATTACTACAAAAGTTCCCCAGGAATTTTTAGTAGATTATATTAATGAGCACAAAATCCGCACCTTATTGGTGAGAAGTGCCACACAGGTAAGAAAAGATATTATTGATGGATGTCCGTCTATCGACATTATTGGAAGAGGAGGTGTTGGTATGGATAATATTGATGTAGATTATGCAAGAGAAAAAGGGATTCATGTGATCAACACTCCTTCAGCATCATCGGAATCTGTGGCTGAACTTGTTTTCGCCCATTTATTTTCCGGGGCGAGATTTCTTCAGGATTCTAACAGAAAAATGCCAGTTGTAGGAGATACTGAATTTGCAGGTCTTAAAAAAGCATATGCTGCAGGTATAGAACTGAGAGGAAAAACCATCGGTATTGTGGGAATGGGAAGAATCGGCCAGGAAGTGGCAAGAATTGCTTTAGGACTTGGGATGAGAGTGATTGCAGCTGATAATAACGTCGGAAGAGCAAGTATCAAAGTGAAATTTTACAACAACCAGTTCATCAATGTTGATATCGAAACAGAGCCGTTACAGGATGTTTTAAAACATTCAGACTTCATTACTCTGCACGTTCCTGCACAGAAGGACGGTTATATGATCGGAAAGAATGAGTTTGAAATAATGAAAGACGGAGTGGCTGTTGTCAACTGCTCAAGAGGAGGAGTTATTGATGAAGCAGCTTTAATTCAAGCTTTGGACTCAGGTAAAGTAAGATTTGCCGGATTAGATGTTTTCATTAATGAGCCAACACCTTCTAAAGAAATCCTTACTCATTCTAAAATCTCCCTCACCCCTCATACGGGAGCTTCTACGCTTGAAGCGCAGGATAGAATCGGTCTTTCTCTGGCAGAGCAGATTTCAAGCATCTTACAGATTCAGTAATTTGGAAATGATATTATAAATAAAGCACCTTGGTTAGACCGAGGTGCTTTTTATATTAAAATGTAGTTTACAAATTAGATATTTTTGCTTTTCAACAAATCTCTGATCTCAGTAAGTAATTTTTGATCTTCTGTAGGTCCGGCAGGAGCTGGAGCCTCTTTTTTGTTCACTTTATTAGCCAGTTTGATGATCCAGAAAAGAACCATCGCAATACAAAGGAAACTGATTACTGCTGAAAGGAAGTTTCCATAAGCAACACCATTCCATGTAAGTTTTGCAATATTTTCTGCACCGGCTGCTTTCAATGCCGGGTTTAAGATCAGAGGCGTGATAACATCTTCTACCAAAGACGAAACAATTTTACCAAATGCTGCCCCAATGATCACACCGACAGCCAGATCGAGAACATTGCCCTTAAAGGCAAACTCTTTAAATTCTTTAACAAATCCCATAATTTATATTTTTTTAATTAGTATATACACAAAAATATAATTTAAAAATGTAAAAAACACTACTTTTTATGGTTTTTTATTCCCAAAATATTGAATTTTATGAGAAATTTATAGAATTTGATTTAATGAATATTTCAGCTTTTTTAAGATATATTATCTCATTAGTGAGGTCTCTTTATTTTTGTTATTGACGTGGCATCATAATGAAAAATCTTTTGTAATTTGCTTAAAAGTTTGATTTGCCTATGAAAGTTTTTACAGCAGAACAGATACGCAGCTGGGATCAGTTCACGATTTCTCAAGAGCCGGTTTCCTCCATTCAACTGATGGAAAGAGCTTCAATGGCTGTTGCACATTGGATTTCGGAACATTGTAAAAATCATAAGAAACTGGCTGTATTTTGTGGTAACGGAAATAACGGAGGAGACGGCCTGGCTGTCGCAAGAATACTTTATCTGAAAGGTTTTGATGTAGATGTATTTGTAAGCGATTCCAAAAAGAAATTTTCAGAAGATGCTTCTGTTAACCTGAAAAGACTTCGTGATTTATCCGGAATTTCAGTCAGGAAATTTGATCCTAAAGAACAATATAATTTTGATGATAAAACAATCATTATCGATGCTCTTTTCGGAACAGGATTATCCAGGCCGCTGGAAGGAGAATATAAAATGCTTGTTGAGCAATTGAATACTAAAAAGAATATTAAGATATCCATTGATGTTCCTTCCGGATTGTCTGCTGATGAAATGTTTGACCATGATCCTGTTATTCTGAAAGCTGATTATACACTGACCTTTCAATGTTGGAAAAGAACCTTCCTTCATCCTGAAACAGGGAAATATACCGGAAAAGTAGTACAGCTGGATATTGATTTAAGTAAAATATACGCAGATACAACTGATTCTGATTACTCTGTAATTGATGATCAGCTGGTGGGATCGATATTTATTCCAAGACAGGAATTTTCCCATAAAGGCAGTTATGGTAAGGCAGCCATCATAGGAGGAAGCTATGGAAAAATAGGAGCGGCAGTGCTGGCAACACGATCAGCTTTGAAAACCGGAGCAGGGCTGACCTTTACACTCGCTCCGGAATGCGGATACAATATTTTGCAGACCTCATGCCCTGAAGCCATGTTTATACAAGGAGGGGAGCAGTTTATCACAAATTTTGAAATTGATAAAGACATTACCTGTGGTGCGGGTCCTGGTTTGGGAACTCATTCAGGAACCGAAAAAGACTTTCTGAATTTTCTGAAAGACTATTCAAAGCCATTGATTCTGGATGCAGATGCATTGAACATCATTTCAAAAGATAAGAAAAATTTGAAATTAATTCCTGAAAAATCAATCATTACGCCTCACCCGAAAGAGTTTGAAAGACTTTTCGGAAGTACAGATAATTCTTTCAAAAGACTTGAAATGGCAAGGAAAAAGGCAAAAGATCTTGGTCTTTATATTGTTCTTAAAGACCACCATACCCAGGTTGTTACTCCGGAGGGAAAAGTATTCTATAATATAACCGGAAATGCAGGTCTTGCGAAAGGAGGAAGCGGAGATATTCTTACCGGAATTCTCACTTCGCTTCTGGCTCAGAAATATTCTGAAGAGGAAACCTGTATTCTGGGAGTATGGCTGCATGGCAGAGCGGCCGATATTGCTTCAGAAAAACATTCAAAAGAATCGATGCTGCCCACTGATGTCATTGATGCCTTTGGGTCTGTTTTTGAAGAACTGAACAGGAAGGCGGAGAGAAATCTGTAAGTAAACAGCTAATAAAAAAGGCAAATCTGTATTTCTACAAATTTGCCTTTTTATTTTTCAGTTTAAATGGTTTATTCCGGTTTCTCGTTTTCTGCTTCAGTAATCTTAAATTTCTTGGAAACGATCATGATGACAACCCCTGCAATCATAAAAGGAATCGAAAGAACCTGACCTGTATTCAAACCGCCAATCTGGATGAACTCATCTCCCTGCGGCTCTTTAAGGAACTCAACAAAGAATCTGATCGCCCAAAGAATGATGAAAAACAGACCGAATAACCATCCCTGCTGGTATTTTTTATTTGTTTTTCTGTATAATATCCATAGTAACATGAAAAGAAGAACATATCCTACGGCTTCAAATAACTGGCTCGGATAACGGGGTACAGTAAGACCATACTCACTGCTTTGTTGTGGGAAAAGCAAAGCAAACGGAGAATTCGGGTCAGCTGGTTTTCCAACGATTTCAGAATTGAAAAAATTCCCCATTCTTACAAACGCTCCTCCTAAAGCTACGACAATACCCAATCTGTCATATACCCAAAAAGGGTTTTTCTTAATGATTTTAAATGAATAATAAAGCGTGGTGAAAATCAGGGCAATTGTAGCACCATGGCTCGCCAGTCCTGAAAAACCTGTAAATTTTAAACCGTTTTTTGTGCTTATCGGTAAAAATACACTCCAGAAATCCTCTTTAAATAGTTCCGGCTGATAAAAGATAACATGTCCTAATCTTGCTCCCAGAATAGTCCCGATCAATGTCCATGTGAACAGAGGTTCAAGGTATTTCTGGTTCACATTATCAATCTTAAAGATTCTCGTCATTAAAACATACCCGAATCCAAAGGCAAAAACAAACATCAAACTATAAAAGTGAAGCGTAAATGATCCGATGTGAATACCTTTTGAAGGATCCCAGATTTTAAATGAAGTCTTAAGTTCTACTTTATCAGAATCAGTAATAGGTTTTACAGACTTTACTGCATATTTAAAAGTGGTGATATTTTCTTTGGTAACACCAGTATCAATCAACTTAAAGTTTTTATCAAAAAACTGATACTTGGAATCCTTATACTTTGCTAAAGTTGATGCCCCATAATTGTAATAAGCAGGTTCAAAATTGGATTCATTAAGAATCACAACGAAAGACTGGTTCTTGTCTGATTCTCTGTCCGGAAAAGCTGTAAGGTCTCCCATCTCTGTGGTAGAATAGATTTTTACAGGAACATTGCTTCCATTGATATCTAAAGTTCCGTCAGATAAACCTCCAGGGTATTCCTGTGCAAAAAGAAGCTGCGTAGTGAACGCAAACAGCACAAGATAAATTCTGAAAAAGATAGTATTCATTTTTCTATTGATTTAATAGTTTGATTATTGACATTTATGTTTGGGTGGAACAGGATCATAACCGCTTCCTCCCCAGGGATGGCATCTTAAAATTCTTTTAAATCCCAGCCAGAAACCTTTAAAAACACCATGTACCTGAAGCGACTCAATCATATAGTGAGAGCAGGTAGGTTCGTAACGGCAGTTTTTGGGAAGTAAGGGCGAGATGAACCATTGGTAAAATTTGATCAAAATTACCAGTGGAAATGTAATGATTTTATTGAATGTAAGTTTCAAAACAATGCAAAAATAGGGTAAAAAAATGAAAATTAGTTTAATTTTGTTATAAGTTTCGGAGATCGGAAATCCGGGACATTGATCTTAAAAAATAGAATTACTTTGAATCAAAATATCCCATTAGCTGAAAAATTAAGACCCAAAACCCTAAACGATGTTCTGGGGCAGGAGCACCTTACCGGCGACAAAGGAACAATCAGAAAGATGATTGAAAACAATACCCTGAATTCGCTGATATTCTGGGGTCCTCCGGGAACGGGGAAAACAACACTCGCTGAAATTATCTCTGAGCAGTCGGGGAGAAAGTTTTATAAACTTTCTGCAGTTTCTTCCGGGGTGAAAGATGTGCGTGATGTCATTGAGGATGCCAAGAAGCAGAATTTGTTTTCCGGAAAATCACCGATCTTGTTTATTGATGAGATTCACAGGTTTAATAAGTCGCAGCAGGATTCATTATTGCATGCGGTAGAAAAAGGCTGGATTGTTTTGATTGGAGCAACTACTGAGAATCCAAGCTTTGAGGTGGTTTCAGCATTGCTTTCAAGAAGCCAGGTCTATGTTTTAAAAGCTTTGAGCTATGAAAAACTGGAAGAACTGATTGATATCGCATCAGAAAGATACAATAAAGATGAAGGAACAGATTTTAAAATCCTTGAAAAAGAAGCTTTCATTCAGTATTCCGGTGGTGATGCCAGAAAACTGATCAATTCCGTAGAACTGGTTTTGAATCAGTATAAAAATTCGGGTACAACGGAAATCCTGAATTCTGATGTTCTTGAAGTTCTCCAGGAAACAATGGCTTTGTATGATAAAAACGGAGAGCAGCATTATGATATCATCTCAGCTTTTATCAAGTCTATGCGTGGAGGTGATCCGAACGGAGCGGTGTATTGGCTGGCAAGAATGATTGCCGGGGGAGAAGATATTAAGTTTATTGCAAGGAGAATGCTGATTTTAGCTGCTGAGGATGTAGGGCTGGCTAACCCCAATGCTTTGGTGGTTGCCAACAACTGTTTTCAGGCGATCAATGTGATCGGGAATCCTGAAGCAAGGATTATATTAAGCGAAACAGCGGTATATCTTGCGGTTTCCCCTAAAAGTAATTCTGCGTATATGGCGATTAATGAAGCGTTGGCTCTGGTAAAGCAGACCGGAAATCTGCCTGTACCTCTTCATTTGAGAAATGCACCTACAAAATTGATGAAAGACCTTGATTACGGAAAAGAATACAAATATGCCCATTCTTACGAAGGAAACTTTGTAGAACAGGATTTTCTTCCGGAAGAAATCAGGAATGTGAAATTATATGAGCCTGGTAATAATGCTACAGAAAAGAAAATTTACGAAGAGCTCAAGAAAAAGTGGAACAATAAATACTAAAATAAAAAAGGATGCTGAAAAAACGGCATCCTTTTTATATAAAATCTGTTTTTTTTAACCTACCATTTCAACTATTATAAAGTGAAAAATAGTGGTAAATATTTTTAAACCATTAAGGAGACTGAAGAATTAAAGTATAGTTAAGATAAATCATGCTGATTTTAAGTTAAAGCGAAGCTTATCTTAATAATCTTAACAGCTTAATACGATCTTAATGTTTCA
Organism: Chryseobacterium sp. DZ-32; assembly: GCF_059587025.1. Lineage (NCBI taxonomy): Bacteria > Pseudomonadati > Bacteroidota > Flavobacteriia > Flavobacteriales > Weeksellaceae > Chryseobacterium > Chryseobacterium sp. DZ-32. The sequence goes on from NZ_JCAIOM010000026.1 coordinate 11,388, forward strand.
AAAAAATCAAATTATTCGGTAGTGTAAATAAACAATGTTTTCTTACCGTTATAATCTTTTGTTTCTGTTCTTTTCTTGATTTCAGGATAAATCCAAGTGTTGGTGTCCGTAAATTCATATCCTTCAATAAATACAGGATTGTCTGCCGGAATATTGTATTGTGCATTCATATTGGATAACGTCATTCTATCAAGTACATTTTCTCCGTTCTTGAACTTATATTCGGTCACTCCTTTCGTAAAAACAGAACTGTATTTTTTTAAGCTTTGGGGAAGACTGGCTGGAGTATTGTATACTTTAGAAACCTGTAATACGTTCTTTTTTGTATTGAACAATTCTACTGTCCCAATGGCATTGTCAGCCACTGCAAACTTTACAGCAGGATTTTTTTGCTGGGCCAATAAAGTAGCAGAGGATAGAAGTAAAAAAGAATAGAATAGTTTTTTCATAATTGGAATATGTAACTGTTAAAAACGTGATAAATATAGTTATTTTTTATAAAATCTGAATAAAATCTTGAATTGTTTTACATTCTATTTATAAATAAAAACTTTTTTTCTGATTATCAGTCTGTGCTTTCATCTTTTTTATCCTTTTTATCTACCATATTTCTGATCATATTTTTCAGTCGCTGGAAAGTAAAAGAGCTTAATAATAAAATAACCCCGAGAGCAATAAAGGCACTGATTCTTGAGATATTATCCATTTGCCATACATCATAACCATAAAGTTTCAATACCATCAGGCCAACCAACGCAAAGCCAATCTTGTTATATTCCTGAATATTCTTTTTCAAACCGGTATAAATAAAAATACTGGCAAGAATTGTCCAGATAACAGGCAGATAAAGAATATTGAAATGTTCACTTGCTTTATAAGAATGCGGGAGATCATTGGAAACCATTAAAATATAAGAATGATGCAGCTCGCAGCTTACAGAAATGATTAGCGCCAGAGCCTGTATCCAGTAAGAAATCTTTTGCTTATGAAACGCTGAAGTAGGAATAATTCTGTATCCTATATATATAAAAGGAATCCATTGCAGAAGATGAAGGAAATAAAAGCTTAAATGGAGCTTTTTTGTTAAGACAGCGGTCACAACCAGAAGAGTCGAAACCGATGTATTTATTACGATCAGGAAGAAAAACAGATAAATCAGTAGGTTTTGAACATCATTTCTGATGCTCAGCAGTTTCCTGAAAAGCAATAAAATAAAAATATAATAAATGCTGAATAAAAATCCTGTGCTGGTAATGGCTGACCATGGCATTTCCGAAATATGATAAGTGATTTCAAGAAGAAAAGTAATATAGATAACCCCATAACTGATCACAGTAATAAGATCTTCAAAAAAGTTATTGCTTTTTTCCTGTGTCTCTTTCACGGTATTCCTTAGCAAATACAGATTAATCATGATGGAAACAATAGTAAAGGAACTTGTGATAAACGGAGGATTGAATATGATATTGAAATCTTTTGTTCCAAAATATTCAGTCCAGGTTATAAGCTGGGCGATCATCACCAATGGAAACAGGATATAAAAGAAAGTTTTGAAAATCTTATGACCTGTTTTTTTCCAGATAAAAAGAAGGAGGGTGGTTTCTATGGCCCAGATGCTGGTGATGAGATGCGTTTTAAACTGAATAGCAATCGCAATGGTTATAAGGCTGGTAACAAGCCCTGCAAATACAGAGTAAGCTACTCCAAAGCTTTTGCGGGTATATTCTCTGAAAAGTAAAATAGCATTTACAGCAGCAAAAATAAGCGGAAAAACAATCGGGGGTTCATATTTTAATGTATCAAAAATGTAAAGAAGCCCCAGAATACTTGAAAAATTAGCGAGAGCAAGTATTAAAATATCAGAGGTTGAAAGGATATTTCTTCTGAAGTAATCGTACAGACCAAAAATATAGAAAATTGCATAACTGATCAGATAAAAAGTAATGCTTAAAAGCTCCGGGCTTTCATGAGTCCAGAATAAAAGGTAGCCTGTTGTAAAAATATAAGCTGTCCATCCCACACTTTTCCAGTGCTGCAGAAAAGAGGCAGCCAGCATTCCTGTATTTAAAAGAGTAATATAAATAAAAAGGAAAAGATAATTACTTTGTCCTGTACTGATCATGAAAGGAGCTGCAAAACCTCCTATCAGTGAAAAGATAATCAATACTTCACTTTTATAGTAATAGGACAGGATGATAGAGGCTGCGGTAATCAGTGCCGTTATAATAAAAGCTGTATTTTGGGTAAACAGATGATATTCACGAAAGGCAATGGTAGCTGTGAAATACAGAACAGCAACACCGCCTCCTGTAATGATGGAAGAAAAAGCCTGATAATTTTTTCTGAGAAAATGCCCGGTGATGATGATTCCTGCTCCGGTACAAAAACCGATTCCCGCTCTTGCTGCTTCGCCGATCCAGTTTTTATCAATGGCATATTTTACAAAATAACCAATTCCGAGAACAAGGGTAAAAATTCCGATAATGGTAAGAACATTTTGTTTTAAAAAATCAGAAACAGGAGCAAGCCAGTCTTTTTGAACTGGTGTTGAGGTTTCTTCACTTTTTTCACGGTATGGTATATCTTCATGCTGAACCTGTTGAGGTACCTCTTGCTGCGGAATCAAACTGTTTTCCGTTGAGGTTGTTTTATGAATTACTTTTGTCTGAGCCTGAGCAGTCTCGTTGATTTTATAATGAAGATCTGAAATCTCCTTTTTCAATTTTCTGATTTTGCTGTTCAGATTATTGAAAATGATGAAGATAATTATAAAGATGATAACTGCAACAAACTCATTCATTTCATTAGTTTTTTATCAAATATAAAGAAATGTTTCAAATGCTATTTAAAAATTAACCCATCGCGGTATAAGCGATGGGTTAAATGGTATAGATAACTAACAATATGTTTTACTAGTTTGATACTTTGTAAATGTAGAATGACGCAATACTGGATCCTAATAATCCTGCCGTGATAACACCGGAATCTACAAGTCCGAAAGAAACTTTGTCACCCGCCTGGAATGAATACAAAGAATTGATGCTGGAATCGGAAAGTGTTAAGTTAACTGCTAATGCAAGATTGACCCCACTGAATGGACGAGTGTCTATCAAAGTGGTTACTGCAGATCTGGTTCTTGCGATAGCGATACCGGGAGATCCTGACAATAAAGAAGCCTGTAAACCTGTACCATATCTGAACGCAAATCCAACAGCATATACTCCGGTTGATGGAATATTATAAGAACCATCAGCATTGGTAAATAACGCCGCAGTTCCTATCGTTCTGTCGGCTTGTACAAAGCTGACAGGCTGGAAATCAGCAGGTAAAACCCCTAAATTCAGCAGGGTTATACCAGTTGTTTTTTTCGCAGAATATACAGAAGTGTTGGTTCCGGCAGCTGCACTTAGCAATGACGGGTCAACTGAGAATACCTGGGTAGTTCCCTGGTTAACAGCTAAAATCTGATATCCGGGTAGGGCTGTAGCGGCAGGGGTATCACGAACTTTCAAAGTTCCATTAACATCTAGAGTTGCAGATGGGTTGGCTGTATTGATACCCACCTGTGAGAATAATGGTAACGCTGCACATGCTAACATTAAGCTGTAAAGTTTAGTTTTCATGATCAAGATTTTTAAATTAGTTGCTAAGCAAATATACAACAAAAATTATACCCTGCATTGTGAAATTTTTAAAATTAACATTATTATGATGTAATATATTTAAACATATGTTTATATTTTAGTTAATATTTAGTCATAATTTGGTTGCGACTTATTATATTTATTTTTAATTTAACATATTGTTTATCAGTGTTTTGGTAAAAGATAATTCTCCCTATTGTGTGGGTTATTTATTGGTTTAAACAGAAGGTGTTATCCATAGATAATTTATTATAAAAGTTTTTTTGAATTTAATATTTCTCAAATGAATAAAAAAAACACTGCCGTAACGACAGTGTTTTTGAACAGATTTATTTGTTTTCTTAGCTTTCCAACAGGAATTCTTTATAATTCCCAAGAAAATCTACATTAGCGTTGATTGATTCAAGCTCTTTGAGTGCATTTTCATGCAAAACCTCCTTCCATGGTCCTTCTACATTGATAAAAAAGAAATAATTTCCCAAACCTGTTTTTAAGGTTCTGGATTCTATTTTGCTAAGGTTCATTTTTCTCCATGCAAAAACCGATAAAACCTGATGTAAACCTCCTGGATGATCTTCCGGAAGCGTGATGAGCATTCCTGATTTTTCACCCAGCGTTTCCAGTTGGTCATTTTGATATTGGTTCTGTTCTTTGGAAATAATGATAAACCGGGTATGGTTTTGTTCAAAATCCTGAATATTACGGTTCACAATTTTTAAGCCATATAAATTGGCAGCATACTGATTGGCTACTGCAGCAATAGGAGTCTCCGGGTTTTCAGAAACAAATTTTGCGGCCGCTGCAGTGGAGGAAAAATCCTGTTTCGGAATCTCTTTGTAATGAGTGTCCAGAAAATGGAAGCTCTGTGCAAGAGCCTGTGGGTGAGAATATATTCTTTCGATATTCTCAATAGAATTTTCCGGATGAATCATCAGGTGATGCGCAATAGGCATTACTGCTTCTGCTTCTATCTTAATAGACGGAGTCTTATATAAATAATCCAGCGTCATCGATACGGTTCCTTCAATAGAGTTTTCCAAAGGTACTACTGCTTTTACTACCTCTCCGTTTTCAACGGCATCAAAACAATCCAGAATGCTGGCTTGAGGTACTATTTCGTCATCAGGGAAAAGCTGTGCTGTAGCAAGCTGGGTGAAACTGGCATGAGGTCCCAAAAATGCAATCTTCATAATATAATATATAAGGGATGATTAAAATAATGGTACAAAGGTGCGAATTAATTCATAAACAGAGAGGGTGTAGAGTTTAAAGTTTAGAGTTTAAAGTGTAATGTTTTTAGTTGCGAGTTACGGGTTACGAGTTGCGGGTTTATTTTGTGACCGGATAATTTGAGATAGATATTTTAACTCTATTGAAAATTCACCCTTCACCTTTATAAAACCTCTACCCAATATTTCGTCGGGTATCTCCCTAATTCCTACAACCTACTACCTGCTACCTATCCTTTCCAGTTCTTCTCAATCAGTTCCATCAGAAAATCCGGACACCTGATTACTTTATTAGTTTTTGAATCTAAAAAGAATAGAGTAGTGGAAGCTTCTGTTATTTTAATATGCTCTTCATTGTAAATTTCATATTCAAATTCAATCCTTACCCCCGGAATTTTTTTAACATAAGTATGGATTTCTAATTTTTGATCATATAAAGCAGGGCGGATATATTTAATTTTGTAGTCCGAAACGGGAAGCCAAATTCCTTGGTTTTCAATTTCATCGTATGAAATTCCTATGCTTCTGAAGAGTTCAACTCTCGCTACTTCGAAGTACGTTGCATAGTTTCCGTAGTATACGTATTTCATTGGATCTGTTTCTGCGTAACGTACTCGTATTGAGTGTGTTGTGTGTATCATTTTAGGTGTTAAATTATACATACAAATATATTTTTAAATAATCAATACCTGCAATATTTTTTTTTGAAAAGAAAAAATTAGACCTTTGTCTTCCTTCTAAACACAGTACAAACAAAGAATAATCGGGGCTTAAAAAATGGATGACAATTTAATGATGATATGGCAGAAATGCCTTCAGTTTATGCGCGATAACCTGAACGCTGCTGAAGACAATTCTGACCTTAAAAAACTTGAAAAATCTTTCGATATGCTATTCGATAAGGTTCAGCCGCTTTCATTGGTGGCCAACAACCTTACGCTGATCGTTCCGAGTGATTTTTACAAGGAATATATAGAGGACAATTACCTGTCCTTACTTTCTGCTGCCCTGAAGAAAAATATTGGAAAAGGAGTGAAATTATGGTATTCTGTGATGGAAAACAGACCAAAAGGTGAAGAAAAACCTGTTACCATGAACATCAAGGGACAAAGCGTTCCTACTCCGAAAACACAGGAAACAATGCCGCAAGGTTTTTCTGCTAATATTGTAAACCCGTTTGTCGTTCCTGGAATTAGAAAAGTAAATATAGATTCTAACCTGAAGCCTGACTATTCATTTGATAGTTATGTAGAAGGAGAAAGCAATAAATTTGCAGCCACTGTAGCCAGATCCATTGCCAAAAGACCTGGAGCAACAGCTTTCAACCCGTTATTCCTATATGGAGGTTATGGAGTTGGAAAAACCCACCTGGGACAGGCTGTCGGTCTTGAAGTAAAAAATCAGTTTCCTGATAAAGTAGTTCTTTATCTGTCTTCTGAAAAATTTATCCAGCAGTTTATCTCTGCGGCTAAAGCTCATAAGCAGACTGAGTTTGCTAATTTCTATCAAATGGTAGATGTACTGATTATTGATGATATTCAGTTCCTGTCCGGAAAATCGGCAACACAGGACAGTTTCTTCCATATTTTTGATCACCTGCATCAGAATGGAAAACAGATTATCCTTACTTCAGATAAGGCTCCTGCAGATATTATGGATATCCAGGACAGAATTGTTTCCCGTTTCAAATGGGGGCTTTCTGCAGAAATTAAATCTCCGGATCTATCTACAAGAAGACAGATCATTGAAGATAAGCTAAGCAGAGACGGAATTGTTCTTCCTGGCGATATGCTTGACTTCCTTGCTGCTGAAGCAAAAACGAATGTAAGAGAACTTATCGGGGTTATCAACTCAGTGATTGCTTACTCTACAGTATATAAAAGAGACCTTAGTCTTGAGTTGCTTAAAGAAACCATCAACAGAATTGCTGCTAACCAAAAGAAAGTTATCAATATTCCTTACATTCAGGAAGTGGTTTGTGATTATTTTGGAATCAAAAAAGAGCAGCTGCTTTCAAAAACAAGAAAAAGAGAGATTGCATTACCAAGACAGCTTGCGATGTACTTCTCCAAAGAGTTTACCAATTCTACATTTACCAAAATTGGTGAGGAAATGGGAGGAAAAGATCACTCTACGGTAATGTACGCTTGTGATACGATTAAAGACGTTTCGAAAATTGATAAAGAAATCAAGAAATACGTAAAAGACCTTACTGAAAGAATCAAACAATAAATAAGGTTGAGCTTACATAAATTAAAATGAAGGATAGTTTTATTCTTCATTTTTTATTTAGTTTTGTCGTAACAAAAGACTTTTTTTAAAAAACAGGATATGAAAATTTTAATGGTTTGTCTGGGAAATATATGCAGAAGCCCACTGGCAGAAGGAATTATGAAAACGAAACTACCGGATCATTATCTCGTAGATTCTGCCGGAACTATTTCAATGCATGAAGGCGAACATCCGGATAAAAGAGCCATTAAAACTGCTGCCAATCATCATATTGATATATCGCAGCAAAGATCAAGACCTATCACCAGGAAAGATTTTGAAACCTTTGATAAAATCTACTGTATGGATGTTGATGTACTCGGAGATGTTGTTTCTAAAACTAAAAATGAAGAAGAACGTCAGAAAGTATCATTGTTTTTAGAGGTGTTGGGAGATCACAAAAATGCTGAAGTGCCGGATCCTTATTGGGGCGATATGAACGATTTTGAAAAGGTTTTCCAGCTTTTGGATAAAGGATGTGAGGCTATCAAAAATCAATTATCAAAATAATAAGCATGAAAATGCAAAATATTTCCCACAACCTTCACTTAACGAAAGAACAAAAAAAATAATACAATGCTTTTTTTACTCCCTGCTTATTTATCAGAAAATACTTCTATCAACCACTTTTCCCCTGTTCTGAAGGATTATATCATGCAGACGGACTATTTCTTTGTGGAAAATGAGAAGACAGCTCGAAAAGTTGTTAAATTTTTCGCTCCCGAAAAAAAACAGGCTGATCTGAAGTTATTTCTATTGGATAAATACACAGAAAATGCAGATATTAAGGAGGCTCAGGAGCTCATGCTGAAAGGGCAGGACTTCGGATTACTGTCAGAAGCAGGACTGCCATGTATTGCAGATCCCGGAAATCTGATTGTGAAATGGTGTCATGAAAAAAATATCAGAGTAGTTCCTGTTTCAGGGCCTTCATCCATTATTCTTGCCTTGATTTCCAGTGGTTTTAATGGGCAGGAATTCACCTTCCATGGTTATCTTCCTATTGATAAAGGAGAGAAAAAGAAACAGATCATGAACCTGGAAAGCTTTGTTCAGAAAACCGGATATTCACAGATTTTTATGGAAACTCCTTACAGAAATAACCAGCTTTTTGAAGATTTATGCAAATTTTTATCACCCAATACAAAGCTTTGTATTGCTGCCAATATCAACGATTCGGAACATGAATTTATCAAAACAAAAACCATAAAAGACTGGCAGAAACAAAAGCCGGAACTTCATAAAATTCCTGCAGTCTTCGTACTTGGGAAATAAACTTTGCTCCTGTAGTTGACAATAAGTACGAGAGTTTTTGAGTACAAAATAGAAAAAGGCTGTGATTATTTCGCGGCCTTTGCTTTTTTATTTAGAATGGGTTGGAATATTATAAATACGATTTATAAGTTTTCTTTTTTCGTTCTTTCATTTATTGATGTATAATTTTAACTAAAAATATTTCAATAATTAGTGATAAATATCATAGCATTTATATATTTTTGTAATGTAAAATGTTATAATTTTATATTTAAATATAACGCATTATGAATTTTAAAATTTTAATGTAATTGATAATATTTATGATCTTGTTTTATATAGTTTGATTTTTTATTATACATATCATAATTAAACTGATTTAAACGCTGCAAGTTAATTTAGCTTGTATTTATTGAATTACAAATGATGTAAGTTCCGTTTTGCTTACAATCAATTCAGCCCAATCAACACCAAAATATTAAAATATGATGACACGTAAAATTTTTTTTCCGGTATTGCTGATGCTGGCCATGCTGGTACCTTCTTTAATTCATGTATCTGCCCATGGATATGTAATGAGCCCTGCTTCACGAGGATATCAGGGAAGTCTGGACAAGGCTTCACTAGGTTATTCTGCCGCATTTAGTATCTATGGATCTGTTATTAATGAACCTGGATCTCTTGAAGCCCCAAAAGGGTTTCCTGCGGCGGGTCCTGCAGATGGAAAGATTGCCTCTGCTAATGGAAGCATCGGTGGAGACACTACACTGGATATCCAGACTGCCGACCGTTGGAAGAAAACCAATATTTCCACTGGTGTGAATGCCTTTATCTGGAAATATTCGGCGTATCATGCGACAGCAAAATGGCATTATTATATGACAAAGCAGGGCTGGAATCCCAATCAGCCTCTTTCCCGTCAGGATCTTGAGCTTATTGGAACTGTTGCACATAATGGGACACCTCCGCAGGATAATGTTTCTCATCAGATTACCGTTCCTGCAAACCGTAGCGGCTATCATATTATTTTGGCGGTCTGGGATGTAGCAGATACCACCAATGCATTTTATAATGTAATTGATGTTAACGTAACCTCCGGAACAGGAGTTTCTGCACCTGCCACCCCGACAGGCTTAGCACAGGTAGGAATAACAAGCACTTCTGCCAAAATAAGCTGGAATGCACAGTCTGATGCGGTATCCTATAACGTTTTCCGCAACGGACAAAACATTCAGCAGGTAACTACGGCTACATTCCACGATACTGGTTTAACAGCCAATACGACATATACCTATGAAATTCAGGCGAAGGGATCTTCAGGGCTTACTTCAGCGAAAAGTGCGCCACTCAATGTAAAGATAAACAGTGAGGGCACTCCTGAAAAGCCAACAGCACCCTCCAACCTGCATTCAATGGCAGTTACTGAAAACTCTGTTTCATTAATGTGGACAGCTTCCACCCATTCGCAGGGAATCAAGAATTACCAGGTATTTGAGAATGGAATCAAAGTAGGAGAGACTGTGCAAACAAGCTTTTTATGAACCGGATTGGCACAGGACACAGAATATACTTATACGGTAAAATCTGTTGCAATGAACGATCAGCTTTCTGATGTAAGTAATGAATTAAAAGTCAGAACAAAAAAAATTACATCAGGAAATGGTCAGACTTACTGTGGAGCAGAGCAGTATAACGCTGCCAATGCTTATCCTGCAGCCGGAACGAAAGTTTTTTACTCCTGTAAAATCTGGAAAAACAAATGGTATGCAAATCCGGGAGAAATGCCTGGAATCAATATGGTATGGGAGGAAATAAGTACATGTACTGAAGGGACAGGCTGCGCATCAGGCGGTGCGGTTACTTATTGTGGCGCACAGGAATATAATCCTGCGAAAACGTATTCAACTACAGGAACAAAGGTTTTCTATACCTGCAAAATCTGGGAAAACAAATGGTACGCAAATCCGGGGGAAACACCGGGAAATAATGCTGTCTGGAAAATTGTAAGCGATTGCAATGAAGGACAGAACTGTCAGACATCAGCTCTTACCAATAAAGAAAATGATCTTTCAGTAATTGTATCCGAACATATGATCAATTTTGCACCGGAAACGTATTATGCTCAAATAAGCAGGGTAGATGTCATTACCCCTCACGGACTTCAGATCATGACTTTTATAAATCCCGATAAAAACAGTATGAACATCAGCCGTCTTCAATCCGGAATCTATTTTGTGAAAATTCTTTATAAGGACGGAAAAAATATTACTAAAACCATCAGAAAATAACAAAAACGATCTGAAACATTAAAAAAGCCGTCCTTATTTTGTGGACGGCTTTTTTGGCAGAATTTATAAAAATATTTAACAGCCCTTAACAAGACTATTGCATTATTCTTGTTTTTTAGTATTCATCACTTAAAATTATATGATTATGTCTGATAAAAAATTAGCAGGAATCTGGATTGATACAGAGAAAGCCATTGTAGCCAGGAATCACGATGCACAAAATGTTTCTGAATTTATCCTTTGCAAACCGGTGAAAGCAGAGATACAGCATGGAAACTCCAGTGAAAATGCAGGAAATAATGCTGAAATTACCAACAGAAACAAGTTTTTTAAAGAAATTGAAAAGTTACTGACCAATTCTCAGGAAGTGTATATTACAGGACCGGGTGTAACACAAGAGGAGCTTAAGCACTTCCTTCATGATACGGCTCAGTTCAGAGATTTGAAAATTACATTGGGAACCTCACAGAAAATGGCAGATGAAAAGGTCCTCGAAACAGTAAAAGAATATTTTAATAGTTAAATTGTAGATAATGCAGTGAAAATCCGGGCATCGAAGATGCCCGGATTTTTAATAAGTTAATTTTAATCCTTTTTCTTTGATCTCCATTTCCTCCAAATAAAAATAATAACAGGAATAAGCAAAAAGAAAGGCCACAGAGAAATGATTCCAAGCATAAAGCTTACAAAACTGTTCCAGCCTTCCGTTACCGAATCTACAAAACGGCTTCCAAAACCTATTTTTGAAGTGGCGGAACTTCTCACTTTTTCTTTGTATAAATTCAAATTCAGAGTACTGTAATTTACCCGGTCATCAATAAAACGAAGTCTGCCTTCGGCCACATCAATCTCATCTTCCAGTTCACGGATATTTTCCTGAATTTCCAGCATATCTTTTGTGGTAGCAGCACTTCTAAGCATATCACGGTATTTTTCCAGATATATCTTTTTATTGGCCAGCTTTATCGCTACATCGGTATATTCCTCTGTGACATCATTGGATGAAATATTTTTAGATAAAACAGTTCCTACGCCATCTGAAAAAGAATTGATCAGAGCATCAAAATTTTTATGAGGTACACGGATAATCAGACTAAGGTTATCATCCATATCCGTATTTTGAAATTCTTCTTTCTGGATATAAGCATTGTTTTTTCTAATGATTTCATTAACCTGGCTCTGTGTTTTTTTAATATCACCCACCTGAATCTTCATATCTCCGTTTTTGATGATTTTTTTGGAGATTGTATCTGTTTTCTTTGAGGGGTGAACATCTTTGTTGGTTCCATTTTCATCAGATACCAGCTTTTCGGAAACAGAAATTGGTGAATATGAAGCTGCGGAAGAAGGCGCTTTATCCTCGGTTATAACTTCCATCATGTCGGCTTTCGCTTCGTGTTTTTCGCCGCCTGATTTGCTGCAGTTGATTAGAATAAGACCTGATAACAGGAAAATAATTTTTTTCATGGGTTAATTAGTTTTTTATGGGTATGATCAAAAAGTGTGCTCAAAAATGATTATAAGGTAAGATTGATTAAAATTTAAAAATAATTCGCTGTAAAACCAATCTGAAAATTGCTGAGACTGGTAAATAATTTCTATTTTTAATTCATGAAAAAAAGTCTTTTAGCATTAGCGTTTTCTCCATTTCTGATGTATGCCCAGGAAGCTCCGAAACTTACAGACGAAATGGCAATGAAATTATCCGACAAGCCTCTTCACTGTATCAAGCAGGAATATCCTAATAAAACTGCCCATATCATCAATAATGCAGGCGAAGTTCCTTTGACTCCAAAAGATCTTCACCCTAGTTTTTATGGATGTTTCGACTGGCATAGCTCTGTTCACGGTCATTGGATGCTGACCAGACTTTTGAAAACGAAACCCAATCTCTCCAATGCCAAAGAGATTGAAAAAATTCTGGATGAATCATTTCAAAAAGAAAAACTTCAGACAGAAGCAGATTACTTTACAAAATATCAGCTGACAGGAACTTTTGAAAGAACCTATGGCTGGGCGTGGATCTTAAAACTAGATGAAGAACTCACAACCTGGGATCATCCGAAAGCTAAAATATGGCACCAAAATCTGAAACCGCTGACAGATCAGATCCTGAAATCATGGAAAACTTATCTTCCAAAGCAAACATATCCTAACAGAACCGGAGTTCATCCTAACACGGCATTTGCCATGTCTTTTGCCATCGATTGGGCCAGAGCCAATAAAGATAAGGAGTTTGAAAGCCAGTTGACGGAAAAGGCAAAATACTTTTTCTTGAAAGAACTGAAAACACCTGCTTATCTGGAACCGGACGGATCCGATTTCTTTTCGCCAAGTCTTGAAATTGCAGACCTGATGCGAAGAGTGCTTCCTCAAAAAGAATTTGTACAGTGGCTGAATGCTTTCTACGAAAAGAGAAGTCTTGAAAATGTTGAAAAAATTCCTGTAGTAAGTGATCTGAGCGATTACCAAACCGTTCATCTTGTAGGGCTATCTTTTTCTAAAGCATGGTGTATGAAAGGAATCTCAAATGCACTTCCCGCTAATCATCCCCTGAAAAAAGATTTTAAGAAAACAGCTGATGTATTTCTCAATAATGGATTACCATTACTTTTTCAGGGAAATTATGGCGGGGATCACTGGCTGGCCAGTTTTGCGGTATATGCGCTGGAAGATTAATATCTGATTCCTGTCTTTTTAAGAACAAAGCCTAAAAGCCATATGGGTCCTATCAGAAGAAACTGGAGATCTTTAAGGAAAGTAGGCTTTTTTCCTTCAATTTTATGCCCAATAAACTGAAAAATCCATGTGATGATAAACACAGAAAGGTAAACCATCCATGATTGTCTTCCGAAACTGATATTGGCCAGATAGATGAAATGTTCCATCATGAGCATGACCACGATCATGATAACAGCGATCAATAAAGACAGCCTTATATAGAAAAGGGTGATCAGAATAATCACAATAAGGCTTACGATACTGGCACATCCGAAATAGGAAGCGCAGAAATGAGGGGAAGGAATCAGGGAGGCGAACCCCAGAATCGTCCAGAAAATTAAGGGTACACAAATCCAGTGAATGAACTTGTTGGTCGGGTTTCTATGGCTTTTACTGTATTCTGCAAATAATAGATCAACCTTTCTCATACTAAAGGGAAATTGGATTCCTGCTAAAATAATAAAATTTTGTAATCACTGGTAAGATTGCTTACATTTGTCTTATGTCTGCCCTGGAAAAATTTGGCGTCGATATTTTTACGGAACGGAATATTTTCGAGCGAATAGCTGTAGGTAAACCGTTTCGTCCCGAAAATCCTGCATTTATATTTATTAAATCAGGAACTATAAAACTTCGCCAGCACTTCAGTGATCTGGAGGTTTCTGCCAACATGTTTATGGTAACCGATCCCCAAACTATTTATGAAGTGGTAGGAGTAACGGCTGACTTTCAGTCGAGGATGGTTTCTTATAAAAGAGAATTTATTTCTGCCTTATCATTAAAATTTAATCGTCTGATTACTTACCGATATTTCAGACAGCAGATGAATAAAGGAGTTCCTTTTCCTGAAGACGAAATGGAAGTCGTTTGGAAAAGCGTCAATTTCCTGAAATATATCCTGGATTCTGATACCGAAATGCTTTATAAGAAGGAAATGGTAGAGCACCTTTTTTCTGTTTTCTGCTATCAGATGGCAGGAATTATTTCCAAGGAGGATAACAGCTCTATGAACCAGATGTCCAGACAGGAAGAAATTGTATTTGTCTTTCTTACCGATCTTGCAGAGCATCATCTTACTGAAAGAACCGTTGAATTCTATGCCGAACGGCAGTCAATTACAACCAGACATCTTTCTTCTGTAGTAAAGACCATTACGGGAAAATCTGCAAGTCAGATCATTGCTTTAATTGTTATTAATGAAGCGAAAGTGCTCTTAAACTCTTCCAATAAACCGGTTTCGGAGATTTCCTCAATTCTCGGATTCAGCGATCAATACTCATTTTCTCATTTTTTTAAGAAGCATCTTGAGGTAAGCCCTAGACAGTACAGACATCAGTTCGAAAATTAAAATCTTACATTTGAACATCTTTTTCCAAAAATCAAACATTTGATTGATTTTGTTGCTGACCTAACTTTGCATCTGTAAAACAAGGTAAAATGACAAAGAAAATAAAAACAGCACTATCAGTATTGATAGCAGCTTTTCCTGCGCTGTTTTTTTCACAACAGATCAAACAGATGACCGCAGGTGAGGTGGCGGAACTCGCTGTTCAGAATCACCAGCAGCTCAAAGTCTCCGCACAGAATATTGATATTGCAAAGCAGAACACCAATGTGGTTAAGCTTCAGAAACTTCCTACAATTACAGCTTCTACAAGCCAGTTCTATTTAGGAGATGCAGTAGCCATTGATAAAGATTTTTCGAATTCTACAAACGTTCCGATGCCGCATTACGGAAGTTCGTATGCGGTACAGGCAACACAGCTGATCTTCAAAGGAGGATTGGTGAATAAGTCCATCGAAATGGCAGGGCTTCGCGAACAACTTTCGGAACTGGATTTAGAGAAAAATAAACAGGATGTGAAATTTTTAGTGATTTCCAATTATCTGGATGTCTATAAAATCATCAATCAGGAAGAAGTATTTCAGAATAACAAAAAACTGGCTCTGGAACGTCTGAAAAATATCCAGAAGTTTTATCAGCAGGGAATGGTAACCCGAAACGAAGTGATTCGTGGAGAATTGGCCATCAAAAACCTGGATCAGGGGATTCTTACCCTTACCAACAATAAAAAAATCCTTAATTATAATCTGAATATTGCCTTAGGATTATCTTCTGACACGGAGATTGTGCCTACTGAAAGTCTGGAGAATAAAGAAGCAGGAATAGGTATGGAGTACTACACAGATCTTGCACACGAAAGCAATCCTTTGCTGAAATCTGCTCAAAAAAACATTGCGGTAGCAGATAAGAATATTGAAATCATCAAAACAGACAATTCACCTACGCTGGCCGGATTTGGTGGATATACGCTTCAAAGACCAATTACTACGAGAAATCCTGTTTTGGATATGTACTCAGGGGGCTGGCAGACTGGGGTTTCTCTGAGTTACAACATTGATACTCTCTATAAAACAAAAGAAAAAGTAAAATTAGGAGAACTGCAAAAGAATCAGGCAAATGATGCCATGACTCTGGTGCAGCAGAATGTAGATATGGCAGTGAATGCTGCCTATACCAAATATCAGGAAGCGATTCAGCAGGCAGATATTCTGAATGATTCCAAAAGACTGGCGGAAGAAAACTACAAGATTACGGAAGCCAAATATCTGAATCAGCTGGCCGTGCAGGCGGAAATGATTGATGCACAGAACCAGAAACTGCAGGCAGAGCTCGATTATGCCAATGCTGAAATCAATGTTTTATATCAGTATTACAACCTTTTGAAATCTACAGGAACACTTTAATTTAAAACTGAAAATCAACACAATGGAAAACAAGGGACAAACTACTCAAAATACAACACCTACTCCGGCAGCATCTGCTGCAGAGAATAAGAAAAAGAAAAATAAAACCAATAAAATCAGAGCCATTATATCCAATATCATCGTTTTTCTGGTGATCGGTTTCGGATTATTCTGGTTAATACGCGAATATTTCCATATCGGAAGCAAAACCTATACGGAAGCGGCACAGGTAGAAGAATTCATCAATCCTATCAATACCAGAGTTTCTGCCTATATCAAAGAAATTAAGTTTATTGAACATCAGCGTGTAAAAAAAGGAGATACTTTGGTCATCCTTGACGACCGTGAAATTCTTACGCAACTGGGACAGGCTGAAGCCGCTTATCAGAATGCTATGGCTCAAAAAACAGCTACAAGCTCTTCTGTGAACACGGTTTCCAACAATATCAACGTGATGCAGTCCAATATTGCAGGAGCAAAAGCAAGATTGTGGAATGCCGAACAGAATTTAAACCGATATAAAAATCTTTTGGCAGCCGAAGCCGTTACGAGACAACAATATGATCAGGTGAAGACAGAATATGATGCTCAGAAGGCTGCTTATGAAACCTTAGTCAATCAAAAGCAATCTGCAAACCTTTCTACAACTGAAGTAAAAAGCAGATTGGGAATCAATGATGCTGAAATTAAAAGAACAAAATCTGCTTTGGATATGGCGAGGATCAATCTTTCGTATACTGTGATTACAGCGCCTTATGATGGAGTAATGGGAAGAAGAACTATTTCTGAAGGCCAGCTCATCCAACCAGGACAGCAGGTTGCGACAATCGTTCTGAACGGCCAGAAGTGGGTAACTGCCAATTTCCTGGAAAGCCAGATGCCGAATATCAAAGTAGGAGAAAAAATTTCTATGACAGCGGATGCTTTAGGAGGGAAACAATTCGAAGGAATTGTGACTGCTGTTTCAGCGGCTACCGGATCAAGATACTCAAGCGTGCCTACAGACAATTCTACCGGAAACTTTATCAAAGTACAACAGAGAATCCCTGTAAGAATTGAGTTTACAGCTTCCAACAAAAAAGAAGATCTGGATAAGCTGAGCGCCGGAATGAATATGAATGTGAATATTAATAAAGACTAAAAGATGAAAGATATCAGATGCCGGGTATTATGCGTATGGAAAGCTAACGCTGAATGTTGAAAGTCTGCCATCTGATATCTGAAATCTATTCCCTAAAAAATCATGTACAACAAAGGATTATATAGCGATTGGGTACCTAAACCCGTACAGCTGCTGCTGATTGTATTACTGCTTGCCGTGGTAATGCCCATCGGCGGGGTGTATACGGGAAATATCAGTTCTCTGGTAAGTGGTACCGGCGCCATGACAGAATATTTTATGTGGGCCAATTACGCCACTACCATTGGGATGGGAGCTTGCATGCCTGTTGTCCTGAGAATCAAAATGAGATTCAAAGTAAGGGACAAAATGGTGTTGCTTCTGGTACTTTTAGGGTTGCTGAGCTATGTGAACGGGACTACTTTACAGCCAATGATTTTTATTTTTACTTCTTTAATGATTGGCTTTATGAAAATGATGGTTACCATAGAACTGTTTCTGCCATTAATGGTTATGATCGGAAATCGTGGAGTATTTTACGGAGCTTTCTATACCTTCGTCCTTGTCATGAACCAGGTGGCAACCTATTATGCCGCTGAGTTTGCTCTTCTTTACAACTGGCAGCAGTTCTATCTGCTCACAGCAGTTTTATGCTTTATTTTAGCATTGATACACTGGATTTTTATGCATGACAAATATTTTGCATTAAAAGTACCGCTACATTATATTGACTGGCTGAGTATTTTGCTTTTCATTTCAACATTCATGTTTTCGGCTTATGTGTATTCATTTGGAAGACAGCAGGACTGGTTCAACTCCAGGAACATCATCTATGGAAGTATTGCAGCTTTTGTCAGCTTTGCACTGCTTTCTATCCGTCAGCTGACTTTAAAACGCCCCTACCTTTCGTTTAAAATTTTCACAAAAAATAATGTGCAGCACGGTTTGTTCATGCTTTTCTGGCTGGGAATGTTTCTGGGAACAGCTTCTATTCAGAATACGTTTGCGGTAGGAGTTTTGGGATATGATCAATTGACCAATACCAGGCTGAGTCTACTGATGATCCCCGGAATTATCTTAGCCGGAGCTCTTGCTATTTTCTGGTTTAAAAAAGAAAAGCCATTGAAAATGTATATTTTTTCCGGTTTTGCCGCCATGGTTGGATATGCTATTATTATGTACTTTTCCATGGTGCTGGAGTTTAGTTATGACAACTGGTATCTGCCCATGTTTTTAAAAGGCTACGGAATGTGTTCACTGTTTATTTCCGTATGGTTTTATACGCTGGATAAGCTTGAAATGGATGAAATGCTGGCAGCTATCGGACTTGTTCTGGTTTGGAGAACTTTCCTCGCTGTAGGAATCTTTTCGACCCTGTACTCTTGGTTTCAATACCGTTTTCAGGTGATGGCAATAGGAGATCTTGCCGTTTATATGGACGGAATGACGGTGACTCCTCAGAATGTAGCAGCCAATATGAAAGTCATTCAGCTTAATGCCATTATCATTGCCACCAAGAAGATATTCGGATATATTATTTTAGTCGGATTGGGAGTACTGATTTATGTTGCGACTCATCATTTCGGGGCAAAACGATTCCAATATTTCAGATTTGTAAGAGTTCTTGGCGGTAAATCGGTCATAGCGAGAAGAAGACTTCGCGAAAGAAAAAAAATATTAGAAGAAATAAAAGATGCTGCAGGACCTGCAGTATAAAAAGAAACCTTGTTTTTACCAGTAAAATCCTGGTCCTTCGTTGGGCTGGGATTTTACGTTTTTGCTAGGGAAGCTGGATGCTGGAAGAAGGAAGTTCTAAAAGACGATTTATAACTATTTGTTTTAATTTAACATTTTTATTCCAAAAGAGGTTCTTAGAACTTGTCTTGATTTACAGGTCATCAATAACTTCCTCCTTCCATAAAAAAAAGAAAAATCTCCTATTTTATTATTTTTATTCTTTCTAAATAAGAATTATCTTTGCAAGATTATAAAACGTTGAATAGAAAGAATGAAAAAGCAGTACGCGTTCATAGGTCTTTTGGTTTCGGGATTGATGCTTTCCCAGACCGTAAAAGATTCTATTGCCTCTAAAGGTATTGAAGATGTGGTAATCGTAGCCTCCAGAAAACCTACAAAAATCTCTGAAGTTCCGGGAACGGTCTGGGTAGTACAGAAAGAAAAGATTCAGGAACAGGCCAAAAGCGGAGTTCCGATCAAAGAAATGTTATCAATTCTGATACCTTCCATGGATATTGGTCCGCAGGGAAGAACTAATTATGGTCAGAATATGAGAGGACGTTCTGCCCTGGTGATGATAGACGGCGTTTCTCTGAACAGTATCCGTGCGATCAGCCGTCAGCTGGATGCTATTGATCCTTTTAATATCGAAAGAATTGAAGTGCTTTCAGGAGCAAGTTCAATTTATGGAGGTAATGCTACCGGTGGTATTATCAATATCATTACAAAAACACCTTCCAAAAAAGGAATCAGCGGTGAAACTGAACTGGGTGTACGTACAGGATTTATGGGAAAAGATGACCATGACTTCCGTGCTGCTCAGTCTATTGCGGCTAAAGGAGATAAGTTTTTCGGAAGACTGGGAGTAGCTTATCAGCAGAATGGTGGAGTGTATGGAGCAGATCAGAAACAGCTTTTTACCGATATTACCCAGACTGACCTTCAGTATAATCAGTCTATTGATATCCTGGCTACCGGAGGATATCAGTTTAACAATAAACATAAAATAACAGCCTCTGTTCAGTATTACAATTCTAAATTTAATGGAGACAGAAGTTTATTTTTAGGTGAAAATCTGAGTGCATTTACAACAAAAAATGCTTCATTACTCGAAATGAGAGATGGGTTTTCATCTGATAAAAATGTAGGTACAGAACGTTATATGGCAACTGTAGCTTATAACGCAAACGGAATTTTAGGCGGCCAGGATTTATATGTGCAATTGGCTACCCGAGGTGAAAAATTAGGATTCTATCCATTCCCGGGAAATGTGACCTTACAGACGGGAAAAATACCTTATATGTCTTCTTCTCAGCAGGATACTTATTATTCCGGGATTAAAGCTTTATTGTCAAAATCATGGAGAGGCCTGAACGTTACCTATGGAGCAGACTTCGATTTTGAAAAATTTGAAGGAACACAATCTGTTTATGATATTGCCAAAACAATGTCCAGCGGTGGTTTAGTGAATGAAACAAAGTACAGCTTGGGAAGATATCCGACCAATCATTCACAGAGCTATGCAGGATATGTTCAGGCAAAATATAATATTCTGCCGAAATTACAATTGAATGCAGGAATCCGTTATCAGCATATCAATGTAAAAATGGATGACTTTGTAGGCTCAGAGCAGCAGACACAGATTGCTATGGGGTATGGAAGTTCAGCATCTGCAATTCCGGGAGGTGAAAGTTCTTATAATGTGACTTTAGCTAATGCAGGTTTATTATATAAATTCAATGAGCAGCATCAGGTTTGGGGAACATTTTCCCAGGGAGCAAGCTTAGCAGATCCTGCCAAATTTTATGGAATAGGACAGTACAAATTGGTAGGAACAAACTGGGATGTAGTATCCAGTATCAATGTGAAAGAACAACCGCTTCAGGCTATCAAAACCAATCAGTTTGAAGTAGGATACCGTGTGAACAGAGGAGGTTTAAGAGCGCAGATTGCCGGATTTTTGAGTAATTCAGACAAAACCGTTGCTGTAGATAAAAAGACGTTCCAGATTCTTGTGAATGATTTGAAATTAAGAAACATGGGAATTGAAGCTGAGGTTTCCTATTCTTTAAGCAATGGAGTGTATTTCGGTGCCAGCGGACTTTTGATCAAATCTGAGGTAGACAAGGAAGGAGAATGGCAGAAGCAGGAAATTTACAATGCTTCCCCTTCAAAATTGGTGACGTATATCGGGTATAATATTAAGAACTGGTCATTCAGATTCCAGTCGTTACAGAATTTCACGCAGAAAGACGAGCTTAATAATGTTGTTGAGGGCTACAATACCTCAGATCTGATGATGGGATACCGTTTCAACTGGGGAAAATTCAACTTAGGAATTCAGAACCTGTTTAATACCGATTACCAGACGATCTGGAGCAAACGTTCTCAGGTTTTATATGCTACTTACGGACTTCCGGAATTGTTTAATTATAAAGGAAGAGGAAGAACATTCAACCTTTCCTACACTTTTGAATTTTAAAAAAATGATCGGGATTTAAAATACCCTGATCTGAAAACATATTGTATTTCAAATCCGGTTTCTGAGTTTGATCGGAAACCGGATTTTAATTTAAAAAATCAGTTATGGCTAAAATTTCAACAGGGCAGATCGTTGCCGAAGTCACCAGAAAAGAATACATTACTGACCATTTTATCAGAGTGTATCTCTACTCGCCGGAAGTTCAGGTATTCAAAAATACGGTGGTGGGTGATAATAATAAAATTGCAGTTCCTCCGGCTGGTCTCAATGAGATTCATTTTCCGACGCTGGATGAAAACCATCAGTGGGTGTATCCGCCAAAAGATGTGGCTCCTTCCATCAGAACCTATACCCACAGAGGAATTGATCTGGAAAAAAATGAGCTGATCATCGATTTTGTAGATCATGGAGACGGCGGACCTGCTTCCAGATGGGTAAGAGAAGCTGAAGCAGGCTCCAAACTGGGAGTGATGATGCGCATGGAAGGTAAAGAGCTGTACCCTGCAGCAGATTGGTACCTGCTGGCCGGTGATGCTACGGCCATTCCGGTGATCAGCGCTATTCTGGAAACACTTCCCGAAACAGCAAAAGGAACCTGTATTATTGAAGTTCATGGAAAAGAAGACGAACAGCTGCTTGAAACTAAAGCACAGATTGATTTTAAGTGGCTGCACAATGCGCAGCCTCAGATCAGCAGTGAAATTACCCATGCGGTAAAAAGTATTGAGATCCCTGAAACTTCAAAATTCGGTTACGTTGCCTGTGAGTTTTCAAGTGTAAAAGAAATCCGAACTTATCTAAGAAAAGAGAAAAACTGGACTTCACAGGAATTGTACGCCTATTCTTACTGGAAGGCAGGTGTAGCAGAAAACGAATCTCAGGCTGACAGACATAAGGAGAAGGAATCGATGGAGTAGATTTAGGGGGAGTTTGAGAGTTTAAAGTTCATGGTTCAAGGTTTAAGGTTTAAGGTTACAGGAACACCGAATCTTGTACCTCGAAACTCGTGACCCGCACCTCGAAACCCGCAACATTCCATCAAAAACTTTGAATTTTGAACATTGAACTACTATCTTTGCACTATGAAAGATTTAATGGGCAGAGCGATCTGGGATTATTACCACAATGAAAATCCGGAGGATCTGCAGACTGAAACGTCAATTTCTGAGCTGGATGAACTTCCGGTGGATTATTTATTCAGAGATTTTGAAGAAATGAATGATATTGAGCAGAAAGCACTGCATTTATCCAACGGAAAAGTTCTGGATATCGGGGCGGGTGCAGGTTCTCATTCTTTATACCTTCAGAATGAAAGAAATCTTGAGGTTACCGCATTGGATATTTCACCCAAATCTGTTGAAGTTTGCAAGCTGAGAGGCATTAAAAAAGCAGTTTGTGAGAATATGCTTGACTTTTCAGGAGAGACTTTTGATACGATTTTACTATTGATGAATGGTACCGGAGTTTTTGAAAGCCTGGCAAAAATAGATACCTATCTTCAGAAACTGCATACTTTATTGAATGATGGCGGACAGGTTTTAATTGACAGTACGGATATCCTGTATATGTTTGATCGTGATAAAGATGGCGGAGTATACATTCCTGCAGGCGGATATTATGGCGAGCTGGATTATGTGGTTCATTATAAAGGCGAATCTGAAGAACCGATCACCTGGTTGTATCTGGACTTCAATACCTTGAAAAATGCTGCCACAAATAATGGCTTCAAAATAGAAAGAGTGTTGAAAGATGAAGATTCTTACCTGGCAAAGCTGACCAAAAAATAATTTATAACAAGTCATTGCGAGCTGAAAGCGAAGCAATCTCACGAATTCATACATTGTCATTCTGTACACCGGGATGACTTTTTTTGTACTTATCCTAGCCCCGATAGAAACGGTTACCCCGCAGCAAAGAACAGGCCCTTCGACTACGCTCAGGGTGACGGCCGGGAGCGAGGAGTAAAAGTGGATAGCGGGAATCAGCTTCTTAATTATTGTCTGAATATATTGATAACCGTTGCCAGCGGATAAAAAGAAAACCATTCTGGGAAATAGAAATACATCATAACAACAGTTACTGCACATAAAATTACCGGAAATACATAGGATTTTGCACGGTAAGGGAGTTTTTGAGGAGTTACTAAAACGCTGATGACAAGTAAACCCAAAGCTCCTGCTGCAATGACCCCAATTTCGGGACTGTATCGGGAAGTTGTACCAAAATTAAAATGAGAAACCAGAACGTACTTCTGAAATATTAAAAAAAGGAAGCCAAATACCACCGTAAGAAACGCAGGAAAGTATTTTTTGAGTTTGATTAAATTAAACGCGAGTAGAATAGCTCCGGGAATTGTACTGAAAAGAATACTGCTGACAAAAATAGTCATTCGTGAATAAAGCCTGATAGCATCCGGATCTTCTGTAATATAATCTTTCCAGACCTCTACTTCTTCTGCATGTTTTGCTTTCTCTTCTTCTTTTTTACGTTGAATCAACTGCTGAACAGCCGTTTTTTCCTGCTCGCTGAAAACCCATCCTCTTTCTTCCAGAATTTCCAAAGCTGCCTGAACAGCCTCCGGAACAAAGCGGTTGCCTTCTTTTAAATATCCTTCTAATTCCAGATTGGAAAGCTTTCTTAAAACATTTTTGTTAACCATAAGCTGTAGATAAAAGAAAGGCTGCTTCCAGAGAAACAGCCTGTGATCTTATAAAGATGGTCATTATCCGATTTCAATACCGTTTTCAACATTGCTGTCGTCCGGTGTAACGAAAGATAATTTTCCGTCTGGTTTTGTTGTTAATAATAACATTCCCTGAGATTCAATTCCTCTGATTTTTCTTGGGGCAAGGTTCAGAAGGATCATTACCTGCTTCCCGATTAATTCCTCAGGAGTGAAACTTTCTGCAATTCCGGAAACAACAGTTCTTACATCTACCCCTGTATCTACAGTAAGCTTTAATAATTTGTCTGCTTTTTCTACTTTTTCAGCTTCTAAAATGGTTGCTGTTCTAAGGTCTATTTTAGTAAAGTCATCAAACGTGATCTCCTCTTTCATAGGGTTTGCGTTAGGGTTTGTTTTTTTATTGTTTTGTTTTGTGTTTTCCAGTTTTTGGATCTGAGCCTCGATGACATCGTCCGAAATTTGAGAGAATAAAATTGGAGCATTAGCCATTATTGAATGGCCAGCTTCAATTAATACTTTTGAATTCTCAACTTCAGACCATGTTTTTTGTTCTACATTAAAAATTTCATATAATTTTTGTGCTGTAAAAGGTAAAAATGGTTCAGCTAAATTTGCTAGTGCAACTGAAATTTGAGCTCCAATAAATAATGTATTTTTGGTTTTCTCAATGTCATTTTTAACCGTTTTCCAAGGCTCTTCATTCTGCAAGTATTGATTTCCAAATCTTGCAAGATTCATAAATGCTGTTAATGCATTTCTGAATTCATAATTTTCAAGAGAGTTTCTGATTTCTACAGCTCTTTTGCTGATTTCTTCTAATTCTGGTGCATTTACATCTCCTTCAGGAACTTTTCCTTCAAAGTTTTTGTTAATTAATACTGCAACACGATTAATGAAGTTGCCAAAAATATTAGCTAACTCAGAATTATTCTTAGTCTGGAAATCCTTCCATGTAAAGTTATTATCCTTTGTTTCCGGAGCAGATGAAAGAAGCGCATATCTTAAAACATCCTGCTGTCCGGGGAAGTCTTCCACATATTCATGAGCCCAAACTGCCCAGTTTCTTGATGTTGAGATCTTATCGTTCTCAAGGTTCAGGAATTCAAAAGCAGGAACATTAGCCGGCATGATATAATCTCCGTGTGCTTTCATCATCGAAGGGAAAATAATACAGTGGAATACAATATTATCCTTTCCGATAAAATGTACCAGATCACTTTCTGGACTCTGCCAGTAGTCTTTCCAGTCTTTTCCGTTTTTCTCTGCCCATTCTTTGGTGAAAGAGATATACCCGATAGGAGCATCAAACCATACATATAATACTTTTCCTTCAGCATTCGGAAGAGGAACCGGAACTCCCCAGTTCAGGTCTCTGGTCATGGCACGAGGCTTAAGACCGTCATTTAACCAAGATTTAACCTGTCCGTATACGTTAGGCTTCCAATCGTCTTTATGACCTTCAATGATCCACTCATTTAAAAAGTCTTCGTATTCATTTAATGGAAGATACCAGTTTTTTGTTTCTTTAAGGATAGGAACATTTCCGCTAAGCATTGATTTCGGATTGATCAGCTCAGAAGGAGAAAGGGTAGAGCCACATTTCTCACACTGGTCTCCGTAAGCGTTTTCGTTACCACAATTAGGGCAAGTTCCTACAATATAACGGTCAGCAAGGAATTCTCCTGCCTGCTCATCAAAATACTGCTCAGAAACTTCTTCCGTGAATTTTCCTTTCTCGTATAAAACCTTGAAGAAATCCTGGCTGGTTTCATAATGCTTCTTAGATGTTGTTCGGGAATATTCATCAAATGAAATTCCCAGATCAGAAAAAGACTTTTTGATGATTTCGTGATATTTGTCCACGATATCCTGAGGAGTTACTCCTTCTTTTTTAGCTCTTATGGTGATAGGAATCCCATGCTCATCTGAACCACAGATAAACGCTACATCTTTTCCTAATCTTCTCTGAAATCTTGCGTAAACATCCGCAGGAATATAAACACCTGCCAAATGTCCTATATGAACCGGCCCGTTTGCGTAAGGCAAAGCTGCCGTAATCATCTTTCTGTTTGACATTTATAGTAAAGTTTTGACTGCAAAGATAAGGAATATCTGTTGAATACCGCTATTGGTGGTGTTATTATGCTGCAGAATACAAATTTTAAGGGCCGAACACCAAATTAAGTTAAACAATTGTTTAACATTTTCTTAAATTAAAACAAATGTTATGTAATGCATAAGACGTTGTAAAATATTGTATCCTAAAAAACTAACTAAAATCGGTTTCGTAATATACATAATTTTAACTAAAATTATATTAAATTTATAATAATTCTAATTTTTTTTTAAATTGCGAGTCTGGCTTGAGGCCTGAACATGACTAAAAAAACGAAACTATAAAAAAATAAGATTGTGAAGAATTTTACAACAGTATTAAAAATCGCGCCCGCTTTTTTACTGGCCAGTACAGTAATGCACGCGCAGAAAAAAGATTCTCTTCCTCAGGAGAAGAAGATTGACGAGGTTGTATTAATTGGATATGGGGCTAAAAAGAAATCGGACCTGACAGGATCTATCACTGCTGTCTCTGAGAAAGATTTTAATAAAGGAGCTATCGTATCTGCAGATCAGCTAATCAACGGTAAAGCTCCCGGTGTAAGAATTACTAACGATGGAGGTTCTCCGGATTCAAAACCAAACATCAGGATCAGAGGTGGAGCTTCCCTGAATGCCCAGAATAATCCATTGATTGTAATTGACGGAGTTCCTCTTGATTCCAGTAATCCTGCTGGTGTTGGAAACCCTTTGAATCTGGTAAACCCGAATGATATTGAATCTTTCTCGATTTTGAAAGATGCTTCAGCTACCGCTATTTATGGTTCCCGTGCCTCAAACGGTGTAATAATTATTACAACTAAAAAGGGAGGTGGGAAGCTGAAAATTAACTTAAGTACCAATGTATCGGTAGGTGAAGTAACAAAGTATATGGACGTAATGAAGTCTTCAGACTTTGTAAACTACATCAATACATACTATCCTCAGTACAACTACAGATTGGGAGTAGGTGGAAGTCCGGACAATCCTACAATTCCGGGGCAAATATATGATACCGACTGGCAAAGAGCGATCTATAGAACATCTGTTTCCAGTGATAATAACTTAAGTATTTCAGGAAACTTATTCAAAAAACTTCCAATCAGATTATCATTGGGATATAATAGAACAGAGGGAGTTGTAAAGACCAGTGATTATGAAAGGTTTTCAGGGTCTTTAAAAATAACACCTACTTTCTTTGATAACCATTTAAAAGTTGATATTAACGCAAAAGGGATTATTTCCGACTTAAATGCTATTGACGCAGGTGCAGCCATTGGTGGTGCTATTAATATTAATCCTACTTTACCGATTTATTCCAATAATCTTCCATATGGAGTTGACTTCGGAGGATATTATCAGAATATTGATAATAATAATAACCCTTACAAAAAGATTGGACAGGATAATCCTGTAGCAGCTTTATTGCAGCGTTCTGCGCCTCAAAGGGTTAATAAATTTCTAGGAAATGTTGAGTTTGATTATAAAATGCATTTTTTACCGGATCTTAGGGCTGTATTGAATTTAGGATTGGAATCATCAAAATCTGATCTTAAAACAATATTTGGTAATAACGCAATACAAACTTACAGATTGCCTACAGATGGCTCAGCACCTTACGTTTTTAATCCAGGTATTGATTATCGTGAAATACAAAATATTTCCAATAAAACGATGGATGCTTATTTGGTCTATAACAAAAAGCTTTCAGGATTTATCTCTAATTTCCTGATCCAGGGTGGATATTCATATCAGAATTTTAGAAATGAAGGCGATAAAGACCGTTATAAATATGATGACGGGGATCCAAGCACAGGTTTAAGAGTTCCGATTGTATTACCATTCCTGAATCCGGAAGATAAATATTTAAATGAATTAAATCTGCAATCATTTATTGCCAGATCTAATATTGATCTTTTAAATAAATACCTATTTACTGTTACATTCAGAGCAGATGCATCTTCACTGTTCAAAAAAGATTCCCGATGGGGGTACTTTCCGGCAGTAGGTTTTGCATGGAAAGTGAATGAAGAGAACTTCCTGAAGGATGTTTCTTCAGTTAGAGAGCTTAAGCTTAGATTGGGATGGGGGAAAACAGGACAACAGGATATTACCGGTATTGTAGGGTTCTATCCATCAAGACCGTTGTTCCAGATTGGAAGCACAAACTCCCAATACTTTCCTGCAATAGGAACTTATAGTGCACTTCCTTTTAATGAAAATCTTACATGGGAAACAACCACAACAATCAACGGAGGTTTAGATTTCACAATCCTGAAAAATGGGATGCTAACAGGTAGCTTTGATGTATACGACAGAAAAACTACAAATCTTCTGGCAAGAAGATCTATACCACCAGGACAGGGGTTAACTAACAGCTTTGTTGATAATGTAGGAGAAATGAATAACAGAGGATTTGAAGCCAACTTAACGTTTACTCCTATAAAAAGAGAAGACCTGAGCTGGAGTATTTCTGGAAATATATCTTATAATAAAGGAAAGGTAACGAAACTGGAATCGGTTCTTCTTGCGCAGGATGGAGGTCTTCCTGTAGGTACAGGAACACAGCTGGCATATCATGTGGAGGGGTATCAACCTTATTCCGCTTGGGTATTCCAGCAGGTATATGACAGTGCAGGAAATCCTTTACCAGATGTATATGTTGATAGAAACGGTGATGGTAAAATCAATAACGATGACAGATATTATACGGCTTTAAGACCGAACTGGACTTACGGATTCAGTACTACCCTGAATTACAAGAACTGGGACTTGAGTGCTAATTTCAGAGGACAGATAGGAGGTAAGGTATTTAACTCAAGAAAACTTGCACAAGGCTTTAAATCATACGCGGTTCCGCAAAACGATGTTGCTTTGAATAATGTTCTGAATTATACAGCAAATTCACCGTTTATGAATTTGACAGACAATACCTATTTTTCTGATTTCTTTTTGGAAGATGCCTCATTCTTAAGATTAGACAATGCTACAATTGGATATCTTGTTAAAAATATGTTTGGTAGCACGAATGTTAGAATATACGGTTCTGTAAGTAATGCGTTTGTTATCACAAAATATAAAGGACAAGATCCTGAAAATTTTAATGCTATTGATAACAATTTTTATCCAAGACCAAGAATATATACACTTGGTTTCAATTTTAATTTCTAAAATTTAAAATTAGAGAAATGAAAAACATTAAATTTAAAATAAAATTCATTGCAATAGCCTCTATGTTGGCTTTTGTTACTACATCTTGTCTGAATGATCTGGATACGGAACCAAAATATGATTTGACCCTGGAAAATCTATTACAGCAAGACCCCAAAGCAGTTGAAGGATTACTTTCAAGATTATATGCAAGTTTCGCACTTTCCAGTGTGGAAGGTCCGGATAAATCTGATATAGAAGGAGCTAATGCGGGAGAATCACCTTTTATCAGAGGTATTGTAAATTTGAATGACTTTACTGCTGATGCAATGAAAAACAGATGGGGAGATAATGGCTTGGATCAACTTACCACTACCACAAACTGGACCAGTAATAATAAATTTTTTAAATACGTATACGATAGAATTTATTATACCATTCCACAATCTACCAACCTTATCCTGATCATGAAAAAAGGCAATATAAATTATGCCAATAAAGACCAGGTTATTAATGAACTTAGATTCCTTAGAGCGCTTTCTTATTATTATCTGATAGATTTATTTGGAAAAGGACCTTTGGTTACAGATGATAACTTTAACTCAAGTACACCATTACCGGAAGCTTCAAGAAAGGACTTGTTCAATTATGTAGAAAGTGAATTATTGGCTATTGAAGCCCAGCTTCCTCTTTCTAATTCTTACGGAAGAGCCAATAAATCAGTAGTGAGAATGTTGTTGGCAAAGCTATATTTGAATGCTGAAGTTTATACGGGAACAGCAAGATATAATGATGCAGGCACTTATATTACTAAAGTCATTAATGAAGGCGGATATCAATTGGAATCTAATTTTAGAAAAAATTTCTCGGCAGATAATAATACCTCAAAAGAGATAATTTTCCCATTAATTGCAGATGCGGTTTCCAGCCAAAGTTATGGAAATACAACCTACCTTGTTAACGGAAGCTTGAGTACAGAAACAATGGTTTTAGCAAATTTTGGAGCAACTGACGGATGGGCCGGACACAGAGCTACAAAAGCGTGGTATGGCTTATTTGGTAATAATGCTACTGATCTTAAGAATAGTAATGATGTTAGAGCGAGATTATTCTGGACTCAGGGACATCAGTGGGAAATGGATGATTACAAAACCTGGAATAACGGTTTCCCTTCAGATAAATTCTGGAATAAAAATTCTGATGGAACAGGTGGAGCCACAGCTTTCTCATCAACAGATTTCCCTTTATTCAGATTAAGTGATGCCTACCTTATTTATGCAGAATGTGCCCTTAGAGGAGCCGCTTCAGCTAATACAGCCCAGGCTTTAACATATGTAAATCAGGTGAGAGCCAGAGCAGGAGCATCTGCATTAGGCTCAATTACATTACAGTCTGTTCTGGATGAAAGAGCACGTGAGCTGAATTTGGAAGGTGTAAGAAGACAGGATCTTATCAGATATGGAATGTTTACCGGATCTTCTTATTTATGGCCTTGGAAAGGAGGTGTTAAAAATGGTACATCTATTTCAGATAACTACAAAGTGTTTCCAATACCCACAACAGCCCTTCAGGCAAACCCTAATTTAACTCAAAATCCAGGTTATTAATTTAAAAAACTAAAAAATGAAAAAAATATTCAATGTTTTATTAGTGGCTCTGGTAGGTTTATACCTTATCTCATGCTCTAAAGAGGATGATAAAATAGAGTTGAATAATACTTCACAGGCTAAAATAACTTCAGATAAAACTTCTGTAGTACTTGATGAAACTAAAGCGGGACAAAATGCGCTGACTGTTACCTGGGAAAATCCAACTTTTACTCCAAGTGTAGGTTTTAACAATTCTCTACAGTTTGCAGTAGCTGGAACAGGTTTCGCAACAAATGTACTTCAGGATCTGCCTTCAGATCAGAAAACTTTCTCACTTACTCATTTACAGCTTAATAACATCCTTGCGCAGCTGAATGTTGCGCCTGATACCGCTAAGCCTATTGAAGTGAGAATGAGAACTGCACTCAACAGTACTACTTTCTTTTATTCTAATGTAGTTACTGTGAATATGACCGGGTATAAGCCAAATCCAGATCTTATCTATCCAAAAATAAATGTTCCGGGAGGATATGCCGGAGCAGCAGGATATGCAGATTGGGATCCAGCGAACTCACCAAATTTGTTTTCGCCTGAGAAGAATGATAAATACAGAGGCTTTATTTATGTTACGAATCCTAACAGTGAGTATAAGTTTACAATCAATCAAAGTTATACAGGAGATAAAGGAGATGATGGTACTTTTACAGGGAAATTAGTGGAAACAGGAGAGGTTAACATAAAAGCTGTTACAGCAGGAACTTATTATTTAAAAGTAGACTGGGCTGCCAATACCTACTCTTCAGTTTTAGCCAACTTCGGAGTTATTGGTGATGCAACGCCTACGGGATGGGGATCAGATACGGATTTTGTTTATAATCCTGCAACCAAAACCTATGTTATCAATTCAATTGCTTTATCCAATACAGGAGTATTTAAATTCAGAGCCAATGATGACTGGGCAATAAAGTTCCAGCCAAAAGATGCAGAGCAGACTTTGGTTTCAGGAACAGGTGTTCAAGCCTATTTAAGCTCAGAGGGAACTGTTACAGGAGATCCTGGATATAAAGTTTCTCAGGCAGGAAATTATAAAATTGAACTGGATTTACACAATTCAGCATATTACAAATTAACCGTTACTAAATTGTAAATCAAACTCAACTCAAATAAAGCAAAGTGCTGCTTTACCGCAGCACTTTATTTTTTAAGTTAATAAATAGTCATTATGAAGAAAATTACAGTTGGAGCGCTTTTGCTCTCAATGATGTTTACAGGTGTGAAAGCCCAATCTTTAAAGTCTCCGGACGGAAAGTTCGAAATGAACTTTCAGCTGAAAGAAGGAGTACCTTACTATAACCTGAAATACAATGGGGCAGTAGTGGTGGAAGATTCTAAATTGGGATTGAGATTATTTAAAGACACAGCCATAAAATTCGCTTCTGAGATTGCCAAACCAGAAGATGCAAAATACGATCTGAACAACGGTTTTGCAAAAACAGATGAAAAAAGAGACTCTAAAAATGAAACCTGGCAGCCGGTTTTAGGAGAAAAGAAAAATTATATCAATCATTACAACGAGCTGGCAGTTACCCTGAACCAGGCTTCTACAGACAGGAGTATTGTGGTAAAGTTCAGATTATTCAATGATGGATTGGGTTTCAGATATGAATTCCCACAGCAGAAAAACCTTAATTACTTTGTGATCAGAGAAGAAGACTCTGAAATCGATTTCCCTACCGATATGAAGGCATGGTGGATGGTTGCCGATTACGACTCTCAGGAGTATCAGTATCAGGAAACTAAAGTATCCGAGATTCCTTCAAAATGGGATAAAGCATATGATGCCAACGCTTCCCAGTCATTGGTGAAAAATGCAGTTCAGTCTCCTTTAATGCTTAAAAAAGAAGGAAAAGAACCATTGTATATCAATGTTGCAGAAGCAGCCGTATTGGATTATCCGGCTTCACATCTTGAGGTAGATGCACAGAATTATAAATTCAAAACGCATTTGACTGCCGACAGACAGGGAGCGAAAGGATATATTCAGACTCCGTCAGTAACGCCTTGGAGAACGATTATTGTAGCTCCGAAAGCAGAACAGGTAATGGATTCTAAAATGATCTTCAACCTGAATGAGCCTACGAAGTACACCGATACATCTTACATTCACCCTACAAAATACATGGGAGTCTGGTGGGAAATGATTATCGGAAAATCACAATGGGCTTATTCTACTGCTGAAAATGTGCATTTGGGTAAAACAGATTTTGCTAAGCTTACTCCAAACGGAAAGCATGCAGCCAACAATACAAAAGTTAAGGAGTACATTGACTTTGCGGCAGAAAACGGATTCCAGGGATTACTGATCGAAGGATGGAACATCGGTTGGGAAGACTGGTTCGGACATTCAAAAGAGTTTGTTTTCGATTTCATCACTCCTTACCCGGATTTTGATATTAAAATGTTGAATGAATACGCGCATTCAAAAGGAATCAAGCTGATCATGCACCATGAAACTTCTGGTTCTGCCACGAACTATGAAAGATGGGCGGATAAAGCTTTCCAAACCATGAATAAGTATGGATATGATGCCGTGAAAACAGGATATGTAGGAGATATCATTCCTAGAGGAGAACATCATTACTCTCAATGGACCATTAACCATTATTATAGAATTGCAGAAAAAGCAAATGACTATAAAATCATGGTGAATTCTCACGAATCCGTACGTCCTACAGGAGAAAGCCGTACTTATCCAAACTATATTTCTGCAGAAGCAGCACGTGGAACGGAATATGAAGCTTTCGGAGGAAATAAGCCGGATCATCAGACGGTTCTTCCGTTTACAAGATGGATGGGAGGTTCGATGGATTACACGCCGGGAATTTTCCAGACGAAACTTGACTATTATTTCCCTGGAGATAACCGTTTCGTAAAAACTACGCTGGTAAAACAGTTGGCGCTTTATGTAACGATGTATATGCCGCTTCAGATGGCTGCAGACCTACCTGAAAACTACAAAAAGCATATGGATGCGTTCCAGTTTATCAAGGATGTGGCAGCAGATTGGGATGATACAAAAATCTTATCCGCAGAACCTGGTGATTATGTGGTGACAGCAAGAAAAGCAAAAGGAACTGAAAACTGGTTTGTAGGAGGTATTACCGATGAAAACAAACGTGAATATACAGTAGATTTCTCATTCCTGGATAAAGGAAAGAAATATGAGGCAACCATCTATGAAGATGGAAAAGATGCCGATTATATCGATAATCCTCAAAGCTATAACATCTACAAGAAAGAGATTACAGGAAAATCAAAAATTAATTTTAAAATGGCAAGAAGCGGCGGTTTCGCAATTTCTATTAAACCAGTAAAATAATTGTAAGATACACTAAGGTGCCCCGGTTCATTGATTTTTTAATGTTCCGGGGTATTTTTTTAGTATTTGTCCGCTGTCTGGCTGATTTTCCCATTTTGTCCAAATCCAATTATTCATGATGAAGTCTATATGAAGATACGTAATCTTATCGTTGTTGTAAAAAGAGATAAAAAATAGACTTTCTCTTATATTTTTCGATGTATATATAAAAATTTAATGCTAAATTGAACACTAATATGAAGACAATATATGCAGCATTCACGCTTTCGATAGCTTCTTTTGCTTTTTCCCAGAAAAATCTGGAAAGAGTAGAGCCGGCTTTCTGGTGGAAGGGAATGAAAAATCCTGAACTTCAGATTCTTGTATACGGAAAAGAAGTGGCTAATAACGAGATTACGCTTTCTGATGGCATACAGATCAAAGACATCAGGAAAGTAGATAATCCTAACTATGTTTTTATTACAGTCAATACCAACGAAATAAACGTTCCGAAGTTTGCTATCAATATTAAAAAAGGTAAAAAGAATCTTGGTTCATACACTTATGAATTAAAGCAAAGAAATCCCGGATCTGCGAGCCGCGAGTCTTTTACTTCAAAAGACTTTATGTATCTGATCATGCCGGACCGATTTGCCAACGGGGATGAAAAGAATGATTCAAAACCGGAACTTACCGAAAAAGCAGATCGTAGTCTTCCCAACGGCAGGCATGGTGGAGATCTTCGTGGAATTATCAACAACCTTGATTATATTCAGAATCTGGGGGCTACAGCGGTCTGGCTTACTCCTGTGAATGAGGATAACGAAAAAGTGTATTCCTACCACGGCTATGCCCAGACTGATCTCTATAAAATAGATGGCCGCTACGGCACCAATGAAGACTATAAAACATTATCCCAGGAGTTGAATAAGCGAAATATGAAGCTGGTGATGGATTATGTAACCAACCACTGGGGCGGATCACACTGGATGATCAAAGACCTTCCTTCAAAAGACTGGATTCATTGGTTTGATGAAGGAGAGAAAGGGTTTAAACGTTCCAATTATAAAACGACAACACAGTTTGATACCAATGCTTCAGATATTGATAAAAAATATGCACTGGACGGATGGTTTGATACGACCATGCCTGATATCAACCAAAAAAATCCATTGGTTCTGAAGTATCTGATTCAAAATGCAATCTGGTGGATAGAATATGCAGAACTGGGAGGATTTCGTGTAGATACTTATCCCTACAATGATAAAGATGCCATGGCAAAATGGGCCAAAGCGATCACCGATGAATATCCGAAATTCAATATCGTAGGGGAAACATGGCTGTATACAGCAGCTCAAATTGCAGCATGGCAGAAAAATTCGAAGATAGGAGAAATAGAAGGGTACAATTCAAATTTACCTTCTGTGATGGATTTTATGCTGTTTGAAAATATGCCTAAAGCACTCAAAGAAAAAGAAAGCTGGGATAAAGGAATGATTCGTATTTACGATTCTTTTACCAGCGATTTCCTTTATCCGGATATCAATAATACCCTTGTTTTCTTTGAAAATCATGATACCGAAAGATGGAACGAAATCTTTAATGCAAATCCAGATGCCTATAAAATGGCGCTCACTCTGATCTCGACAGTAAGAGGAATTCCGCAGATTTATTACGGATCTGAAATAGGAATGAGAGGAGATAAAAAGACCGGTGGTGACGCAGATATCCGCAGAGACTTTCCTGGTGGCTGGAAATCTGACACACAAAACGCTTTCAATCCATCCGCTCAAACTGCGGAGCAGAAAGAATTTTTCCGGTTTACTCAGAAGTTATTGAACTGGAGAAAAGGCAAAGACGTGATACATCATGGAAAAACTAAAAATTTCGTTCCTCAGGATGGTGTTTTTGTTTATTTCAGATATAATGAAAAAGAAACGGTAATGGTGGTGGTCAACAATAATGAAAAAGATCAGACGTTAGATCTGAAACGGTTTGCAGAATCGCTGAATGGATTTACAAAAGGAAAAGAAATTATTTCAGACAAAGAAATTTCATTGCAAAAGAGCATGAATATTCCGGCAAAAACGCCATTCATCATTGAACTAGAAAAATAATAATTACCTATGAAAAAACTAACGACTGCTTATACATTAATCCTTTTTTTACTGGGGGTTTCTTTACTTACAGCACAGTCGAAGACCGGATTTGAAAAAGAAAAATCGGAAATCACTACCATGCTTGATACCTTCAATGCAATGGCGGCAAAAGCAGATTATGATGCCTATTTTAATCTGTTTGCAGATGAATCTACCTTTATCGGTACAGACGCTACTGAAATCTGGGACAAAAAAGCATTTATGGTATGGGCAAAACCTTATTTTGACAAAAAGAAAACCTGGAATTTTAAAGCCCTTAAAAGAAATATTTACTTCAGCAAAGACGGAAAACTGGCCTGGTTTGACGAATTGCTGGATACACAGATGAAGATCTGCAGAGGCTCAGGAGTGGTAGAGAAAATCAACGGAAGCTGGAAGGTAAAACAATATGTTCTTTCTGTGACAGTGCCTAATGAGGTTGTTGATAAAGTGGTTATTGAGAAGGCCCCTATCGAAGATGCATTAATTCAAAAACTGAAGTCGTAATGGCAATAATGATGGGGAAATACGATACTGGGAAGGTAGGAAAAAGGAAAAAGCCAGACTTATCCATGCTCCAGATTATCAATATGAGCATGGGATTCCTGGGAATTCAGATGGCATTCGGATTACAGAATGGAAATGCGAGCCGTATTCTGGGGAATTTAGGAGCAGATGTTCACGAATTATCCTGGTTCTGGCTGGTGGCTCCTATTACAGGACTCATTGTTCAACCTATTATCGGCCATATGGGTGATAATACATGGAGTCCGTTGGGAAGGAGAAAGCCTTATTTCCTTATTGGCGCTGTTTTGTGTGCGATAGGATTGGTTCTCCTTCCAAATGCAGCATCCGTTACTCAGATGTTTGCCGCCAATGCACTTTTGTTAGCGGTAATATTTTTAGCCATGATGGATGCTTCAGTGAATATTGCCATGGAACCTTTCCGGGCTTTGGTAGGAGATATGCTCCCGAAACATCAGGGTACGATAGGATTTTCTGTACAAACAATTCTGATTGGAATCGGAGCGGTATTAGGCTCTTATCTTCCGGACTGGTTAACAAAAATGGGGATTTCCAATGAAGCACCGGCAGGATTTGTAGCAGATAATGTTATTTACTCTTTTTATATTGGCGCGGGATTGCTTATCATATCAATTCTATACACGATCATGACAACCAGAGAATATTCTCCACAGGAATTTGCTGATTTTGAAGATGGAAAAGACGCAGACCAACATAATTCTAAGTTTTCAGATATTTTCAAAGATTTTGCAGCAATTCCTTTGCAGATGAAAAAGCTGGGAATTGTTCAGTTTTTCTCATGGTTCGCATTGTTTACCATGTGGGTATTTACCACCAGTGCTCTGGCCACTCATCATTTCGGACTTTCCCCGGAAGATACCCATTCCAAGGCATTCAATGATGCAGGTGACCTTACCGGAAAGCTCTTCGGAATGTACAATCTCTGGGCGATTCCGTTCGCATTTCTGCTGACTCCAATAGCAAAAAAGATTGGTAAAAAGCAGACTCATGCTTTAGCTTTATTATGTGGAGGTTTGGGATTGGTTTCCATGTATTTCATTAAAGATGTCAACAATTTATGGATCTCAATGATCGGATTAGGCTTTGCCTGGGCAAGTATTTTAGCAATGCCTTATGCAATGCTTATTGAGGTGATTCCACAACGGAAAATGGGCGTTTATATGGGAATATTCAATTTCTTTATTGTGATTCCTCAGATCATCAATGGTTTGTTCGGAGGTCCCATCGTAAGCGGGATTTTCGGAAAACAGGCGATGGATTATGTTGTGGTAGGAGGCGTTTGCATGCTGATTGGAGCTGTAGTGACCATGATTTTTGTGAAATCTGAAGATGAAACCGCTAAGGAAATTGAAGAAGAAATCAAGCAGGTACATTTTTAACTAGAAATTAGAAGTTAGAAGCTAGAAATTAGAAGTTAGAAATTAGAAGTTGCATTGAAAACTTTAATTTAGATTTAATACTATAATGAAATTCAATAGAAGCGGGCTTTAGCCCGCTTTCTTTTTAAACATCCATCAATTGGCTTTAGAGCCAAAACTTAAAACCTATCCTTCGTATGCTTATTATTTTTTGATCTTAAGATTGCAATAATCTCCCGCAGATTTTCACAGATATCACAGATGCTTGCACTTGTTTAATCATTGGAAGAAAAAATATCCAGTATAAAATTTTATCCCAGATAAAATCCTTGCGCCCTAAAAACATATCAAATGCAAAAAATCGCGTCTTTGCGTAATCCAACCTAGCCTATATTTTCACTTTTTCACCCTTTTTACTTCTCCAATTTCCTTTCTTAACCTACATCAACTTTTTAAACACCCACATCCCGTACATTTGTACCATAAATAATCACAGAAAATGAAAACAGTATATCATAAAGCAGATTCAAGAGGCCATGCCAACCACGGATGGTTAAATTCTTACCATACATTCAGTTTTGCCAACTATCAAAACAGAGATAGAACCAACTTCGGCGTTTTAAGAGTATTGAACGATGACACCGTTTCGCAGGGAATGGGCTTCGGAACACACCCGCACAGAGATATGGAAATTATATCCATTCCTCTGGAAGGAGATCTGGAACATAAAGACTCCATGGGAACCACAGCGGTGATCAGAAAAGGAGAAATTCAGGTGATGAGTGCCGGAACCGGTGTTATGCACAGCGAATACAATAAAAATAAAGATGAAGAAGTAAAATTCCTTCAGATCTGGGTGTTCCCAAAAGAACAGAATGTTGAACCGAGATACGATCAGAAAAGTATCAAAGAAGGAGAAAAAATCAATGGATTCCAACAGATCTTATCTCCCAATAAAAATGATGACGGAGTTTGGATTCATCAGGATGCATGGTTCAACTTGGCCAACTTTAAAAAAGGAAACGGCAAAAATTATATGCTCAACAAAAAAGGAAACGGAGTCTATGCGTTTGTTTTAAAAGGAAGCGCAAAAATCGGAGACCGCGTTCTGAACGAAAGAGACGGATTAGGAATCTGGGATACACAGAGTTTTAATATCGAAGCCGTAGAAGACACCGAAGTATTATTAATGGAAGTACCAATGGAACTGCCGTCTTATCTTAAATAAAAAACTAAATTTGTAATCTTAAAAATAAACCTCACCTATGAAAATTTTAGCAATAGCAGGAAGTAATTCAGAAGTTTCAATGAACAAACAGTTGGTATCCTATGCATCAACTTTATTTGAAAATGCAGACGTAGAAGTGATCGATTTAAATCCTTTCGAAATGCCAATCTATAAACACGAAAGAGAATTAGCGGGCGGTGTTCCACAGGAAGCTCATGATTTCGCAGCAAAAATTGACGGTGCTGATGTATTACTGGTTTCTTTGGGAGAGCACAACGGAACGTATTCTACAGCATTCAAAAATGTGTTCGACTGGGTATCCAGAATCAAAGACAGAACTGTCTGGAACGAAGTACCAATGCTATTGATGTCTACATCTCCGGGCGGTAGAGGTGGAGCAGGTGTTTTGGAAGCAGCATCAAAGCGTTTCCCTTTCCACGGAGGAAATGTGGTGGAAACATTTTCACTTCCTTTCTTTAATGATAACTTTGATAAAGCCGCTCAGAAAATTTCTAATGAAGAGAAAGACAGTGAGTTAAAAGAAAAAATTAAGAAGATTGCAGCCATTGAAACAATCCTTGAAAAATAGAATTTGAATATTCATTTAAAATTACTATTTTTGCAAAAAGAAAAGAGATGAAAATTCAGACCTCCTATAAACAATGTTTTTCTCATAAAGGGAAAGTTGTGGGCTCTGAAATTCTGAGATAAAATAACGGCCGATAATCTGAAAAGATTGTCGGCTTTTTTGTTTTCTAAAATCGAGTATAAAAGTAAATATATAATGTACCAATTGATCAATGTATCAATCTAACAATTCAATTTATTGTTACACTAATTAGATTATTACATTGTTAGATTATTATAAATTATTAGACATGAGCAACACTTACAAATCAGCAGGAGTAGACAAAGAAGAAGGATACAAAACGGTTGACAAGATCAAAAAAGCGGTCGGTGAAACCCACAATTCCAATGTACTGAACCACTTGGGAAGTTTTGGTGCTTTCTATGAAATCGGAGGATACAAAAATCCGGTTCTTGTATCAGGAACAGATGGAGTAGGAACAAAGCTGAAAGTAGCTTTAGATACAAAAAAATATGATTCTATCGGGGTAGATTGCTTCGCAATGTGTGCCAACGATATTCTTTGCCACGGTGCTAAACCTTTATTCTTCCTGGATTATCTGGCTTGTGGAAAGCTTGATTCAGAAATCGCTGCAGAAATCGTTTTAGGAATGGTTGCCGCTTGTAAGGATAACAACTGTGCATTGATTGGTGGTGAAACTGCTGAAATGCCTGGAATGTACCAGCCCGGAGATTATGATGTTGCAGGATTCTGTGTAGGAATCGTAGAAAAAGACCAGATTATTGACGGTTCTAAGATCAAAGCAGGAAACAAAATTATTGCGTTGCCAAGCTCAGGATTCCACTCAAACGGATTCTCTTTAGTAAGAAAAGTATTCCCGGACTTTGAAGAAGAGTTTGAAGGAAAACCATTATACGAGACGCTTTTAGTTCCTACAAGACTATACTACAAAGATATTCACAAAGTATTGGAAGAAGTAAGAGTAGAAGGAATTGCCCACATCACAGGAGGTGGTCTTTACGAAAACGTTCCAAGAATTATTCCTGAAGGACTTTGTGCTTCTATCGACGAATCAAAAATCAGAATTCCTAGTGTGATGCTTGAACTTGAAAAAAGAGGTGGAGTGGCACGTGAAGAAATGCACGGAACATTCAACATGGGTGTAGGAATGGTAATCGTTGTAGATGCTGAACATGCTGAAAAAGTATTACACCTTTTAGATGACGCTTACGAAATCGGTGAAATCACTGAAGGAGCAGAGAAAATCAATTTGAAATTTTAAATGACATCAGATTTCAGATCTTAGATATCAGACGTAAGTCTGTAATCTTTAATCTGACATCTAACATCTGAATAATGAAGAACATTGTTGTACTCGTATCCGGTTCAGGAACCAACCTGCAGAGAATCATTAATACTATTGACTCAGGAGAAATCCAGAATGCAAAAGTAACTCTGGTGGTAGCAGACAGAGAATGTTTCGGACTGGAAAGAGCAAAGAATCACAATATAGAAAACATACTCATTCCGAGAGGAAAGAACTTCAGCAGCGAATTGGCCAAAGTAATCCCTGAAAATACAGATCTGATTGTATTGGCAGGATTTTTATCCATCTTAAAATCTGAATTCTGTGAAAACTGGAATGGTAAAATAATCAATATTCACCCGGCTTTGCTTCCGAAATTCGGAGGAAAAGGAATGTGGGGAATGAACGTTCACAATGCAGTTATTGAAGCCAAAGAAGTAGAGAGTGGGGCAACTGTACATTTTGTGACACCAGGGATTGATGAAGGAGAAGCTATTCTTCAGAAGTCTTTCGAAGTAACCGCTGAGGATACTCCTGAAACCCTGGCTCAGAAAGTTCACCAGATTGAATATGAAATATTTCCGATTGCGATCAATAAGGTCCTGGGAAATGAATAAATATAACAATGTACCAGTGTACCAATTTACCAATGTTGAAGGTATTGTTACATTGCTGGACTGATACATTGTTACATTAATAAAAAGAAATCTAAGTAAAATAAGTAAGTTCGGAGGTGAAAGACCCGGACACAGTTTGAAATAGCTGTAAAAAGTAAAAAATTGAAAGTAAAATGAGTAAAAAGAGAGTTTTAATCAGTGTTTCTGACAAAAGTGGATTAATTGAATTCGCGCAGTTTTTGGAAGCTCAGAATTATGAGTTGATCTCTACAGGAGGAACGTTCAAACATTTGAAAGACGCTGGTTTAAATCCTATTCAGATTGATGAGGTTACCAATTTCCCTGAAATGTTGGATGGAAGAGTGAAAACTTTACACCCGAAAGTTCACGGTGGATTGCTGGCTGTTCGTAACAATGAAGAGCACATGAAAACCGTTCAGGAACACGGAATTGGTCTGATTGACATGGTGATCGTAAATCTTTATCCTTTCTTTGAAAATGTAAACAAAGACATTTCTTTACATGAGAAAGTAGAGTTTATCGATATCGGAGGTCCTTCAATGCTTCGTTCTGCAGCGAAAAACTTTGATTCTGTAACGGTAATCACTGATGTGGAAGACTATGCAGCAGTGAAAATTGAAATGGAGCAAAACGGTGATACATACATCGAAACCCGTAAAAAACTTGCAGGAAAAGTATTCAACCTTACCTCTGCGTATGATGCGGCTATTTCCAGAATGCTTTTAGATGAAGAATATCCTACTTACCTGAATGCTTCTTATAAAAAAGTAGCAGATCTAAGATATGGAGAGAATCCTCACCAGACAGCAGCTTACTACGTTTCTACTTTCGAAAACGGAGCAATGAAAGATTTCGAACAGCTTGGAGGTAAAGAACTTTCTTTCAACAATCTTCGTGATATGGACCTTTGCTGGAAAGTGGTAACGGAGTTCAAAGAAGAAATGGCTTGTTGTGCCGTAAAACACTCTACCCCTTGTGGCGTTGCGATCGGAACTTCAGCTTTGGAAACGTATCAGAAAACTTTCGAATGTGATCCGGTTTCCATCTTTGGCGGAATTGTTGCAATGAACTATACAATTGATGCAGCTACAGCTGAAGAATTAAATAAAACTTTCCTTGAAATTGTAATGGCTCCTGAATTTGATGAAGAAGCCCTAGAAATTTTAAGAAAAAAGAAAAACCTGAGAATCATCAAAATCGTAAACCCTGTTTCAGACAAACAGACCTGGGTGAAAGTAGACGGAGGTATCCTTGTTCAGGATAATGACCTTCACTTCTCAGATGATATCAAAGTGGTAACGGAAGTACAGCCTACAGAAGAACAGAAAAAAGCATTACTTTTCTCTCAGAGAGTAGTAAAATATGTGAAGTCAAATGCGATTGTAGTTTCCAACGGAATTCAGGCATTCGGAATCGGAGGCGGTCAGGTAAACAGAATCTGGGCAACTCAGCAGGCTATCGAAAGAGCAAAAGAAAAATTCTCCGGAGATCTGGTATTGGCTTCAGATGCATTTTTCCCTTTCCGCGATGTGGTAGATTTCTGCGCTCAGGAAGGTATCAAGGCGATTATTCAGCCGGGTGGAAGTGTAAAAGATCAGGATAGTATTGAGGCTGCCAACGAGCACAAAATCCCGATGATGTTTACAGGTGTCAGACACTTTTTCCACTAATTAAAATAGAATTAAAAAATAATTAGGGATTGTATTTTTAGCATTCAAAATTATATATTTGTAAAATAAGACTAGATAATAAATAAAGTATGAGAATATTAATCATAGGTGAAGGCGGTAGAGAATCTGCTTTAGCGGCAAAGCTTCAGAATGACCCAAGAATTTCTAAAATGTTTTTTGCCAACGGGAATGCTACTACCGATGTAATAGGGAAAAATGTTCATTTATCAGAAATCAAAGAACTTAGAGATTTCGCGATTAAAGAAAAAATTGATCTTACGATCGTAGGTCCTGAAGCTCCTCTTGTAGCGGGTATCAAGGACGAATTTAAAAAGCATGATCTTAAGGTTTTCGGGCCTACTCAGAAAGTAGCGAGCCTGGAAGGAAGTAAAGCTTTCTCTAAGAAATTTATGCAGACCTATGATATCAAAACAGCTAAGGCTGTCGTATTTGATTCATACAATGATGCTAAAGAATATGTGCAGACACAGCAGTATCCTTTGGTAATCAAAGCTAGTGGTTTAGCAGGCGGAAAAGGGGTGGTTATCTGTGACAACCTTGAAGAAGCTGAAGCTACAATCCACGATTTCATGATCAGAAGAATCTATGGTGATGCCGGTATTCGTTTAGTTATTGAAGAATATTTACAAGGTTTTGAAGCGTCTATCATTGCTTTCTCTAACGGGGAAAAATTGTTCCCTTGTGTAGCAGCAAAAGACTATAAAAAAGCAGGAAACGGAGATACAGGGCCTAATACAGGAGGTATGGGTTCGGTAGCGCCAAGCCCGGAATTTACTCAGGAGCACTATGCAGATTTTGAGAAAAACATCTTAGAACCTACTGTTAAAGGTCTTAAAGCTGAAGGTTTCGGATTTAAAGGAATCATCTTCTTCGGATTGATGGTAACGAAAAACGGAGCTTACCTTCTTGAATACAACATGAGATTCGGAGATCCTGAAACTCAGGTGTTGATGGCATTAATGGAAAACAATCTTTTAGATATTATCCAGGACTGTATGGAAGGGAAAGACATTGAGCTTAAGTTTAAAGACGAAAAAGCAGTTTGCCTTGTTATGTGTTCAGGAGGTTATCCGAGAAATATCGAAATAGGTTTCGAAATTACAGGAGAAGACAAA
Organism: Chryseobacterium sp. DZ-32; assembly: GCF_059587025.1. Taxonomy (NCBI): domain Bacteria; kingdom Pseudomonadati; phylum Bacteroidota; class Flavobacteriia; order Flavobacteriales; family Weeksellaceae; genus Chryseobacterium; species Chryseobacterium sp. DZ-32. Next base: position 56,368 of record NZ_JCAIOM010000026.1, read on the forward strand.
CTGAAACATAGTAAACTTTTATATGCAGGAGCAGTCACGAAAGGTGATAAAGTGGTTTCCAATGGCGGTAGAGTACTGAACATTGTGGCTACAGGAGCTACCTACGAAGATGCCCGCAAAAAAGTTTACGAAGATGCAGCGCACGTACATTTCGATTACGGCTTCTACAGAGAAGACATCGGAAAGTTTTAATAAAAATCACGAAAAAAGATTTGGAGTCATTCCAAGTCTTTTTTTGTAAAACAGTTAAGTAAGCGATAAGCTTTAGGCTACAGGCAATATGTTTATTGCAGTATAGAAAGCTTATAGCCTGAAGCCTATAGCTTAAAGCTTTTAATTTAATCATCATTTATCAATTATCAAAAATGAACAACGGTATTATTATTTTAGATTTCGGATCCCAGTACAACCAGCTTATCGGAAGAAGAATCCGTGAGATGGGCGTGTACTCTGAAATCTTGCCTTACAATACACCATTACAAGATATTTTAGCAAAACAGCCAAAAGGAATCATCCTTTCCGGTGGACCAAGTTCTGTAAATGCAGAAAATGCCCACCTGGTTGAAAAAGAATTATATGAGCAGGGAGTTCCTGTATTGGGAATCTGCTACGGAATGCAGATGACGGCACACCTTTTAGGAGGAAAAGTAAACAAAGGAGAGAAAGGAGAATACGGTAAAGCCAATTTAGAGATCGTTAAAGAAAGCTCTTTATTAAAAGGGGTAACTCAGAACTCTGTCGTTTGGATGAGCCACTTTGATGAAGTAGGAGAATTGCCTGCAGGTTTTGAATTAAATGCAAAATCAGGCGTAATTGCTTCTATCTCCAATGAAGATAAAAAAATCTTCTGCGTTCAGTTCCACCCGGAAGTTTCTCATACAGAAGAAGGAGGGAAAATGCTTGAAAATTTCGTTTTCAGCATCTGTAACTCAGAGAAAAACTGGAAACTGACTAACTATATTGAAAAAACAGTTGAGGAAATCCGCGAGAAAGTAGGTAACAACAAAGTGATCCTTGGTCTTTCCGGAGGAGTAGACTCTTCTGTAGCTGCTGTTTTGATCCACAAAGCCATCGGTGATCAGTTAACTTGTATTTTCGTAGATACGGGATTATTGAGAAAGGATGAAGGGAAAAAAGTAATGGATCAGTATGGAGAGCATTTCCATATGAACATTAAAATGGTAGATGCTAAAGAAAGATTCCTTTCAAAACTAGCCGGAGTAGACGATCCGGAAGCAAAGAGAAAAATCATCGGAAACGAATTCATCCACGTATTTGACGAAGAATCTCACAAGATTGAAGGTGCTAAGTTCTTAGCTCAGGGAACCATTTATCCTGACGTTATCGAAAGCCAGTCTGTCAACGGACCATCTGCAGTAATCAAGTCTCACCACAATGTGGGAGGACTTCCTGAAGATATGGAATTCGAATTATTAGAGCCATTAAGAGAACTTTTCAAGGACGAAGTAAGAAAAGTAGGAGAAGAATTGGGTATTCCTCATCACCTGGTATACAGACACCCTTTCCCTGGTCCTGGATTAGGAATCAGAGTATTGGGAGCTGTGGATGCTGAGAAAGTAAGAATCCTTCAGGAAGCTGATGATATCTTCATCGAAGAATTATATAAAAATGACCTTTACGAAAAAGTATCTCAGGCTTTCGTAGTCCTTCTTCCTGTAAAATCTGTAGGAGTAATGGGTGACGAAAGAACATATGAATACACCGCTGTAGTTCGTTCTGCCAATACCATCGACTTTATGACCGCAACATGGAGCAGACTTCCTTACGAGTTCCTGGATACCGTTTCAAGTAGAATCATCAACGAAGTAAGAGGAATCAACAGAGTAGCTTACGATATTTCAAGCAAACCGCCTGCAACGATTGAGTGGGAATAATTTTTGACTTGAATTTAAAATATAAATCCTGCCCGTTTTGGACTGCCCCCAAAAAGTTAGACACTTTTTAGGGGCATTTTTTTATGTATAGAAAGGAAAAATTTAGCGTTGCTTT
>NZ_JCAIOM010000027.1:0-57922 GCF_059587025.1 Chryseobacterium sp. DZ-32
TGATGATTTTTTGTTGTGTTGTCATAATACTTAATCTGTTTTAAAGTTATTTAATTTGATTATAACTGTCAGATTAAGTATTGACTAATTCACTTAAAGATTTGTAGTAATTGAACTTTAATTCCTTTTTCTTATGGAAGATGCCAATAATAAAATACGATATTACAAATTTGAATTATTTTTTCTAATTGATGTAAATTAAATCGTCATAAAACCATTTCAAATTAGGAACCACTCTTTAGGAAGCAGGGCATTATAATCCTCACTAAAAACTCCATCTTTTTCTGTCCCTCTCCATTCTTTATATTGAATATGTTTAATATTAGTCCATGTTTCTTTTGGAGCATGTTCTAAAATTATAATTTGGATTTCATTATTAGTTCTATCCATAAATGTAGAACAAACTTCAAAAATTTTTCGAGTATTTTCAATATCTTCTGATTCCTTTATTTCTAATTTCTGATTTGCTTTTCTTTTCTTTTGCAATTTTTCAGTGTAGTCAATATCTGGATAATAAACTTGGCTAGGTTGGTCGAAAACTATAAATGATGGAACATAATTAATTTTTCCTTCTTCTTTGAGTTTATAAAAATATTCATGCAATCCTAACATTGTAGCTAAGTGATAACACATATAATTAGATCCACTTCCTATTTTATTCAAAAAAGTTATAGACTTGTTGAAATCATCTTTTATTTTAATGCCAATATATTTTGTTGGATCTAATAATACATTACAATGTTCTTTGTTTTCGATGGGTAATAAATCAATATAAGTTTTTATTGATTTTGTTACTTTAGAAAGAACAAAATCTTTGTCGAATTTTTTATTTAAATTATTTAAGGTAATTCGTTTTGAATTTAATATTTGTTGTTTAGCTTCTAGTTCTAGGATTAGTTTATTGTCGGGTGAAACTAAACTGTCTAAAAGTAGTTTGATTTTACCAATATATTCATAAATTTTTTGATAAGTAAATTGATTGTCTTTTGTTTCATTAAGTAAAATGTCAATATTTTTATCAAATTCTTTTATTTCTATTTCTTGTTTTTGAATATCTTTTTTTAAATTTTTTTTTTCATTTTCAAATGTTAGATTATGATTATTTTTAATTCCCAATAATTTTTGATTATTTGTATTAACTTCTTTTAATCTTTGTAATTGAATCAATGCCTTATCGGATTTTGAATCACAAAATGGACAAATATCTGTACCATTTCTATTTAAAAACCATTCTATTGGTTTTAATTTATCTTTAATTTCAACATGAACAATATTTAAATAATCATTTTGTGCAGTTTCAAATTTTAGAATTTTATTAAACTCCATTCTTTTTGTTTGGAGTGTTCTATTCAATTCCAATCGTTGTTTTTCAAATTCTTCTAATTTTTCAGAAAATCGAATACTATTTCCTTCAATAAAAAAAGTATTTTTTTTAACATTTTTTAAGATGTTTTGTAATTCTGATTTTATTGCTTCAACATTAGATGATTCCAGATTAATATCACTGTTGGTTAATCCAAGTTTAATTCCCTCACTATAATATTCATATAGATTAGTCTTGTTATATTCATATTTTTCTTTCGCAATTTCTATTTTAGAGTTTAGCTTATAAACTTCACTTTCTAAATCTTTAATTTCATCATCAAGTAAAAGCATTTCATAAGATTTATAACCCAGAGCTAAAGGAAAAAGTATCTTTAATCTGTCTACATACTGAAATTCATCAGTATTATAAAAAATAGTAGTATTGTTAGCAATTATGCTTTGTGATTGAAATTGAAATGCGGTAGTATCTCTAAACCCAACTGTAAATCCACTTTCTTTTTCTTTGTTATCTTTTAATACTTGAATATTTTTAAATTTTGCAAACGCATCAAGAATAGATTTTATACTATCTCTATTCTCTTTATATTCATCTTTATTTCCTAACCATTTATTTGTATTAAGTTCTGGATATTCACCTTTTTTTGAGATGTCTATGAAATACATGTTATTTGAACTTTGTGCAGAATCTTTTGGGCAATCTCTTCCAATAAAATAATCATTCTCATTTATGCTTATTTTCAATGCAAAAACATCTACAAAATTTCTAATATATCCAGTTGGGATACTACAATCACTGCTACCTAAACAATAATCAATAATATCAATTATAGAAGATTTCCCTCTTTTACTTAATCCTGTTATAATATTTATTTTATCACCATCAAAAGAAATAAATTTGGGGTTTAATTTTCTATTTATAGGATAAAGTGCTATATTTTTTATTTTTAAATTCATTTGTAGTATTAAAATCTGATTTTCAAATCAATTTGTAGCCTTTTTTCATCTTTTTTTGCGAATATATTTCCCAATCTTTTAGAATAAGTTTGAATATTTCTTAATGATTCTACTCCAATTTTCATCATATCTAAAATATTTTTTTCATATTCTTTTTCAATCTCTACAGTAAAATTTTTTCTATTTAGTTTAAATATTAATTTACTGAAACCTAAATTTAAACTTTCAAAAGTTTGTCCAGACATCTTTCTTGCTCTCTCTTCAAGTTCTAATGTCAAATTCTTATTTTCAGTTAATGTTGTATATAGTTCATTTTTTATAGATTTCATAGCACTTATATCATAAATGATAGGCAATATATAAAACAGTTGATTTAAAGGAGGATAATTTTCTTTTCCATCTTTATGTTTTGCTACATTATTATAACCAATAATAAAACTATGAATTGCAATTACTCCAATTGCAGGATTTTGCAAAATTTCAAAAAGATTCAGGTTTTTACTCATTTTTTATATTTTTCTTCCCATTTTGGATGCCAACCAATTTTGAGTGTATTAGATAATTTCAGGAAAGTACCATTTTGAATGTATTTAATAGAATCATTAAACTCCCAATTATCGAGAAACTTCAATCTTAGGTCAGAAATTATTTCATCATAGATTTTACATCCGATTTCATTTAATTCATCATCTGTATATTGATTTAAATCTGGTTTAAGAATATGTTTTCTTTTAATTCTTTTCCAAGATTCTTCGCAATTTTCTTCAAATTCTTCATAATCTATTCTGGTTAAAGAACTGCAATCTTTATTAATTATTAATCTTGTAATCTCTATATCACAATAAACAAAATCCAATATTGCATTCTTTATTATTTCTTCTTTTTCAAACCTATCAAAACCATCAATTTGTTTTATGTAAATTTCATCCCTATTGTTAAAATCAATATTATCTGCAAAAATTTCTTTCTTATGGCGAAATAATGAATTAATTATTGTTGGATTTTCTCTAATAAGATCATACTTTAAATCAAAATCTTTTTTGGAAAAAATCGCTTCTTTTTTATTTTTCCAATTATTCTTGCTTATGACTTGTATCCAGCCAAGAAATTCATCATAAATCCTGTCTTTGACACTTGGATCTTTTGTAGAGACAAAAATATTATTAAGAAATTCCTCTTTTACATCCAAATTTTCTTTTATTTCAAAATTGTTAAAAATGACCTCTAACTCTGGTTTATATTTTATTGCAAATTCAATACGGTCAATTGTTGCTTTTATACTAACTCCTCTATTTTGTTCGGCTTTAGTTTTTGCATTGTAGTCAATTTTTTGTTGATTTAGGATTTTAATTATTTTATTAAAAAAGTCATTAAAATTTTTTTCTTTTAAAATAGAATCTTTAGGGATGCTTTTATTAGTAATTGCAATGAATTTATTATCAGGATTAACAATTTTATCAACTAACTTTCTGATCCAAATGTTAAGTGTTTTCCATAAGTCAGTAGATGTATTCCCAAAATTGGTTGTTGATGTTTTTATGCTGTGCTTTGCTTGAATTGTGCAGTTATAAATTCCATTTTTATCTTCTTTTGCTACATCATCAACTTTTTCTAATGAAATAGAATCAGTAATACTTAGTTTAGATAATTCTAATAAAGCAATTTCAAATTGAAAAATAAAACCTGCAGGTGTTCCTTTATTATTATCTTTACTCACGTTCTTTTCTTGTGGTTTTTAGTTTATTCTTTCAAATATATTCAATATTAACTAATTTTCTCAGTTACATTACAAATTATTAAGTTTAGTTACCTAAATGAAATAAGGTGGCATCATATAAAAAAATTGAGAAATACAAGTTATTCATACGTAATATTTTCTTTAAAATTATAATATAAAAAAGTAATACCATTTTTTAGCAACGAGAGATTTTCGTAATCTTCCAATTGAATAACTTGAATTTGATAATATAATGAAAATTCCGACGATTTATTTACTTTAGATTTTGATTATCTAACTTATATCATTGCTCAGTAATAGTGATCTCCCAAAAATATAAAGTGTTAGCACACAATGATTACGGTTTCCCGTAAAAAAAACAAAAAGTAAAATCATCTTAAAATCTGGAGTCAATGTTTCACGGATATATTTAAAGATTTCAAAAAAAAAATTGGAAAATACTCAACGAGTATAGAAATTTAAAATAATACAGGACTAATATTCGATTTCCTAATTGTCAAACTGATTAACTTCTAGTCATGACACATTGTTATTGAAAAACCGGATCCAAAGTAATAAAATAAAACTGTTCATTTATTGAGTAAAGTAGTATTTTACTTTAGGAATTAATCAATAAAACTTTCCATGTGAAGAGCCATTTCAATGTTCTTTTGACAGATAATCTAAGATTACACTATACTGGCCAGTAAGTGGTCAAACAAGCTCGGTGTTTATGGCGATAATCAACTTTCATTAAGTAAGTTTCTGCTTTGTTTTATTATAATTGTAGCTTTGCAGAGTCAAAAATTTTCAAATATTAAGTTCGAGTTTTTGTCCAGTGTGGTCTGCCCCGGGTTGATATTTGTCTCGTGGTATTGAACTATACGTCGTCATAAATATTTTCAGATTCTGGTATAGCCTAAAATGTGGAATGCATTCTGCCCGCCTTAACTATCACACATAATCAATTAACACACTGTATATTAAACAAAAACCTACAACAGATTAGTGATGATATGACTATAGATTAAGACAGAATTACATTAAACCAATTTAGATTTGTTATTATAATAATAGGTCATGAAGAAAACTATTTTGTTAGTTACTTTGATGTTCACAGTCATTATTCTGCACGCTCAAAAACTACACATTGACGGAAAAATATCAGATTCTGAGAAGAAAGCGATAGAAAATGCCACTGTCTATCTTTTGAAAGAAAAAGATTCCACTATCATCAATTATACAGCCACTAATAGAGAAGGTAAATTCTCTCTGAAGATTGATAATGTAAAAGAACCGTCAATCCTTAAAATTGATGCTGATAAATTATTTTCTTATTCGAAAAAATTTGAAAAAATAGATCATTCCTTATCTTTAGGAGATATTCAGCTTGAGAAACAAAGTATTGTTAACAATATCGATGAGATAAAACTCACGGCATCACCGGTAAAAATTAAAAAAGATACCATTGAATTCAGTGCAGCAGCAATCAAAGTACGTCCTGACAGTAAAATAGAGGAACTTCTGAAGCAGATTCCCGGTGTAGAGATCAGCAATGAGGGAAAAATTACGGTCAACGGGAAGGAAGTGGATCAGATCATGATCAACGGGAAGCCTTTCTTTGAGAAAAATGGTAAAATTGCCCTTCAAAACTTACCCGCAGATATCATTAAGAACATTCAGTTTACAACAACTAAAACAAAGGAAGAGGAACTTAGTGGGAAAGCAGCCAAATCTCAGAATACCACCATCAACTTTAATATTGACGAAAAGAAAAATAAAGGTTTACTGACAAGACTTACTGTCGGTTATGGATCGGACAAACGGTATGAAACAAGTGGCCTTGCGAGTTATTTTAAAGGTGATACGAAAGTAAGTATTCTAGCCTCTTCCAATAATATCAATTCACAGGGATTTTCCAGGGATGAGGTTTTTGACAGTATGGGGAACGGCCGGAATGCGTGGATAATGCAGGAAAAATCTCTATCTACAGTAGGAAATATGACGTATTATAATAGCCAAGATGAAATAAAAGGGATCCAACGTTCTACAATCATAGGGTTGAATTATAGTGATAAAATGGGGGGGAATGCTGATCTGGATTCTTTCAGTCTGATGAATTCAGATTCCAATACGGAAACTAGGTCGAAAGTTTCGAGATCTACCCTTTTACCCATGTATACTTTACAGACGAATTCTGAAAGTAACGGAGAGAGTGAATCTAAGCAATACAGTTTTGATACTTCAGCCAAAATCAAACTGGATTCTATGACCAGTATTTATCTTTCTCCGATGTTTACTAAAAACAGCAGTTTTAGCTTTAATAATTCAAGATCTTCCACTTTAAATAACGCCGGTCTTCTGAATGAAAGTAATGTTTACTCAAGTAATGATTCGGAAAGTAATTCATTTGATCCTTACATTTATTTCTCTAGAAAATTCAAGAAAAAAGGGCGCTTGATTTCAGCCAATATAAATAGTATGATCTCTGAATCTAAAAGAGATAACCTAAGCCAATCTCAGAATACCTTCTATCAGCCAAACGGAACAACAGTAGACAACCGGGATCAATTAGCCCAAAATAAAAATCAGAACAGCAATTTTAATTTCAGTGCCGGGTATACAGAGCCTGTTTCCGATTCGTCAAGCGTAAGCTTTGAAGTAAAGTATGAAACCAGGTCTGCCAGAGTTTCGAGGAATGTGAACGATTTTGATAATACCACCGGAGATTATACTAAATTCAACCAGCTTTTATCCAATAATATGAAGCAGAGAATCAATCAGATCTCTCCTGAAATCAACTATCAGATCAACAAAAACAAACTCAACTTCTGGGCTTCGGTGAATCTTAATATTTCGGATATGAAAGTAAACTCCATCTATAACGGGCAGCAATATGACCTGCAGAAAAACTTTATACTGCCTGAATATAATCTAAACCTTTACTATCAGCTGGGTGAAGGAAAAAACTTAAGTATTTATAACTATTCCAATTACACAATTCCTACGGCAGAGCAGCTGACTCCATATAAAGATGAATCCAATCCCTTGATTACTTATAAAGGAAACCCTGATTTGAAAAATACATGGACCAACAATCTTTATCTGTATTTCAACAATTTTAATAAAGTAAAAGATCTGAGTTATTATTTCAGTATTGGCTTTACGTACAGGAATAATGACATCGTCAATTTTTCCACCTATGATAATGCAGGAAAACAAGTGGTCGCTTATAACAACGTAAGCGGAAATAAAAGCATCAATGCCGGCGGAGGTTTCAGTAAAACCCTGAAATGGAAAAACAGCAAACTTACTATCAGCCCTACATTCAAAATGAATTACGCCTACAATAATGGTCTTATTGACGGAAAGGCTTTTACCAGCAACTCTTATAATCTTAATCCGGGTCTTAATCTTATCTATGAGATTAAGGATAAAATGACAATCAAACCTTCTTATAAACTTGGATATAGTTTCTCCAATTATACTAATTACAATGTAACCAGTGTAAATACAGAGAATCAGTCACTAAAACTCGAACTGACCAATTACATACTGAAGGGCAGATTTGTATTTGGAAATGACTTTGAATATAACACCAATTCCAATATTGCTCCAGGCTTTAAAAAAGATTTCTACTTCTGGAATACCAGTCTGGGCTATTCATTCTACAAAAAACAGTTTACGGCAAAAGTGAAGATCTATGACGTATTAAATCAAAATCAAAGCATAAAAAGAACGATCACAGATTCCTATTTCGAAGACCGCGAAGATCTGATTCTGAAAAGATATATCATGTTCTCTATCAGCATGAAACTGAATAAATTTGCAGAAAAAAAAACGAATGATTAAGATTTCATAATCATTATATTCTTTTTAAAAATCTGTAATTCAACAAATTACTCATATTTACATATAGGGACGGCTTTTAAAAAATTATTTCTATATTTATTAGTTAAAGTGTTTTCAGTAATTGCGAAAATGAAAATTTAATTTTTAATCATAAAAGTTTTTATTCATAAATTCATTCGCTCTTCTAATAGATTCTTGTCTTACTCTTTCTTGGTCACTAGCATAATTAAGTTTTACTTCTTTCGGCGTTTTAATAATCCCTAGTGATTTTAGTCTGTATTCAACACTTTGTTTACTCGTTCCAAAATGATTGGATAAATAACTTATATAAGTGTGGAAATCTTTTCTATTTTGTTCTTGGTGATCAACATAGATTGATCCTTGATTCCTGTTTACTCCTATTGTTCTTTGAACTTGTATTAACCTTGCAAGTATTGAGGTATGAGGCATTAAAATTGAAGATGCAAAACAGTTAGCCTGCCATTCAATCCAATTTTTATCATTTTTCAATTCATACTGTTGAGAAAACACATTGTGAACCGAATCTTTAAAATTATTATAAACCAGTTGATTTATCTTCAAATTTCTATGTAAAACGAAATGTGCAATTTCATGTGCCAGAGTGAAAGCGAAACGCTCCGTCCCAATGATTGTATAGTCAATTAAGATTTTATTATTTTGAGAATCAAAATAACCTAGTAGTTTTGTTCCATCATTATTCAACAGATTAACATATTCAATTCTTAGCTGATATTTTCTTTCTAAATAATGGGTAAGCAGTTTTAGATCCAATTTCGTTGCATATGCTAAAATAGAACTATCAAACTCATTTAAAAAGGTATTTGCTAAATTTTGTATTTGTTGAGTTGAAAGCTGCTTAAGGCCTTCTATTTTTTTAGGAAGTATAGCATTTTCAATGGTTTTCTAACTTTCTCATCAAGTTCTATTTCCTTTTCATTCTGCTCTTTAAGTTTTTCTGTTCTATATAAAAGGATGTTGTAGTCATTATCATCTACCTCAATCAACATCATTCCATATGATTTAACTGTTGCCAACGCCCCACTTTGCATCCGGTTATTAGAAATAAACACTCCCTTTGTAGCAAAACCTTCTATTTGGCTGATATATTCAGCAAATGTAGCAACATCCGATACAGGTACTGCGCTTGTGTAGTTTTTACATTCTATTAAATATACTAAAGTGGGATTCTTAGCTTTTGGTGGAGTAACTTCAATGGCCAGGTCAAAAATTATATCTGCTTTTCTTCTAAAAGAGTAGTAGGGCTTTTTCCTGTAAATTTTACAATATTCTGGTATAAGTCCTAACTCATTACTTTTTAATGCCTGTTCAATAATATTGTATGATTTATCTTCAAATTCATTTCCGAGTTTTACAGTATTCATGCAAAATAGTTTCTTACAAATGTAAATACATAAAGTATTACTTCAAAACTGAGTTTCCCACATGTTTTAACTTATTTTAGAACTTTCTAATAATTATACGCTATTCTTTCCTGGCAGGCTACTAATCTGGTAATTGAACACCTCCATTAGCGGTAAGATGCATACGTCCCTTACTAATATCTATAATATTCTCCAGATTTTTCCATCCTCTGGTTCTTACAGCACAAAATATTTTGATTTCTTTATCCGGATAAACTTTATGAAGCTTTAATGCAGATGCCATGGAGGTCCTTCCTAACGTTAGGATATCATCAACTATAATAATCTTCGGCTCAGCAATAAGCAGTGGATTTACATTTAAACTATCTTGATGAGTTTGTACTGTATTTCTGGTATCTGCGTTAAATTGACCGCTTGATTTAGGTATTGCGTGTACACGGTTTAGACAATTTGCAACAATCTCCCCTAATCCGTTATTAACAAGAGTCTCACATATAATTTGTGCTGGAAAAACGGCACCATCAATCAGAGGTGTACTTCTGGGAACAGGTACTAAAGCTGAGCTTTCAAAATAATCGGATAAATCAGCCTCTTTTAATCTTTGGCTTAATCGTGTACTGAAATATACATCACCATTTTTACAGGAACCGGCAACAGTGCGTGAATTAATCTCAATCTCAGATTTACCTCTTGGGGAATATGCCAAAAAGGTAAGAAACTCAAAAGACATACTCTCTTTTTGTTGTTAAAAAAGGAATGCTTTCAATCAGAAATTCAAAGTTATCTTGGGTCAGAACTTGTGCACCATAGCTAAGCATTTCTTCTGCCCAGGAAATGTTATCATTAAGGACATTTTCCATGATTAAAAGCTGCCTTCCTAACCTAAGTGCTTCCCATCCCTGATGTTTTGTTCCGCTCTTCTCACTGGCTTCAACAATAATTGTAGCATCACTAATCAATGCCATGGTTCTGTTTCTTATAGGAAAACTTTTAGGTGTTACGGGATAGTTTTCCGGAAACTGAGAAATCAGTAAATGTTTTTCAGCAATAAAATCCTGCAAATCCTTATTTTCAATGGGAAAATATTTATTAAGCGGTGTTCCGATTACCCCAATGGTATTACCTTGAAAATCGATGGCGGTTCTGTGTGCAATAGAATCAACACCTTCTGCTAAGCCACTCACAACAGTGATATCGTTTTTTACCAAGAATCTAGCAATCTTATGTGTTCTTTTCAGGCCAAGTTCAGAAACCTTACGTGAGCCTACGACTGCTACTCTTCTTCCATTTTCCAATAAAGAAAAATCCCCTTTGTAGAATAATTCTTTGGGGCTGTTTTTTTTCTCAACGGTTGTCAGTTTACTGTAGTAATCATTAAAAGTACTAATCTGCATAGATATTCAAGATTTAAATGAACATTGTAAATATAATATATTTACAATGTAAATACAAATTGAAAACATAAAAGGGTCACTGAGTCAATGGCAGAAAAATAGAACTATACTCTTATTATTCCTAATCATCCAATATAAAGCCGCTGGTATATTGTGAATAGCAAATTCCAGATTTTATTTGTTAAAAATCTAGTTTTAATTAACTTTAAGCACAGTTTAGTCCCTTACTATTCTTTGACACCCTACTTATTAAAAATTTCAGTTCTTGATATAAAATTCATGATGAGAAAATACCATTACCGGCAAAACGAAAGACTTTGTCACAATGTCAATAAGAAGCTTATTCATAGGAACAACATTATCATTTTTTGCAATAAAACTCAAAGAGATAGTACACAGCAGCAGGGTGGAAAAAAGATTTTTTATAAAAAATCCAGAGAATATAAAAATTTCTTACCATGTTTACTCCCATAAAATTTATGTTTATATATCAAATTGTACGCTATCCTAAATTCTTAGAGACTAGTAAGCGGTCATTTTAAGTTAAGCACATTCAGTCATATTATCACTCATGAACATAGTTCTTTCACTAAAATATTATAGAAACAGGAAAATAGTTTCCAAATACTTTTTATCATTCTGTGATCTCTTTAAATCAATAAATGTCCGATAATCATCAGTAACATCATTAAAAAAATCAATTTTGTTTTTGCTTTTTCAGCCAGTTATTGATTTGTATTCGGAGCAAACTGTCCTTTTTGTTAAATAGTATAGCTTTTACAAAAGAAGGACTGATTTTTTTATCAAGTGACATCCATGAAAGTGCGGGTTCCAGTTCTTTACGATATTGAGCTTCTGATTCATCAGTAAACATAATATCCGCCTTATCAGAAAGCAAAAGATGGAAAGTTTCAGAATTATTGGCAACCCATACCAGAGTTGCATGCTTAATATTCTTTTTAGCAAAACTTTCATTGGTTCCTCCAATATTCTCAACGACTCTTACTCCGATCTCGTCTATACTTCTAAAGTCAGTAAACCGTGCATAATCTGCTTTTCTGAAAAGTGCCACTTTGCGGTCTACATGTAAAGGAATAGAAAAACTGAATAACTGAGCTCTCTCCTTATTTACAGAAATCCCCCCGACCGCTATTCTGAATCTCCCGTTCTGCATATCTTTCGACAGCTGTTTCCAGCTTGTTTTCAAAAAAATAATATCCTGACCTGTGTCTTTTCCAAATCGTCTCATCAGATCAATATCCTTTCCGCTAAACTGATGCGTAATGCTATCATATAGCGTAAATGGAGGATAATCTCCTGTAGTACCTACATATAACATATCAGAATTACTCTTCTCAACAGTATTAAGCTGATGGCAAGAACTTATAAAACCCATACTTAATGCATACACCAGATATGGAATTCTATTACTACCAGCAACCCAACAATTAAAAATGGGAATACCAATTTTTTTCATATTTGTAAATAATATTAATACAACCTGTACTGCTACAATAGTTGGTAGTCGATTCATATAAAAAACAGCTACAAATAGTAGCTACTGATGTAAAATCAATAGTGAGAGAACACCGCTATCAAAAAACGCACAAAAATATTAATCAATTTTAATGTTGCTAATTCTGGTTCAGCATTTTTATGATCATATCAACATTCCTTGCAAAACAATCGGTTAATTTTATTTTGACAGCATTACTCTGGTTTAGCTTTTTGTTTTCTATATCAATTTCCTTCCTTATATCAGATCTTCTCTTTTCATCTCTCTCCGTGGTAAGCTGATCTTTTAATTCATTGATATGCAATGTTAAATTCGTAATTCTGTCCAAAAGGCTTTTATAATCATTTTTGATGTTGGTCATCCCCCCGTAATTGTCCTGTAAAACAATATGGCCAGCCTTATAGATTACCTTTCTGTTTTGGATTTCAAAGGTACTGTTAAACGAAGGAAAGGTAGATTGGGTGTCATTATAATGCATCAGGGATAATCGCTCATCAAAAGACAATATACCCAGATCCCGATCATCTGTTCTGATGAAGTACTGCAGAGAATTGTCTGTAAGCCACTTTTTTAACATCGGATAGATATCTTTTTTCTTTTTTGACGTATTGATTATTTTTGTATACATATAATCACCATTTACCAGCTCTACACTCTGAGCATTCATAAATACAACGATCAGAAGACATAATAAAGACAGTTTTTTCATGGTACATGTTTTTTATTGTTTTTTACTGCTCTTGTTTTTAACCGTTGAAGACAGGAAAGCAGTGGCTTTTTCCAATGCCATTTTTCCGGCTGCGTTATTAAAATCAAACTGATATTCATGAGGAAGTAGCGGTTTATAGTTATTGGGAAAAAATAAGGTATCAACCTTAACATTCAGTCGTGCAAGTTTTCTTGCAAACATATAAGACTGGCTAGCCAGAGGATCCGCATTTCCCACACTGATAAATGCAGGAGGAAATGCAGGAGTAACATAATCAGCAACAGAAGCAGTTGCTACTTCAGGATCATGGATAAAGTTCCTGGTTCCGGTATATGCCCAGAATACTGTTCTCAGAAAATCCTTACCAGGACCACGCGAATCAGCTTGCTTGATATCATTGAGATCATAGGCACCACAAAATAACAATACAGCACGCAGCTGTTCTCTTTTCAGCGCAGATTTAATGTTAAACTTCGCAGCATAAGCAGGTTCAGAGATGATGTTGGCCAGCTGTGCGGCAATTTGTGCACCACCGGAATCACCTGCGATGATCATAGAGCCTGAATCAATATGAAGGGTAGCAAAGTTTTTATTGAGATAATCCAATGCGGCGTTAGCCTGAATTACAGGAGTAGGGTAAGTATACTCAGGAGCAACCGAATAATCTATCGCTGCAACAGTATATCCTTTACCAGCCAACATTCTGCAGTAGTTACCCACAATCTCTTTGCTCCCGGAAACCCATCCCCCTCCATGAATCCACACAATGGTAGGAAGCTTTTCAACGGTGGTTGAAATAGAATCAGGGAAATGAACATCCAGTAAAGCCTCTTTATCGTTCTCCCTATAATTAAGATCATACACAGTACTGATTTCAGAATGTAGAAATGGTTCAAGTTCTTCCGATTGCCGTCTGCCATTCTCGTTAAGCTCGTGACGGATCAACAGAGAACGAGGCCACGGACTTATCTGGCTAAAAATAAAAATACCTGCAGCTATCATGATAATAGTCGTAAGGGTCCAGACAAGAACTCTCCTGATTTTATGTTCATTTGTTTTCATATTTGTTAATAGTAATTTCAAACTGTCAGTACGAAACTATTCTCACTTTTTATTTTGACTTCCCTTGGATGGAGAAGGAGTACCTCTATTACTATCAAACAACAAAGTGCGCCGTGAAAAATATAGTTTCTCTACTTATTACTGTAAATGTAAAGCTTCTGCCTTATAAGTATTTCACAATACTCATAGTTTTATATGGAAATGAACATAGTATAATTACTACTGTAATATAATGGAACTTTTCATATTCAACCGGTAAAAAGGCAGCTAAGGTATGGAGGGCATCCCTGGCCTGGCCTGTCAAAAGACTACCGCATAACGGACTACTTCCCCAAGGGGGCCCTTCCATTATTCAGTTTCCTTTTGCCTTCTCTTTTGACCTCCTTTCCTGGCTGCTTTCTTTTTTCCGGTTTTTCTTTTGAAAAATAAAAAGAATGAGCAGAATTGTGGGAGAAGAAATTGAAAAAATGTTTAATTAAAGTACGGGAAATGCAAGTCTCTGCCGTATTCAGAGCACCAACGATGAAATTTAACATAGTAAACGAAGTTAAACTGACCTATACAAGGAAAGGGAATAGTGAAAAAACAGTACTGAGCTCCAGAGATGCCAGCGATATTTTTCGGGAACATTTTGATATTGATCAGATCGATTACAGGGAATCATTTTACGCCCTATATATGAATCAGGCCAATAAGGTCTTAGGAATACAAAAAATATCAGAATCCGGAATTACCTCTTCTCTGGTTGATATCAGAATTATTATGCAGGGTGCATTGCTATGCAATGCAGTGTCGCTTATCATAGCCCATAATCACCCTTCGGGTAACCTGAAACCTTCCCATGAAGATATCAACATCACCCTGAAAATAAAAGAAGCAGGTCAATTATTGAATATTAATCTGCTGGATCATTGTATAATGACCTCAGCGGACTCATTCTCTTTCTCAGATGAAGGATTATTATAAATGATCTTAATCTGCTGAAAAATAAGAATCCAGAGCCAACTAATGACCTGGATTCTTGTGGCGTCGCGAAAAGATGATTAGCCTTCGAAGGCTGGTCACCTTTTCGCAAACATTAAAAACAATACTTCTCCCTTTATTAATAATCCTGATAAAAGATTACAGCCGGCCGGGATACGCATTAATTAAATATTCATTAACTCAATGGCATGGCTTTCTCCGTTTGCTTTTTTGCTGTTAAACTGAAATTCAATTTTCTTCTCATTTCCGAAAGTGTCGGAAATCCACACCGTAAATGACTGTGAAACGTCCGAAGTTGATGTGTAATACAGTCTGAATTCTCTCTCAAAAAGCCTATAAGAATCATTGGGAAAATACGGTTGAGTATTGTAGTACTGCAATTTTCCTGTTCCCTCAAACTGAAAATATCGGAGATGATATTGAGTATCTTCAAAGTTACCTTCAGGATGAATTTTAATACGAATTTCAACATATTCATCTTTGGCAATATTCTTAGGAACAGGCATAACTGAAATCTCAAAAGGGAAATTCTGCCGGATTTCAAGATCATTCTGTGCACATGAGGAAAGGCCGAGTTCACTTACCAGTAAAACAAGCAGTATAAATAAAGTAGAAAGACTAGATCTTGTTATTTTTATTATAGTATTCATATGATTGTTGTTTTTTATAAATTAAATCTTATACCTATTCCCAAAGATGGGTTTAGTAGTTTTCCAGATGTGTTCCAGAGCAGTTTCGTTCTTCCGGAAACAATCAGTACCCAGCGATCTGACAGGTAGGTTTCAAGGCTTAATCCACCGCCAGCACCATAAATAAAAGAAGATTCACTAATCAATTGAGCACCGTCATATAATGCCGTATTCCCACTGTTATTTTTTTCATATCCGCCTATGCCATATAATGCAGCGTTAATCACAAAATTTCTGCTTCTATCGGATATCAGATTGAAACTATATCCACCCAGTCCCATGTAAGTTTCTACAGAAATAACCGTATCCTTGTAATCAATTATCCTCCTAACGTATTCAAATGAGTAGGTACTGTAATCCCCCTTCCCAGAATGAATAACCATTCCTACCCCTACATAATAATTTTTGATTATTTCCTGCTGCAGTAATCCGGTATTAAATTCTACTCCTATTTGGTTGGGAAACATACGCTGAGCTGTCAGGCTGTTGCTGAAAATAAGCAACAGGTATATAATAGTTATTATCTTTTTCATCTTACTTCATTTGTATGGGTAAATCTTTTAAAACTCTGGCTTGAATAAGATCATCATTTTCTATCTGCAGTTTCTGATGACGATTTCCACTCTTTTCGAACATCTCGATTCTCAATACCTTCCCATCCAGCAGACTCACCTGATCCAGCAGAAAAATCATCCTGTTTTCAGATTGATGAGAAACATAGTCAATCTGCGGATATGCACGAATCGGTTTAAGCAACTTATCCTGTACAATAGTCCTCTTCAGGCTTCTCTTATCAGCTATTTTAAATTGAATAAAATCAATTTCGTAATCCATTGGACTACTGTTTTTAATATCAATAACAAAGTATATTTTTCCTTCATCAACGTATAGGGATCTCAGCGAAAACTGAATTCCATAACTTTTCGTACTGATATGTTTAAAGATCCTTTTAGGATACTGGTACAGGTTTTCAAGAAACCTTTGTACAACCGTTCCTGATCCCAAATCTTCAAAGAAAACCTCTGTGAAATTTTCCTTTTCTTGCATTCGCTGCAAGTTCAGAAAATCATAGCTCAACGTATTAGGATGCGAATTGTAGACAACCTCAAAACTGTAAAATTTTCCGTCTTCAGTAATTACCGAGAAATTAGTCTCCTCCTCAAAATCACGTACTGACGATTTAAGCCTTAGAACATTCCCAACATCTTCAGCCTTACCAGCAATAAGAAGATCACTCCCCAAGTCAACATAACGAATTAATGAAGGAAATAGGAGATGGGTAGTTTTCTGGTAGGTAACTTCAATTCGGTATGACTGTACTTTAGCCTCATCCGGTAAACTATCTATTATTGTAGAATCCTGAGCACATATTTTACTTATGAGCAATACAAAAATGAAGATGAAAGTTTGATTACGTATTTTTGAATTCATAATGTAGTGGTTTTGTGATTAATTATTTTTTGAAACAAGAAATACCTGATGCCCAGCCTTTGCTAGGACTTTAGACTGTCTCACTCTCTTTTGAAAATACCCTGATAATCCTTGAACGACTCCCCTGCTCAAATCAGCACTAATCTGCTGTCCGGCTGACTGTGTCATCATAATATTGGTTCCTGAGCTTTGACTCATATGGGCAACAATATCATTAACCGCATTTTGTTCCGGTGAATAAGGAATGTAAACTCCAGGCTGACCATCATTATCATGAATATTAATCTCAACCGGATAAATATTTTCCTTGTATTCTATGGACGATATTTTAAGCTGTAGTCTTCCACCCTGAAATTTTCCAGAAGCAGTAAGCAGTGTTCTGGCCGGTATTTCTGTTTGCCCAATAATCATAGCTTCTGAAAGTCTGATTAATATTGTACTTTCATTGGTCAAGACTTTTGTTTCATGAATAATGCCTTTGATCGCATTTTTGGAATGGAACTGCCTGTCTGAATCATTTTGAATACCTTCAAACCTATTATGATAAAGTCCCGCCACAAAAGAACTGTCAGAGAGTGTCCTGTATAATGATGAAACAATATTTCGTCTGACAGGTTTTGCAGATGTTATAAAAATCTGCTTCTCTTCAGGTTTTTTATCTTCCTGAACTTTTCCTGTATGCTCTTCCGATTTAGAAGATGCAGGGAGATACTTCGCAGCCATTTGATAGGATTTTTCCATCAATGCGAGCTGATCATTGATTCCGAATGCTGTAGATGGCTGATTATTTTGTAAAGCTTCATTTTTTAATCTTGAGATTTCTTTCTTAAGATGATTGACCTGCTGATCATCCTTTTGATAGAAAGAATGTAAGGTACTCTGGACATCCCTATAACTATTAAGAGCATTCCGATCAGAATAGGAATGTCCACCTGTATTATCTGATACTCTGGCTGGCTTCCCATTAGAATGTACGTTAATCTGATCAGTCCAATAATCAGAAAGCGTTGCCATCGCATTCTTTTTTTCCTCACTTTTCTTTTCTAAAAGCTCCTGCTCATAAGCTTTCTGCTTATCAGACTGAAGCTGATCTCCTTTTGCCTGCGGGACACCTGTGTTAAAGCCAGAATCTTCAATAATTTCACTTTCTTTGGGTCTAAAAATCAGATAGAAACAGCAAGCACATACCATGGTCATTAAAAAATAAATGACAGGCTTTTTAGCTCTCTCCCATTTTAATTTTTTAACGCTGTTTGATTCATTTTCTGTCTCAGGTGACCCACCTTCCGTTATTTTAATTTTATTTGAATCTCTCATTATAGTTCTTTTTTTTAATCTGGCTAACAGAATCTTTATTTTCGCTGATTTTCTTCAAAGCAGCATGACCTGAAATCGCACTAACATGACCGATAAACATTGTATTGGTCTTATTTCCTGTCGATGCGCATATACTGACAATCATCAGAATTGTAAGAACAGTGTACCCTACGAGAAAAAATTTGGTAAGTATTCTCTGCCGTTTCACGGGCAAAAATTTCCATTTTCTGTCTACCCATAAGGCATAACATTGTATTGTGTGGATTATTGTTTTCATTATTTTGTTTTTTAACGTTCCACAGTTTCTACATCTTTGTTATCAACAACAGTAAATTTTTCTATGATAAATCCCTGAGGATTACTGTCGGAACGGACAGAATTAACAAGAGAACACTCGGTAAATAGACTTCTGGTTGTAAGATTACTTGATCTTATAATAAACTGTTTTGCAAATGTTTTTACTTGATAAGGGTAATGATTAAAGTCGGCAATGACACTGTCAATCTCAATCCGCTGCTGTATATTACCGGAAATCATTCTGTTGTAATATCCCTTCTCAGAAAGATCCTTATAATAGTTATATGCAGACTGGTCGGCGAGATTAAATGCTCTTTTGACATTACTCTCAATAGCATTCTTATCCGGCGCTATAGTAAAGAAAAGTTCGTGAAAACGCCTTATATGTTCTCTGGCTTCTACAGGCCGGTTGATTGACATATCCTGGGATAATGCGAGCATCAAAGACTTGCCGTTATCAAGTACATAAATTTTCTCACGCTGTTTTTCAGCGAACTGGTAGGATTTAAACACCACTACACCCATTACACCAAAACATAAAACAGCAAAAATAAAAGAGAACAAACGGATCTGTTTGAAACTGCTTTCAATATTTCTTAAAGTTTTAAATTCCATAGGGTACTATTTTTATTTTAATAATCTGCCTGAAATATTACCGGTAGCAGAACCTGCTGCCGCTCCTGCAATATTGCTTGATTTTGTGGCAGTCTGGTTGACATTGCGCATAAAGTTTCCTCCACCTCCCGCCTGGATCACCCATCCGGTGACAGTTGGAACGGTAAAGTAGCCTATAATACCGATCACCATATAAATGATGTACACTGTATTAGAAGTATCAGGGATAAAGTCAGGATCCGCAAGCATTTCTATGTCTCTTTCTATCATGAGCGACTGAATCTTGGCAAGAATAGAACTGAATATATCTGCAACAGGCAGCCATAAATACACGCTGATGTAGCGGGTGAGCCACTGCGTTAATGTTGTCTGAAATCCATCCCAAACCGATATTGCAAATGCAATAGGTCCTAATATGGAAAGTACTATCAGAAAAAAAGTTCGTATGGTATCAATAGCCAAAGCAGCTGCCTGGAAGAGAATTTCCAGAAATTCACGGAAACCGTCTCTTATGCTTTTTTTAATCTCAAACATTTCTCTTTCAATATACATACCCGACATTGTAACCAGATCAGAAGGTGACCAGCCCAATTCTTCAAGTTTTTTATCAAACTCTTCATTGGAAATCAGATAAGCCATTTCAGGGTTTCTTAGCATAGCTACCCTCTCTAAAAGGTCTTTTTGCTGCTGCAGCCCATTGAGATCCAACACTTGATTTTCAAGCATCGAATGGCTTCCTTGAACGATTGGGCTGAGAACACCATTAATACCGCCTAAGACCAAAGTGCTGAAAAACATAATACAGAGCCCAATAGCAAAAGGCCTGAGCATTGGAAACAGATCTATAGGTTCAGCACGGCTCAGCGACTGCCATGCCTTGATGGCAACATAAAATAACGCTCCCAATCCTGCAACTCCTTTGGCAACAGCAGCCATGTCTGCACACAGCGGCATCATTTCCTCGTATACTGATTTTAAAACTTCATGTAAATTAATAGGCTCCATCTTACCAGTATTTTTGGTTAGAAGTTCCATAGAGATTGAGCACCCTCTGCGTATTATTCTGCTTTTTTGCTCTGAGATAGCTTACCGAAATATTTTTATTGGTATAGTAGCGTACCAGATTATGATACTCTTTCACTTCTTTGTATACTCTGTCAATAATATCCATTCTTTCTTTATCATTTAAAGAAAGACCATTAGACGTAATTATTTGTTTTAATTCTTTTAAAAGCTCAGTACTCTCGGTAAGCAGAGCTGAATAGCCGTTGGCAATAGCTGTTAGTTCCTGGGCATTGAAATTCGGATCATTAAGCATTTTTCCGAAGTTATTGACGTACATTTCTGAAACATCACCCACAAGCAAAACTGTCTGCTGCACCTTTCTTGCGTCTTTCACCAGATTGTTGATGGCTTTCAGCTGGTCATAATATTCTTTTCCCTGTTCATAAACTTTCTTGACTTCATTAAAGTTTTTAACCACGTTGGAAACTGTTGAAGAAGTTTGCACAATTTCATTAGCGGAATTAAGAATACCCGATGCCAGGTTAGCAGGATCTGTAACTACAAATTGTGCTTTCGCAAATGATGTAAAGGATATAGCAACTGCTATAACCGTAGTAATAATTAGATTTTTCATTGTTTTAAATATTAATTAGTTAATTTTCTTTGGTGGGTTTAATTCTCTTAAGAGATATTCTCCTGATGGCATGTTCCATATTTCCATCAAGTTCTGATGCAAGATTCATTACTTCCATCTTTTCTGTCTCTTCGGTGGTGTACGCTAGATATTCCTCAGTAGAAACTTCGGCCGCATAGACCGCAGAGTGTGTTCCGCCTAATCCGATCCAAACTTCTTTGTACAATCGTTTCGGATTATTGTTCATATTGATAGATAATACCTGAGATTTTTCTTTATCCGTTAGTCCAAGCATTGCCTGAATGTCATCGAACTTATTCATGTATTTACGCTGGTCAAGAAGAATCTTACAGTCTGAATTATTGATGATACTTTCCTTCACAATAGGTGACTGAATAATGTCATCGACTTCCTGAGTTACTACGATGGCTTCTCCGAAAAACTTCCTTACGGTCTTGAATAGGTATTTGATGTATTCTGCCATACCCTCTTTAGCAATTGCCTTCCATGCTTCTTCAATGAGAATCAGTTTTCGGATGCCCTTCAGCCTTCTCATTTTATTGATAAAAACTTCCATGATGATAATGGTGACAATCGGAAATAAGATTTTGTGATCCTTAATGGCATCAATTTCAAAGACAATAAAACGTTTGGAAAGAAGATCGAGCTGCTTTTCGGAATTCAGCAGGTAGTCATATTCACCATCTTTATAGTATGGTTCTAAAACATTTAAAAAATTGGCAATATCAAAATCCTTTTCTCTTACTTTTTTTTGCTCCAGCACTTTCTGATAATCATTGCTGACATACTCATAAAAACCATTGAAAGAAGGGTGCTCTTCACTGCTTTTAATCTTTTCAATATATCCGCTGACCACATTGGACAGCGCCACCTCCTCGGAACGTGAGGGCGGTTCATCATCTCTTTTCCACAAGGTTAGAATCAGCGTTTTAATGCTTTCTCTTTTTTCAATGTCAAATATTCCATCATCTGTATAAAAAGGATTAAAAGCAATAGGATTGTCTTCCGTATACGTAAAATATACTCCATCCTCACCTTTTGTCTTTCCCTTGATAAGTTCACACAATCCCTGATAGGAATTCCCGGTATCAACCAGTAAGACATGAGCACCCTGCTCATAATATTGTCTTACCATGTGGTTGGTAAAAAATGATTTACCGCTCCCTGAAGGTCCAAGGATAAACTTGTTTCTGTTCGTAATGATCCCTTGCTTCATAGGAAGATCGGAAATATCCAAATGAATAGGTTTTCCTGTTAAGCGATCAGCCATCTTGATTCCAAAAGGCGAAGGAGAATCCTGATAGTTCGTTTCTTCAGTAAAAAAACATAAAGCAGGTTCTATGAATGTATAAAAGCTTTCCTCACTTGGAAAGTCACCTGCATTTCCGGGAATTCCTGCCCAATACAGTGTTGCTAAATCCGTTGTGTTATGACGGGGTTTACATTCCATGAGTGCTAAGGCACTTCCCGTATCGTTTTTTATTTGCTTTAATTCAGTGGGATTATCCGACCATGACATCACATTAAAGTGGGCACGGATAGATTGCAGACCATAAGAGTGTGCTTCATTCAGATACTTTTCAATCCATTCCTTATTGATCTGATTGGCTCTGCTGTATTTTGCCAGAGAATGCATATTCCTTGCTGATTTTTCAAACTTAGACAGATTTTCATCACTATTATCAATAAACAAATATTGATTATAAATGTGATTGCAGCTTAATAACAACCCCACCGGAGATGCAAAAGACAACAAACAGTCACTGCGGTCCGTACTGAGCTTTTCATATCTGCTGTGAGATGAAACGGTACCTGGCAAGTCATCTGTATCTGATAAGGTATGCATACTGAGACGGTTGTTGCCTATCCGCATTTCTTCTGAACCTAAGTTCAAATCCTGAAGGAAGGGATTGATTTCTTTGGATAGAGTAAGGTATTGTTCAAGAACCCCGGAATGTTTTTCTGTACCCGTTATTTCATCAGAATTCATTTTTTCAAGAAAAACATAGCCGCTTTCGTTCATGATTCTTTCGAACTGATCAACCGCTTCCATAAATCTACTAATCACTTCTTTATCTCTGATTTCTTTTGGAATCAGTTTGCCTTTGCATAAAGATGAAAAATTACTCTGCATCCGCATTCTCTCCCGACTGGTTTTCGTAATAAACAGATAACAATAATGATTTAAAAAGGGTCTTTCATTGAAATGCCTTTCAAAAGATTTTGAAAGAAAGCTTTGATCTTCTCTCGAAAGGTCAGGATTATAATTTTCTTTGATAAACCAGTCCTGTTTATGAACGACCGTATAGTCAGGAAGCGTTTTAATCGCCTTGGACCATGCTGAATGAATAGCTTCATACTCAGCTGAGGCAATCGTAAATAATTCTGGAAGTTTAACCCTAAAACAAACCGTGATGTCCGCATCTTTTGAAATAATACAATCACTTTCTATAGCGAGCAGTGGAAACTTACTCTCCAACGTTGCTGATTTAGAGGAATTTCTCATGCTGAAGCTTTTTGACGGTTGGTTTGCAGATAGCGGTAAATGCTCTTGCGACTAATGATATAACTGGGATGTTTTTTTTGAGCTCCCATTTTCATCAGACCATGCTCTCCGTATTTTCCATTCAATGCGAAGGTCTGCCAGATCAAAAGACCACTGCTGACTCCACCTGTGACCAAGCACAAATAAGTATTGACACCAACCATATACATGATCATAACGCAGATCAGTAATCCCAGCAGACCACCTGAAAAAATAAACAGGTATTGTGCCTTCAGTCCTTTGAATTCGACAGTCCGTCCTATTCCTTTATTGATATGATAGGTATTCATAATCATTATTTTAAAGAAAGAATGAGCGAAGGATTGTTGCTGCAACAATTAAGAAAATACATGCACCGAACCAGCTCGCAGCGGTTTTACTGGTGTCAGGATCACCGCTGCTAAATTTATTATAAACCTTAACTCCTCCAATTAATCCGACAACAGCACCAATCGCATAGATGAGCTGAGTCGCTGGTTCAAAATAAGAGGTGACCATCTGTGTTGCCTCGTTAATGCCGGCACTACCATTACCCTGTGAAAAAGCATATGGAGCTATCAAAATTACCAGTATTCCATACATCAGTTTTTTTGTCTGTTTTTCCATTTAGTAAATATTTTTTTTGTTAATGAGAACTGCTCTCTACAGTACTCAGAAGCAAATGTGCTTTGGAAAAACAAGCTTATTGGAAAATGTCAGCAGGGGGAATCGCTTGGCTTTAAGCGGCGTTCTAGTTAAAATTTCCACATAAAAAAAACGCCAAACTTTTGTAATTTTGACGTTGAGCTTTCTGCGAGCGGACTTTATATTTTTCTTCCTTTCGACTTATTCTTATTCGGCTTTTCTATACAATCTCCCAAGACTTTTACATACTTCAAATTGCTTTTGATAATATCTGCAAGAACAGTATCCTCCCACGAAATTTGTTTTGCCTCAAACTGCATTTTAAAACCTTGCTTTGATAATCCCTCTGTCAATTCAAAGCCATGATGTCGGTTCCATCCGATCCTGTCAAGTTCATTTTCAATAGGAAACTGTACGGCGATTAAATCTTTAGGAAATTCGTTAATCATACTAAAGTCTATATCCTGAAATTCGTGTGTCCTGCGATTGTAAGGTATAATATAGCTGTTTTGGTCTTCATCATAGTAATTCTGTATATCCGAAAAGACGATACCCTTAGATAGAAAATCATCTTTAGGTCTCAGCATATCCATACGGATGTCTACAAAAAATGTATGTCCTGCAATCATTATTGTCGGAAGCTGCCCTTTGTTGACACGTAAATCATAAGCCTCTTCGTTGATATTTTTTTCAGTTAAATCCACAGCATTAAAAAATTTGATTGTTCATTCTCCTTACTTATCTTTTTAAAAAAACATTAGGAAGTCTACACAAACTCCCCAATGTCGAAACCATCTGCAGAATTATTGTGCTTAGAAGAAATGGTATTATCATCATTTGAAATACTCTCGCTTAACAAAGCAGCGATTCTTCTTGAAGCATCTCCTAATGAATTCTCTAATAGATCAAAAAGCTCGGTTCCCTGAATTTTTTGAATAATATCGACTGTTTGTTGTTCTAAGTCAGGCTCTAGCACGTCCTGTTGAAGCAGCTGACCCGCAGTACTCAATTCCTGGAAGGTAACCCCTGTAGCAAACCCGCTTTCAATAGTAGAATTCTCGTATTTCCAATCTTCATCCTCCTGCTCCCAATCATTATCTCTGGTCAGAATATCATTGAGATTTTTAGTCGGATCAATAGAGCCAAATTCCTCTTTTCTGGTTTCTGATTCAAAATTATCTTCTGTCAGTAAAATAGATTCATTTTGTCCTCCATTGACATCAATAGGCAAAGCCTGTCTCTCTAATTGCTTCGTACCTCCCATGAAAGAAGGCAAATTCTTATTTGCATCATTACAATCTTTTCCCTGAATATTGATTGAAAACTTTCTGTCTAAAAGAATCAGAACAATAATGATTAACAACCCGATTATAATAATTTGTTCCATAACGTTATGTATTAAAAGATTGGCCGGTATTTCTTATTGAAATCATCTGTGATTTCCTTTTCAAACAATTCGAAATGATAAGCCAAAATATTGTCTAAATAAGCATACAAAGGAATTTTGTCATCTGCAATGATTTGAATAATGCGTGAAAGACGCTCATGATATTCCGGACGGATATATATACTTCTATCACCACGCTTAGTCATCGTATGATGGGTCAGAAAGTGTTCCACATAGGTTAGATCTGTAGTTTTCTTACTCTTCAACTTATTTTTTATTGCACCTTTTTCCTTGGGCGGATCAGCATTATTTGCTGGTTGTTCCTTCTTTGGACTTTCTGCCATAATGGACATCAGATATTGTTCATCGATACCATTTTTCTCATTGTTCTTTTTTTCATTTTCCATACTGTTACAATTTGACAATTTTTAAAAATTCTTCTACAAATCTATCAAGCCTGCATTGAGTTAACAGCTTAGGATCTGCCGGCAGTAATGTCGATCGGAAAACCGTCTTTGCTACCGCTTCACCTTCTTTCCGAAATCTTTTACTGTCTGTAATGGTTGTTTCCATAAGCTGCAGTCCTAAGTCTGAAATCACTTTACTGTAATTTTTGTATAACATTGTTCTTTCTCTTCCATCCACTTGGTTCCAGAATAAATGAATGCTTCGAATCCTTGTTTGCGTTTCTTTCATCAATACATTGATCAGAACATTGGTAAAACTCAGTGTACTCTCCAGTACGACCCGATCCGCAGTAATAGGAGAAAAAATGTAATTGACATTTGTCAATGTTTTTAAAATACCGGCGGTATTAACAGTTCCCGGTAAATCTAAAAAGATGACATCTGGAGTTGTTTCGGAGCCATCAACATAAACCTCGATCTCTTCTAAAACTTGATCAGCTTTACTCTGGAAAATGGGATAAGCTTTTTTATTGATTCTCGTAAATTGTTTGTGAGCCATCTTTTTTAAAATCTCATTCTGCATCACCATTTTCAAATCCCGGTCCCTCATCTGGAATAAACTATACTGTGGAAAGTCACAGTCAAAGACAGCAACCTGATAGCCCATCCGATAATGAAGAATACTTGCCATCAGTGTTGTAAATGTGCTTTTTCCTACGCCTCCTTTTTGAGTGGAAAATGCAATAATTGTGGGTTGTTTTTTTGTTTTCATTTTGCTTGAATTTTATTAAACTTAATTTGAAAGAACGGCTGAGTGAAGGCCATTGAACTGCAGCTACTTCAGTTTCTCTGTATTGCTTTCACTAATAAGGGCTGGAATTCCCAATACCTGTATCGACTTCTATAGATACTTACTGAATACCATCCATCTTTCATTCCTTAGAAGTTGGCTTACTGATTTCTATCTCTCACAAATGCTATCGTGAAGGCTGGTTTTCCAGAAGGCTGGAAAGCTGGATTTCCGCTTCTCAAAATTTCTGTTATATCCGCAGTCAGGAAGTCCCGCCCTCAATCAGACACAAATGAATAGTATTTCTTTTTCGGGATATTCCTAATGGTAGTTTTTGGCTTTAAGTGCCTGTCTTTGGCATTCTATCTAGTACTATCTCTATAAATCATTGTGGTTTACTTTGTTCCAGAAGGTTGAGGAGTCTGGGGAAATTAAACTGTTTTAAAATATGCAGTATTAAATCTGCTTTCTTACTGAAATTTCCTTTCACCCGAAAGGGGCAAGTTATGTTTTGAGTGCCTCATAACTTTTTTTGTACCTCAAAACAACTTGCCCTGGCTGGGGCTTTAAAAACCACTCCGAAGTCGCGATTTTGATCATATTAAATTGGATGCTATGGATATAAATAAAAACAACAAAGGTGGACGTAAGCCTAAGCTGAACCCCAGTAAAAACAGGTATGTATTTCGACTAACGGATGAAGAAAACGCTAATTTTTTAAAATTATATGACGCTTCAGGATTGAACAACAAAGCAAAATTTATCACAACAATTTTGTTTCAGAAAGAATTGAAGATTGTTAAAGTGGATGTCTCAACAATGGATTACCATACACAACTCACTAAATTCTTCTACCAGTTCCAGTCGATTGGAAACAATTATAATCAGATTGTAAAAATTTTATATCGAAATTTCACTGAGAAAAAAGCTTCTTTTTATCTCTTTAAACTAGAAAATCAGACCAAAGAACTAGCCCTAGTTTGTAAGCAGATTATAGAACTCACTAAAGAATTTGAACAAAAGCATATTCAAAAAACTTCTGAAAAATGATTGCAAAAATTGGAAAAGGTGAAAATCTTTGGGGTACTCTTACCTACAATCAACAAAAAGTGGACAACGAAAATGGGATCGTTTTATTCACCAACAAGATTCCGGATGTGTGGGATCGACCTTATTCTGTCAAATTTTTTCATCAATACTTTGAACCCTACTTAATTGCCAATAACAAAACTGAAAAACCCGTAAGGCATATCTCACTTAACCCTGATCCCGAAGATAAGGTTGATGACAAAGATTATCGGGAAATAGCTCAGCAATATATGCAGGAAATGGGTTATGGCAATCAACCGTATATTGTTTTTAAACACACTGATATTGATAGGACGCATATTCATATTGTCACTACCTGTGTCCAGCTTAACGGAAACAAAATATCAGATCGTTATGACCATCATCTGTCAATGGAAGCCTGCAGAAAATTGGAAAAACAATACAACTTAAGAGTTACCAAGAAGAATAGAAATTCATATCAAAACTTTATATTTAAACCTGTTGAATATACTAGAGGGAATATTAAGGCACAATTATCATCGGTACTTCGGAATATGCCTCAAACCTACTGCTTTCAAAGTATGGGTGCATATAACGCTTTACTCTCTCAATTCAATGTAACCTCTGAGGAGGTGAGCGGAGAGCTTCATGGCAAGATGAAAAAGGGGCTGGTTTATTTTGCTACGGATAAAAATGGAAAAAAAATAAGTCCCCCTTTTAAATCATCCCTTTTTGGTAAACACGCAGGATTGGAAAATATTCTGGCGCTCATTGAGAAATCAAGAGTAAAAATGAAAAAAGATCCTTCTAAACTAATTCTCAAAAAAACCATTGAAACGGCAATGGGCACCAGTAAATCTGAAGCTGCATTTAAAACAAAACTGCTTGCACAGGGAATTGCGACTGTCATTCGAAAAAATGATACTGGAAGGATTTACGGAATTACATTCATAGACCATAACTCTAAATTAGTCTGGAATGGCTCACAGTTTGGTAAAGAGCTTTCAGCAAACTCATTCAATGAACTGTGGAATAATTTAGAAACAAAGCCTGAAACCCATTCATACAGTAATTCTAAAGAGGATTTATCATTTGAAAAATCTACAGAACACTTTTCTACCAATAACATCCACAAAATATTTGAAGGATGCTTTAATGGTTTATTGTCGTCAGATACAAATGGAGAGCAGGAGGAACAAATTTTCGAATCACAAATGAAAAAAAAGCAGAGAAAAAGAAGAAAAAAATGACCTCCTTTTGTAAAAAAATGGCTTTATAACTATGTTCTGAGAGCCAAAGCCAGCCAATTAATGTTTGCAATGTCGTATTCATTTTTAAGAATGTATAGTCATTTATCTATGCTTCTAAAATATGATATGCAGGGTGAAGACGATTTGAGAGGGCTTGCCAAAATCATGGCACTTATGCGAACTGTCAGCATTATTCTAGTGCTAATGCATTTTTACTGGTTTTGTTACGGATTTTTTGAACAGCAACAATGGACATTAGAACTGATCAATAAGATACTTCATAATTTTAACAAGACAACAGACCTTTTTTCTCATACTCTTTATTCTAAGCTGTTCGCAGTTGTTTTGTTGGGTCTGAGTTGTCTCGGCACAAAGGGAGTCAAAAATGAAAAGATCACTTGGAAAAAAATTACTGCTGCTTTTTCTATTGGTTTTGTACTATTCTTTTTAAACTCAATCCTATTACAATCTGCTACCAGCTTTACTCCTATACTTTATATTCTATCTACTGGCTCCGGATACATTCTCCTAATGCAGGCAGGGATCTGGATGAGCCGCTTACTAAAAACGAACTTAATGACCGATGTTTTTAACAATGAGAATGAAAGTTTTCAGCAGGAGACTAAATTACTCTATAATGAATATTCAGTTAACCTTCCTACAAGGTTCTATTATCAAGGAAACTGGCATCAGGGATGGATTAACATTGTCAATCCTTTTCGCGCCACCATTGTTTTAGGAACACCCGGTTCAGGAAAATCATACGCTGTAGTTAATAACTATATCAGACAACATATCGAAAAAGGGTTTTCCATGTATATCTATGATTTTAAATTCGATGATTTGTCTACAATTGCTTACAACCATCTTCTAAATCATTCAGATGCTTATAAAATAAAGCCGAAATTCTATATTATCAATTTTGACGACCCCAGAGGAAGTCATCGATGTAATCCCTTAAACCCCAATTTTATGTCGGATATATCAGATGCATATGAAGCTGCTTATACCATAATGCTGAATCTGAATAAAAGCTGGATTCAGAAACAGGGCGATTTCTTTGTAGAAAGTCCTATCATATTGTTAGCTGCAATTATATGGTTTCTTAAAATTTATGACAACGGGAAATACTGTACTTTTCCACATGCTATTGAGCTATTGAACAAAAAATATGAAGATGTCTTTACTATATTAACCTCTTATTCTGAATTAGAGAACTACCTCTCTCCTTTTATGGATGCATGGCAAGGCGGTGCACAAGATCAATTGCAAGGACAAATAGCATCGGCAAAGATTCCTTTGTCAAGAATGATCTCACCACAATTGTATTGGGTAATGACAGGAGATGACTTTTCATTAGATATCAATAATCCAAATGAACCAAAAATTCTATGTGTTGGAAATAATCCTGATCGTCAGAACATTTATTCTGCTGCTCTTGGACTATACAATTCAAGAATTGTTAAGTTGATCAATAAAAAAGGACAGTTAAAAAGTTCTGTCATTATTGACGAGCTTCCCACTATTTATTTCAGAGGCTTAGATAATTTAATTGCTACTGCTAGAAGTAATAAAGTTTCTGTATGTCTTGGATTTCAGGATTTTTCTCAATTAACAAGAGACTACGGAGATAAAGAAAGTAAAGTTATTCAGAATACAGTCGGCAATATTTTCAGCGGTCAGGTAGTAGGGGAAACAGCAAAAACCTTATCTGAACGTTTTGGAAAAGTACTGCAAAAAAGACAGAGTATATCCATCAATAGGAATGACACTTCCACCTCCATCTCCACCCAATTGGACAGTTTGATTCCTGCTTCGAAGATTTCTACCTTGACACAGGGATTTTTTGTCGGTGCTGTATCTGATAACTTTGATGAAAGGATTCAACAGAAGATTTTTCATTCAGAAATCATTGTGGACACTATTAAGTTATTTCAGGAAACGAAAAACTATCACAAAATACCGCAGATTCGATCCTTTATTGATGAAAACGGAAATGATTCGATGAGTAAGCAGATTGAAGACAATTATAAAGGAATTAAGGCAGATATTCTTACCATCATCAGGCATGAAATGATTAGAATAAAAAATGACCCTGGCTTACAGCATTTAATTAAAAAAGATTAAATAGAGAAACCTCAAATACCATACGATTTGAGGTTTTATTGGTATTAGGTTACTCAGCTTCATTATTTATAAAATGCTGATTAAGATTGTCACTAACCAATTGAAGAAATTTGGTTGGCCCCTGTTTCCGGTTCCTAATTTCAAATATAGTCTTATGAAAGTTTCCAAGATCAGTATTCAAAGATTTCTCAACAAATTTTATAACCTCGCTTAACTCAATATTTCCACCATTAAAACAGCGCATATGATACAGAGCATAAACCAGTTCGATTAGACCAACTTTGGAGGAAGACCATGTTAGCGGGGACAAAATATTTTGTTTAAAGCGATCCGAAATATTTTCAATCTGCCTTTTTAGATATTGACCTAATTGTTGATTGGCGATAATTCTCGAAATCATGTGATCATGAGAAGTAGTAAAATTCGTATCGAAATTGTAGAAGCCAAATGATAATTTCATTTTTAAATCATAGGAATTTCGGACAAATATCTTATGATCAAGATACGTAGCATCACGCCGGTAATAGCTGTAAAATTCTGACTGCGTAGAATAAAATGACTTTAACTTTTCCTGCTCTGTCTCATAGTATTTTTTCAAAATTTTGGCTGTAGCGTTGGGTTTGTACGATTCAATATTCAAAATAGAGGAATAGTAAATAAATTTTGAAATAAACAAAGGCTTGAGCTTTTTAAAAAAGTAAACTTCTTCAGCAAGATTCTCAAAATGATGGTCTGAAACCAGTCCCTTCAAGGTTCTGATAGAGGTATCAATCAGCAGTAAAGACTTTTCAGAAATTTTTACCATATCCTGGTCATCATCGCATACTTCATTAATTTTTAACTCCAGATCATTGTATAATTCTGTAGTTTTTCTAAAAATTGTTTTTGTTACCATGGCCTTTTTTTAGAAATTTACAAAATTTAAAGCACTAGAAATCTACTCAGCTGATTCTCAACTCCTCTTTACGTT
Source organism: Chryseobacterium sp. DZ-32 (assembly GCF_059587025.1). Lineage (NCBI taxonomy): Bacteria > Pseudomonadati > Bacteroidota > Flavobacteriia > Flavobacteriales > Weeksellaceae > Chryseobacterium > Chryseobacterium sp. DZ-32. The sequence continues at coordinate 32,077 of NZ_JCAIOM010000027.1, forward strand.
TTTTAATATAATCAGCAGGACGGATTCCGTTAATTTCAAAAAACAGGTTGGAAAAATTTTGGCGGGCAGCAATTCCGCACTCATCAGCTAAAGCATCAATTTTAAGTTGGAGATACTTATTATCAGTATTGAGGAGATTGGTAATATAGTTAATTCTGAGCTCCGCCATATACTTATTGAAATTCATTCCTTTATTCTCATTAATATATATTGATAAGTAGTGAGAATTGGTTCCTAACTTAGTCGCAATACTTTGCTGCGTAAGACCTTTCTTCTTAAATTGTAATTCTTGTTCAAATTTGTTAAGTTTTTCCCTGATTTCCGATGTCATTTCGGGAGTAAGAAATGTTTTCCTCATTGAATATTTGTCAGTTTGTTCTTTCAAAAGATCGTTTATTTGGTAAGAACCTTCAGATATTTTTTTTTGCAGAAGATCATATTGTTTTTTAATTTCCTGATCCTTTCTGTATCTGACTACAAAAAAAGTAAGAATTAGACTTCCCGAGAAAATTAAAGCCCCGGCAAATTTCATTTTCTTGCTGCCAGCTTTTTGTAGTTCTTCTTTTTCTTCTATTAATCTCCTCCGGTCATAATCTTTATGCAGTGTAGAAGATAGAAAAACGTAGTCCTTACTGATCACACTGTCGGCTTTAAGAAGTTGATTGGTATAATAAAGCTGTCTATTAATATCTTTATTTTTATAATAATTGATCAGAAAACTATAGCTTTTATAAACTTCAGGCTGAATAAACTCATCTTTTACAAAAATAGAATCAATTTTATTATAATAGCGAATTGCTTGAGGTATATCATTCTGAGCCTCTGAAGATCTTCCTAAATAATAATAAATAACAGAGGCCCAGGCAAAATCATTTCTCTTTAGAATGGTTGGTAAGGATTCTTGGAGGACTTTAGCAGCCTTTGAATATTCTTTTTTCTGATATTTTGAAATTCCAATACATTTAAGAAAATAACTTTTCTCCAAAGCAAAATCGTTATTATTCAGAGTGCGCCTATAACCTAATTCACTTAAACTATCACTCTTATCAAAATTTTTTTGGTATCGGTTGATAACCGTCATTTGATGTAGACAATTTAGATATGCTTTGTTGTAATTAAATAGTTCATTCTCATGCAGCTGTCCATTCATCTTCGTACTATAAAACGAGATACAGTCGTTAAAATGTTTTAGAGCTTCATCATAATAACCCAAATGCCCTTTAACAATTCCCAGATGGTAGACCACTTTATAATGGTGATACTTATCATTTGATCCCTTTAAGTATTGATACGCTTTAAGATATTCGTTTAAAGCCAGTTTGTACTTCTTTTGATAGAAGTAATAAATAATACCTTTGCTGAGATAATCTTTGCCGACATCATCGGAAGAGCCGTACACTAAGCTAACACTTATAGCACTGTCAGCATATCTAATTTTATTATGGTAGTCAAACTGTCTTCCATCTCTGTAGCCTTGAATCAGTTTCTCAAAATTATTCTCTTTCTTAGCCTTTTCAATATATAATTTCACAGACGGCATTGCATTAATGTCGTCTATAGCCATTTTTTCGTAAACTTTTCTAATTTCATTGAAAGTCTTATCATTTTTATCCTTTGAAAAGAATAACTGAGAAATAGCAGAAAATAAGACGAGAAAGTAGTTTAACTTTTTCATATACTGATTATTAGAACCTCACCATCTCAAAAGTAAACATTTGTTCTGAAATAAATCATATTTATGGGAAATGAAAAAAATATCACCTCAACTTCTTATAAAAGACTGAACATTAACTGTTAAAAACGCGTTAATAATTGTCTCAATTTTGAAATTGAGACGTGCCAATTTCAAAATTGATCCGAATAGCAGTTTTTTTTCATCAACCAGCACGATAACTTTGAGATCAGAATTCTAATTTAATCCGGCCGGGATAACCAATAAAATTATTACCATGAAAAAGCTTATCCCAATTTTAAGTCTAGTTATAGGGGCACTTTGTGTGCAAAACTGCATAACTCGAGATGAAGATATTGACACTCATAATACATCACATAATGAGATTAGTGAGCAATTGATAATGCGGCAGGATTCTGCAAAATTATCAGAACAGATAAAAGATCCGCAAAAAGATCCCCCGGTACGGGACGGAGACAACTGGCGACCTAATCAAATAATTTAAATGTTACTAATAATCCATGGATCCTCATACCTCCATATCAGTTTTCACCGGCTTACCATGTCCTGCAAGTGGCATCTGGGAGAGTATGGGGAATTTCAAAACTACAGTTCCTCTGCTAAAAGGAGATATAATGCCTGAATACTGTGGCGTTAAAACCTATTGGAAATTACTGATTCCAGGATAAAACACATAAAACAAACCATGAAAAAATTACAGATTATCACAGTTGAAGTAATATCATATTTCTTTATTCTTCTGTTCTGCTATGCAGCCATCAGTAAAATAATGGATTTTGAAAACTTTACGACACAGATATCGCAATCTCCCTTATTAAGTACTTTTGCAGGCTCCATTTCTCATGGCATCCTTGCATTAGAGCTCGTAGTCTGTATACTGCTGATTTTTGAAAGAACAAGACTCCTTGGCCTCTACTGTTCTTTTGTACTGATGTTTTTATTTAGCATGTATATCTATATGACCCTTCATTACAGTGAATCCGTTCCATGCTCCTGTGGCGGTATTCTTGAAAAAATGGACTGGCAAACTCACCTTATTTTTAATATCGTTACGGCATTCATCGCAGCCACGGCCATTATTTTGATGACAAAGCCAGGCAGAAAATATATATTAATAACAATATTCCTTCTCCTTACTTTCTCCTTATTGAGTACTTTTATACTTTTTATACTTTATGACAGGTCTGAATATATGATCCAGAAAGAAAATAATTTTACCCGTCGGTTTTTACAGCATCCTGTTGATCTTGAAAAACGCTTCATACTGACATCTGATTTTTATTATTTTTCAGGAAATACAGAAGATTCACTTTATCTGGGAAATACAGAACATCCATTTGATCTGTATGCTATAGATGCAACATTTAAGAAGATGAAAGAATATCAAATTACTCCTGATCAATATGATTTTCTGTTCAAAAGTTCAAAGGTACAGGTATATCCTCCCTATTATTACCTTTATGATGGCACAGTTCCTATCATCTACAGAGGTGAAATAGGAAAACAGCGTGCTAAAACAGTAAGTCATATGCAGAATTATTTCACCCAGCTACAGGTTACAAATAATAATTCCTTCGCAGTAATTACCTATTCGAAGCAAAAAAATATACAGTCGCTAGGCTTAATGTTTACCTATCAAAAGAATACTATTGTTAAACCTGAAATCCTTGAAAAGATACATGATGGGGTTTTTGATACTGATGGTAAACTTTTATATGATCCTGCCCATAATACAATTATTTATGTCTATACATACAAAAATAAATTTATTGTCCTTGATACTAATCTGGAATCTAAGAAGATCTATAAGACTATTGATGACATAAGTGCAACTGGTATTGAAGTTGTAAAGCTTCCTGACGGGAGTAAGAAGATGAAAAACCCTCCTATTATCGTTAATAAAAATGCATTTGTTTATAAGGGTATCCTCTTTATAGAATCTCCGCGTAAAGGAAAATTTGAAGATAAAGCATATCAGAAAAGTTCACTGGTCATTGACATGTACTCTACTAGCAAACAGCAATATCTGGGAAGCTTTTATGTTCCCAAAAAAGCCGGGGAATACAAAACAGAATTTTCAATCTCGGATAATACACTTTTTACCATTATAGGAAATGAACTGATCAGATATAGTTTTGCGCAAAACATCACTCAACATTTCATTTCAGGGAAAGCCGAAAACCTGAACAAAGAGTAGGCATAAAAAACAATTTTAACATCATGAAAAAAATGAGAAAAATCGCACTGCCTTTTGTAGTATTTGCCTTAGGCATTGGAAGTGCGTACGCTACAACAGCGGAAAAAGAAACAGCAAAAACCATTGAATTCGGGTACCGCTTTAATCCTTCAGCACCACCGGGCATGAAATGTAATGTAACCACAACCTCTTGCAGTACAATACCATCAGGTGATATCTGTACTTATGTGGATGGTTCACAAGAACATAACCTTTTTAAAGAAGGCTGTCTCAATGTATTATTTAGAGTTCCATAATTAAGAATGAAGGATGCTGATCAGCATCCTTCATTTGTTTAGGTTGGCATAATGATTGTTTTTTGTACTTTAATTTCGCCAATTATGCCCCCGTATTGGTTTTAATGCATATAATACATATTTTTGTAAGTGATTACCAAAAAATCCGTAATTAAGACCTTTCATCAAATTGGGATACTCTTTCAGCAATAGTTTGAATTTGTGGTTCTCAGCATCCTTTTACGTTTTTTATTATGATTTCTTTGCATAGAATTCTCCTTCATTAAATCTTCATTCCCATATTAAAATCATAACTATAGTATTAAAACTAATTAAATCAGATTTTTAACTACACAACTTGTGTTTTTACTTTGAAATTTAAATTCTACATTTGGTTTACATTAAAAATCAATAACATGATAAAAAAACTTTTAGCTGAATTTTTCGGCACATTCTGGCTCGTTTTTGGAGGTTGTGGAAGTGCTGTTTTTGCTGCCGGTGTTCCCGATATTGGCATTGGACTTTTAGGTGTTTCTTTAGCCTTTGGTCTCACCGTTCTCACAATGGCTTACGCTGTAGGGCATATTTCCGGAGGTCATTTTAACCCCGCAGTTTCATTCGGACTTTTAGCAGGTGGCAGGTTTTCTGCAAAAGAACTGGTTCCTTACATCGGAGCCCAATGCCTTGGAGCAGTTACAGCCGCAGGATGCCTGTATACTATACTGAATGGTGCCGGCACACTCGACTTTTCACAACCAGGAGCTTTTGCAACCAACTTTTACGATGTACCTGTATACAATGGAAAAGCTTTTAGTATGGGATCAGCATTTCTGGCCGAGTTTTTATTAACAGCACTTTTTCTTATTGTGATCATGGGAGCTACAGAAAAGTGGGCTCATAGTAAATTTGCAGGTATTGCTATTGGTCTTGTCCTGACTTTGATCCACCTGATCTCTATTCCGATTACAAATACATCCGTAAATCCTGCAAGATCACTTTCTCAGGCTGTTTTTACAGGTGGGCTTGCCCTATCACAACTTTGGCTATTCTGGGTAGCACCAATTTTAGGTGGAATTGTAGGAGGATTGATCTATAAATTTTTACTTCAGAGGGATTCTCGGGAAATAAGCTGATTAAACTCAACCAGAAATAAATTAACTATTCAACAGTATAAACAATAAAATTATTAAAGAGAAAGAGTCCTGTGATCTACAGGACTCTTCTTTTCGCTATAAATACTATCAAAGATCACCCAATTTAGAGTAATAGAAAATAACCATTAATGATTAATCTCCATTTTTTGCAACTGCTCTTTTGTCATTGTAGAAGGTAATTTAAACATTGATCTATCCTCACTATCCTTCATCATATTTGGCTTATTAAAATTGCTATTATTGATGGCATGGGCTAATGCAACTCCCAGTTGTTTCCATTCTTTAGGGGTTACCCAATAATCATACCCAGCTTTACTGTAAGTTGTTTCTAAAGTAATGGCATTGACTACATCCTTTTTATTATACCAAAACCAAGTTTCAGGAAAGTAGGTATTAAGGAAGCCATTTCCTCCGTCTGCTGGCGGAGCTTCTATTCTGCCATCATAAAAGCTGGCTACAGTTTGAATAAAGTTAATCTGCTTATTCCAGAGATTTTGTTGCTGGCTATCATAATTATTTCCAGGTCCAAAATGCGGAAAGAAGAAAGCAGGTGTATTAATATCGCTATTACTCGAATGCAGATTTAGTGCTAATACAACCGGATGTACCTCATCTTCAATTACTGTTGACATTGCATTTTTATTCAGAAACTTATTCTCTACAGGTGCAGTATCCTGAAGATATATAGGATGAAGGATAGTTCTATCAAATAGCCATTGACTTTCTAAATTGATACTGGCACTATTGGTTCTATAGTTTCCCAGAATAATACCATCAGGATTATGCATCGGTACTATTTTAAATATATATTTTTGGCGAAGATCAGTTCCTAAACTACCGTCAGAAAGAATAGTATTGATAAGACCTTCCAATACATAAGAGCTTCCTACTTCTGCAGCATGTGTTCTGGCATGAATCCAAATTGTTTTCTTATCAGGATTTTGATTGGCATTTGTTATTGTTAATAATTCAATTGAAGTATTTTTGAAAGGGCTATTTCCTAAAGAGCTGATTTTTACATTTGGATTTGTAGTGATAGAATTTCGATACTCCGTATAATCTTTAGTCGTATAAGGAAAAGTTCTGGCAATCCATAATGAGGATTGCTCTCCGGATAAAGACACTTCAATGGTGGTTGGATCAATTTGCTTTACAGCGGATTCTGGAAAGTGTTTCCAATCTTTACCATTGATAGAGAATACCGGAACAAAAAAATAGGGAAATCCCAGTTTGGTAAACCTTAATTTAACACCTGAGCTTGGAATGTACTCTACCTTTACATTCCACCAAGTACGATATGAATCTGGTAAAGAAGAATTATCATTATCATTTTTAAGTTCAAGAGACCATACATCCTGAGAAAGTTTGGATATTTTCCCTATACTTCCAGATTCAAAATCAGTATTAAAACATAGTCCATTACATATTTTCTTATTTTCTTGCTCACTTATTGTCTCCTGAGAACAACTGTAAATAAGAAAAAAAAGAAAGAGCCATAAAAATTGTTCTTTTTTCATAAATGATGATATATTTATTCAACATAATTTTGGAGTGAAAAACTATAGATTACATTTATTATCTTACAGATGCTCCAGATTGATCAAAATGATGACCTTTACAGTTCAAACACCAAGTCAGCTATTACTTTGGTATAAGGCTGTTTCAGAATAACGATTGAACAATATTGAAGTAACAGTGTGCTCAATAATCTTGTATATATAAAATAAGAGGTTAGAAATAATGTTAGAACAATTATATTTAAAACAGTTACCCATAAAAGTACTTGACTTCAATATTTTCCCTACACATGAATAAAACAGCTTTTAGATCGTCCGGGTTACGCTATATATTTTTATAATATTATTTTGTGGGATAGCCAAAGTATGCATTCTATTCATTTTTTAACTTCAGTTCCTCCTATAAGAGAATAAGGTAAATGATATTATCGTTCATGAAATTTCTTATTTATGGTAATTTTATCACTAATACCACTATAGTTTTTTCCTAATTAAACAGAACACTGTAGTAAGTTGTTTAAATATCGGAATAAAACAGGAGTATTTATCGAGATTATAATGAGCTAATTTTGATTGAATTTAAAACATTTACATAATTTCAACTTATGCCTCATATATTTCTTTAAATACCTCTTATTATTGCTGTAGTTAAACGTAATATAGTGTTTGGGGTACTATTTTTTTGTACGTTTTTTTTATCCTTATTTTATAAACAATATCTTTCCTGAAAAAAAGGATCAGAATAGTTTTTTTCCCAAACAAATTTGTATTAATATGATATTCCCATTTGTTGGCCATATAGTAATTGGCTTGATCATTCATCTCTATGAATATTTGCAGCTTACTCATACCCATATAATGTTGGTACTCATCTTTTTTTTTCATATTTATCGTGTATTTAAAGCAACTTCATTAATTCAAAAAAAGATTGTATCTTTTTAAAGGTAAATTGCTGCTCTCCCAATTCCTTTCAGATCATATAACAATGCTCCTCTAGCTTCAAAAAATCAAATTTTTACAAAAATAATATCCAAAATTATTGTAGAAAACAAAAACAATGTAGTTTTATATAGCAAAACGTATATTACAATAACTACAATTAATCGAATTCAATACAAAGATTTGAAGTTTCATAAATTATCTACTACAACCCTTAAACGAAAGAACTCGTCTATTCACATTTCTGATTCGATAGTAATTGTAAAAATGAGTATCAGAAAAGATATATAATAGCACATCACAGGGTTTAGTACGGATGGTCCAATAACAAAAAGGAGTTCGAAATTGATATTCATTCTCCATTTTTTACTTGGTTAGATTGTGATAGCAGTTATAATATTTTACTTGACAATGAAGTATTTTTCCTTACTTATATTTAAAATATTCTAATAGCATTTACTTGTTCACTATAACCTTATGCACACTTTTTAAACCAAATCCTTTTATATTAACCATATAAGTACCATTGGCCCAACCTATTGTAGGTATTACTTTTTTTGTATCCGTTAATACTTTATTTTCTGAATACAACAATTTGCCTGACATATCATAAATTTCAATATTGACCTTTCCTAATGCATGATCTGGAAAATTGATAAAGAATTCATTCTTTGCAGGATTTGGATAAATTGTAACTACAGTTCTATTTATATTTAATTCTTCAGATTCCAAAGAATTACATACGGAGGGAACAGTAAAATCCTCTGTTTGATCATTAATATCTGTTTTACTCCCCGCAGAAGCATTAACCCCTAATCCTCTTTTAGCAAAAACTTTCCAGATCATACACTTATCTATTCCACCGGTGGTTGCTTGTTCAGCAGCAAGAATTGCATTTCTTCCGTCAATAAATGTCGGGTTACAAGCCTGAAGTTTCAGAGCATCCATGACAAGCTGCATAGCTCTTGTACTGCCGTTAGTAGTGTTGGCTGTCAGATCGGCTGAATATCCGTATTTTTCAACATATTTCCAATGAAGATCCCATAGCATTGTAGCCCAGATAAAGCCTATAGAATGTCCATCCACCATGCCATTAGTATTTCCATAAGTATAATTATTAATGGTGAAATCCGGAGAATATTTGGCGGGTCGGCCTCCATTGCCGGTGGTTGGCTCTCCGATTATATAAGTACCTAAGCCTCTTGGAACTGACGCACTGCTATTCTGTGTATTGGTTAACATCAATGCAAAAAAGTCTGACCATCCTTCACCCATTTGCTCCTGACTTTCACTTGTTTCTAAACAATTATATCCTGTACCAGTTAACCTGTTTGAAACTCCATGGCCAAATTCATGGCTCATGATTCCACTGTCAAAGCTGCCATCCGGAGCAGTATCGCCTGTACCGCTTTTTAAAGTTATATTTACTGTTGTTCCAGCTTGCAACAAGTTTTTAATATATTCTCCTTCAGAGTTTTTTATCAACACTGAAGGTATCGTTATTGTATTATCCTCTCCAAAAAAGCCTATGTTCTCGAAAGCGGGATCTTCATATATTATGGCACCTATAGCACCTGCATTTTGTATATTCTTTACTTTGGTGGTAAATGTACAGGGAGGGTTTTGCTGAATTTCTGACATCGTCAACCCCTTTACTAATGCAATTTTATTAGTAAGCGAGCCGGCTGATAGTGCCGTGCAACCATTGGATACAGGGACTAACTGAATATCCCCGGTAACTCCTATAGTATTTAAAACAGGGCCAAAAGACGCTGCTTTGGCTATCGGCACCCTTGTTGTTGCTTGAGGCGGTGTGTTATAGTATAATTTTTTAATGGGAGACCATAAAAACATTTTCATAGTGGGATTAATTCCATCAGGGGTAGGAAAAAAAACAGCATTGTTCATACTTTCATTACTTTGTGCTTCTGCCAATACATAATCATTTCCGATTCCTCCATTGCTAAAATTATTTTGCTGAAAATTTCTTGCCGACTCCGTAAAGCCAAACTGATAAAAAATATCGTGAACTTTATTATTGATGTAAAATAAATTAGTAATGGCAGCATCGCGATTATCCAAAGAAGCCCCATTAACATTAAATGGGTAGTCAAAGATTCTTGAAGTCCCTCCATCCGGCGAATAATCAGCAATTTCATTGCGAACATAAGCATACACGTTGTTTCCCCTAGTAATCGTATAATGATTGGTACCGTCAGAATGCCATCCTTCGGGAGAGGCGATGAGAATCCATGGATTATTGACCAGCATCCTGCTACCAAAAGTAGGAGCTTCTACAGGTAATTTAAATACATTATAGGAAGCATGATCTGGTGACAATAAAAAACTAGGCCGTTGATGTTGTGGTCCAATAAAAACAGAAGGTTTATTTTTACTGCCTGCAAAATCATGGGAATATGCATCAGCGCTGAAGTTACAGTAAGATGCCAAATTAATCTTACTAATGACAGTACCTTTCTCTGTATCCACTAATATATTCCAGTAATTAGAAGTTCCTGGCTCAGATATTAATAATTCATGGCACTCGATGAGTACATTATTGTGTATTGCATATACCTGCCTTTCTCTTACTATACTACTGTTTCCAGGGCTTGAGTCATAAAAACCAAGCAGGGTATAATTTCTGATTGCTGGTTTTTTAAAGCTATCTGCTAATATTTGTAATATACTTTTCTTATTAATGATTTTTTTGGGTTCAGAGATCGTTCCTTGATAATCTTTAATAAAATTATCCGTATAATAAAGAATATTATTATCTCTTATAAAAGCTGTTCCAACAGAGCTGTATATGGGAATTCCATTGTAGACTTGCTGGAATTTAACAACACTTCCATTCAATGATTTTGATCGGTCTACATTCTCAATTATAAAGTTGGTAAGATCCTTTTTTTTAAACTCTTCAAGCTTATTACTTGAAATATAACTTCTTATCAGATCTTCATTATTCTGAGAAAACAAATTATTAGACAAAAATAATAAAAATGCATATAGAAGCACAGGCAATTTTTTCTTTTTCATATTGTACTGTATTTGTAAGAAGAAAAAAATATTTTATAAACCATATTTCCTCTCATAAGTGATAATAAAAGCAGAAAAGCAGTGAAATTAAACGTGATTTTTGTTGTATTTGAAATCACAATTGATCGAAAATAATCTAGCAGCTATATTTAGGAATTTTGTTGCCATCATATATGGACATTACTTAAAGTGACATAATGTTGGAATAGTACACTCAATTCTTGTCAGACAATTTTCTTAGAAATTACATAATGTTAAAACCCGAAATACATCCTCTTGATTGTATATTACAAACATAAAGCATATATATCGCAATACCCAATAAAACAATATAGTTTTATTTAGACTTCAATGTAAAATAATAATTACATCACTTATACCTTTTGAATATTGAGCACACAGATACATTACATCAACATTATCACTTTTTTATAATGATACAATTTAATCGGCTATTTTTTTGGATTTCAACATGTTAATTAATATATCTATAAAAAGTTATTCTCTTCTTATTACAATTTTAGAATAGTCTTTTGAAACCTGACAAATTAATTTCCATGACTCTATTTCGTCTTCTTCATCTGTTTAGTTATACATCTAGATAATTATGGAGAAATACCAAAGCATTCCCAGCATCTTAATGCTAAGATCTTTACGGGACAGATTTCTAGTTAAGGTGTGTAATTGATCCTGATAAAAAAAAATGATATAACGGTCTTTATGTTTAAGAAGGGCATTAAACATTGGCCGAGTTTGTTGCGGATTGACATTTCTTAGCTGCTGCTGCCATAAAAAACAGCAAACATTAGTAATAAAACTACAATCAATTAGCAATAACACTACTGTTGTTAAATGAAATATGAAAAATATCTTTTTTAAATTTGAACTGTATCTTTTTAAGAACACTTAATTTATCATGCAATTAAGAAAATGAAAGATATTACATTTTATGTATCAGATCTTATTTACTTAGTCAACAGAGACTGCAAAGCTATTCAAACTGCTATAACTAACCTCTTCAATAATCTAATCTATAAAACCAAGCATATGAAAAAATTATTATTATTGTTAGGCATTATGACTTTCTGTGTCAATGTAAGTATTGCACAAACAATTACAACAACAAAATCCATTGAATCAAAAGCTAAAAAGGAAACAGCAGATGCTGTTAAACTAAAAAAAGATGGCACACCGGATAAACGCTATACTAAAACCTCAACAGCTATTTCTGACAAAGTAACTGCCGCTCCAAATGCAACTTCAAATACAGGTGGTATTAAGTTAAAAAAGGATGGTACACCTGATAAACGTTACAGTACAGCAAAAGAAAAAACAGAAACCACACCAACACAGGCTCAATCTGTTAACAGACCAAATATTCCAAACATAAACACTACAAAGGTATATACACCTACCTTAGATCGAACTTTAAAGGGGCCTAATGGTGAAGAAATATTGACAGGCCCTAGAGGCGGTAAATATTATATCAATAAAAACGGAAATAAAACCTATATAAAAAGGCAGTAATAGAAATTAAGTGTTTCAACTGTCTAACAATAAACCTCTGATAAATATCAGAGGTTTATTGTCTGTAGATCTATTTTACTATTTTTCTCAAACTCAAAGTAGTTTTTATTATCCTTGTCTGATTTTGTGTCCCGGTTGGATTTTATTAAATATATTTTTTAGTTAAAATGAATTTTCATCCAAAACAAGTAATCCTCCCTTATCATAGAAATTTAATTTTTTTTGAGTAATCGTTTTCTATTTTCTTTATTTAAATTGCAAAAGTTATTAATTCAGATAGTATCATACAAATGGATTAGTAAAGATAAGATTGGTTTATCCGCTCTGGTATTACTAGAAAATTGAATTTATAGAGTTAAAACAATTTTGATAGATAATTCAATTTATGAAAAGAATAAGTTTAATCACTATTATAAAATTATTATCCTAACTTAGAGTATAGTCCAGATTTTCAAGGACACTACTATCATTGAAGCAATGGAAGGTATAATTTCCAGAGCCATCATTATTAAACCCAATGGTTTCGAAGAAAGTATTTACAAAGACATATCAAATTTGTGTATTTCCTGATCACATATATTGAAAATAATACTTTCATTCAATTGTGGATTTAAAAGTTTAGGACGATATTGTCAAAGACTTATAAATACATTTTGCATGATCTCCCGTACAGTATCTCTGTCTTTTACTTTTTTTGATATATATATAAACACGTTTGTTGTAAGCATAAAAAAATCTTTATACTTTTCTTCATCTACTTTAGCACTTTTATGGAAAAACAACATAGTAATATTACAATTGGTTAGTGAAAACAAATTTATGTAAATAATTTGTAATAGAAAATCCTGCAATAAACTTAATATCAAGTATTAAACTTTATGAAATTAAGTAGAATTGCATAATCAAATTGCTTTAGAATGTCTTTCTAAATATTTTTTTGAAATGATCATAAGAATATCATTAATTACACTCACACTTATTAAATTTATCCAAATCATTTATAAATTCAGAAAGCAGCGCTGTGGTGACATGAGGCATCACCACAATCTTCCACCATTTGGGCGAATGATAGTTATCAGCAACCAAATTGTATTTTTCTGCAAGCTCTTTGGAAATAAATGGTGCTTTTATGGAAACAATATTCATATGAGGATTTCTGTAGAATTTTACTTTCATTTTAACAAGTTTATGACATATAAAGTCTGTGCGGCTTATCAGTTGCGCTATTGCATCGGTCCATCCCGTAGAACCGTAACTCTTTAAAATCATCCATATTGCTACTGCATTGGCGCCGGACCTGCTCCCACATAACGTGAAGTCTGAACCATATACATAGGCAGCTTCCGAAGTCTGAGACTGATCAATCAGCCCTTTTCTGCATAAGAAAATTCCAGTGCCATAAGGAGACTGAAGCATTTTATGCGCATCAATTGTAATTGAACTAATCTCAGGATTTTGAAAGTACAGATCCTTTTTAGAAGAAGAAAAAGGATAGATAAATCCTCCAAAAGCAGCATCAACGTGCACAAAATAATTACAAAAATCCTTTCTGACAATATCTAAAAAAAGATCAGCATCATCAATACTGCCAAACATTGTTGTTCCCATAGAAAGGTGTACAATAATGTATTTAATACCTTGAGCAGATGATTTTTTCAATTGATTCTTCAAATCATCCTGAATCACTCTTCTGTTATCAGCATCTACTTTAACACAAATCGGAGATATTCCTAACAGGTTAGCACCTTTATACACAGAATAATGAGCATCTTCAGTAAAAACAATTCCTATTTCAGAGATCAGAGCTCCTTTTTCTTTCATAAAATAGTTTCTATAGATCCATTGGGCCTGAATATTTGCTTCAGTACCTCCAGTAGCTACATATCCATCATACTCTCCTTTTTTTGCCTCTAAAATCTCTTCAGCACAGATCTGTAATAGTTCAATTTCCAGCTGTTGTGTCCCTAAAAAATACTTTTCCCCTTTATTATAGGTATGACATCCAATATGATTGGGATTGTGCATCAGAACAGAAAGAAAAGGTGATTCTTTTATAAATGAGGTACTATAAAATTGTTTCTGATTTAAATAAGAACCGGGAATTCCTAATATTAGATCGGTCGAATAATTAAAATTACTATTTAAAGCCTTAAATACTTTGTCTTTTATCATTCTTTCTGAAAGTTGTGCCCAGTACATGCTTTTTAAAAAGATTAATTATTAGTTATAATAGATGTGTTTTATTAATAAAATTTCCTTTTTTTTACGTTTTCTGTTAAGTCAAATTTTATTCTACATTTTATTCAGATTGATGGGATTTTAATGTCTTTATTCTTATGAATAAGATATAATAAAACATTTGAAGCTCTATTTTATAGGTTGTAAATTTAAAATTTCTACTTCATAGATAGACATGTGAAAATGTAGATTTATACAGAAATACACGTAAAATAATTACTATATCTCAATTCTGAATTTAGAAAATTATCAACATTTGAAAAACAAATTAATTGGAAGAAATAATGATATATACTTCTAATTACATCATTTCTTTTTGAATAACTCAAACTTAACTTCACCACTATAAACTAAAACAAGAAATCAGCCCGGCAAAATACCGGACTGATAATAACAAGTCAATAACTGAATTTTTCTGAGATTCTGAAAGCTACTCGATCTGAGTGTTTCTTTATTTGTTTATTGATCCATGGAACATCTTGATGATCCTTGAGAAAATATCCAAACCACTCCAGCATCTTAATGCTAAGATCTTTACGGGAAGAATTTCTTGTTAAGGCGTGTAATTCGTCCTGATAGAAAAGGGCAATAACGGTCTTTTTATGTTTCCGGAGCACATTATACATTGTCCGGGTTTGTTCCGGATTGACATTTTTATCTGCTGTCCCTGTCCATAACAGCATGGGAGCATTAACCTGATGAGCATAATACAGCGGGTTATTATCCATATACCTTTGTTTATGGGTCACAAAATCTCCAAACCTGAACTGCCCATCTTCATACCTCCAGTAATCAGCAGAAAAATGATTATAGTTAAATGCAAAGGAAGTATTTATCACATCTGAAATGGATGCCCCTGAGATATAGGCAGCAAACCGGTCAGATTGAGTAGCAATGAAATTGGTCTGATACCCGCCAAAAGACTGTCCTACAAGACCTACCCTTTTCATATCTGCCTGTTGTATTGTTGCAAGCTGGTCGAGGGCATTGTTGACGCAATGTAGCGCTGAGTATCCAGGTTCTTTATCTCCTGGACTGATATCCGGAAGCAAGATCATATACCCTGATTCCAAAAAAAATCTTTCATTAAAACCTCTGGAGTTTTTAAAAGTAGGAGGAAGATATTTATTGGCATTCTGACTTTGCATTTCGTATATAGAAAGAACAACAGGATATTTTTTATCTTCCTTGAAATTAGGAGGAAAATACAGAATTGCACTCAAATCTTCATTGTTCGGGCCTTTATAATGGAGGCGCTTCATAGTTATCATTTTTGTAGAAGCTGGCTGCTGTGATGCATAGAGCGTCCGTGCTTGTTCATTAGGTTTCTTTATGATAATTTCAGGAGCCTTGTTATAGTTCTCTCTGATCCAGGTATAGGATTTTGAAATTTGGTTGTAGGAAACCTCGGTAATCCGGTCGTCTGTATTAAGGATAAGATACAAAGACCGTCCGTTTTTCCAGCTGACTACAGAAGATCTGACAGAATAGTCTTCCTTTATCTTTAACAGAAGCTCATGCTTAAGACCCACAGTCGGGTATATAATGCTGTATCCTAGTTCTGATGTTTGCTTTTCCGCATTAAGGATTTCAATAGTTCCCGTAAAAGTACCTTGTTTGGACTTTGCAAAGTTCCTAAGATTCTGAAGCCATATTTCATTACCTCTGACCCAAAGAACTTTATCGGATGAACAGTAGTATGGTGTTGAATACTCAGGCAGATCAATTTCTTTTCTTTGGTTGGTTAGAGTGTTGTATACATTCCACCTGCTGTCTTTTCTATACAACAACCATTTTCCAGATGGGCTTATGTGTATTCCCTGAGAGATTTCGTCTACAAAAAGATGGCTGTTAATTTCAGGATTATAAATAAAGAACCGCTCTGGATAATCCTTCCCTTTCTTATCATGAGGATCTACCAATGTAGAATCAATTTCTTTGGTTAGAAATAACCCTGACTTTCCTACAGCTGTCATTTTACCAAACCGTTTGCGGTCAGCAGATACGATTCTGTTTTCTAGTGGATACCAGAGAACATACCTATGGAAAGGCTTTTCATGGAAGTGCTGCTCCAGATCAAAATCCTTTCCATACCAAATGTCTACCATACTCTTTTCTATTTCTTTTTCCTTTTTATGGCTCAGCCGCAAATAAACAGCCTTGACATCCGCGGAGGGATACTGACTGACATCATCAAAATACTCCCCTTCATCTAATGAGAGTGCTGTCAGGTGAGCATTTTCATTCACATAATACGTGGTTAAGCCTTTGGTTTCCTGTAGGATTAAGGTATACCCTTTAGTCACCAGGCCTGATTCATAAATCCGGTATAGTTCAGCAGTGCCTGACCAGATTAGCTTCAGGTTGCTGCCGTTATAACAATATAGTTCGTTATTTTCATTCTTTTTAATTAATAGTATCAGTTCGTTTTTAAGTGCAAATATCCTTTCTACATCAGATATGATGTTAATCAATTTTGAATCGTGATTATAGATTTTTAAAGCCTTACTGAGCTTTTTATTATGAAGAATCCAGAAGAAATCCTGAGATTCCTGATATCCGAATTCTTTGACATGATGATGAACAGTTTCTTTGTTTGTTCCCAGAATTCTGTACTTCAGATCCTCTCCTTGTTTCATCAGAAGACCTTTATCCCCAACCTGCTTCCATGCTCCTACTTCTTCTTGTGTAAAGAGTGTTTCAGGATGATGACTGTCCGCTATTTTCAATTGCGGAGGTTTAGTTTCATAAGAGGACTGCCATACTTTCCAACTTCCATTTCGCGAAGTGGAAAGAAAACGGATCTCTTCAGAATGCTCTGTAGCCTCCTCAAGTTTCTGAAGATCAACCTGCGCGGGTAACTGCTGAGCAATAAACATCAGAATTAAAATTATGATCTGTAGTATTTTATCAATTATCTTCATAACCTTCTTCTTTTATAGATGATATTTGGTATTCTAATATCCTTGATTCTGAGGGTTAAGGTTGGAGTTAAGGAGCATTTCCTGCTGAGGCAGAGGCCATCTCTCATAATGAGCCTTCCAGTTAGGTTTTACCGTCATCAGCTCACCTAGCATTCCCCATCTTTTTAAGTCGAAAAAGCGGATGCCGTGCTCAATGAAAAACTCCCTTCTTTTTTCCTCCATCAGTTCATTCATTGCTATGGGCTGGTTTATGGTCTGCGCAAGAGGATCAAGTCCGGCTCTTACTCTTGTCTTATTGAGGTAAGGAATTGCTTCCACTACCCTGTTCTGGTGGATCAGTGTTTCCGCATACATCAAATACACTTCTTCTAACCTGTAGATCACAGAGTATTCAGTCGTATTGCTGCCTTGAAGGTTCTTATACTTAACCGATTTATAATTAACCTGTCCCTGTGCTGTTTCTTTTGAGAGATAAGCCTGTTTTCTCAGATCGGAATCAGCAAAACTATTCACTAGGTCTGTACTAAGCATATACGTGGTGGGAATTCCTGAGAAGTTATAGAGTGAAGCTTCTTTGGTGGCATCCCCTTCATTTTTAGGTTTTAACTGCCAGATGATATGGCTTCCGTTTTTCTGAAATACCTTGGTAATATCATGCTGGAATGAATAGTCAGAAGACTGCATCACAGCACCTAATAATACTTCCGCCTGAGTCCACTTTCCAAGAAGCATCTTGACTTTGGCTAAAAGGATATACCCGGCAGACTTATTGGAATATATTCTTTCCGTACTCCGGTACGCAGAAGGCAGCAGTCCTACCGCCTCTGAAAGATCTTTCTCCAAACGGTTGAGGATATCATTTCCTGAGAGCTTTGAAAGTTTACTATTTACCTTATAATCGGTGGTATCTGCAAATGGGATATCACCGTAGATCTGATGAAGGTATAAATATAGCAACGATCTTATGAAAAGGGCTTCTCCTGTGATGCGGTCCTTTACAACCTGTGATAATGATTTTGAATTCCCCACTCCTTCCAAAATACTGTTGGCAGCATAGATATGCTGGTACGCATTGGTCCAGACTGTAAGAACCATCAGGTTGGTAGGGATCTGCTGATTATAATACAGATCAACAATGCCGTTACTTCCAGCCGGTATTACCGTAGCAATATCATCCGTATATAATCCCATAAGAAGTCCCATACCGTCTTGTCCTCCTGATATCAAGGAATTGTTCCAGAGATTAGCATACAGACCAGCCAGTGTGGCATCCGCAGTCTGCTCATCCTCAAAGACCAGTTCTGTAGGAAGCTGATTGGTGGGAAAATCGGTTTCTATCCACTTTTCACAGGATATGGCAGTTAATGATAAGAATGAAAGAATTGTCTTTATTAGTTGTTTGATTGAATTTTTCATGTTTTTAGATGGAGTTTAAGGTTGAAGGTTTAAAAGTTGAATACTAAAAGCTCAGTTGAAATCCTACAGAATAGGTCTTTAAAGGAGGGAGATAGCCTACGCTTAAAAACTCGGGGTCAATCCCGAAATAACGTGTAATGGTTAAGAGGTTCTGCCCCTGAAAATAAATCATCGCTTCGCGGATTCCGAGGTTTTTTACCGGAATACTGTAGCTCAGCTGTACATTTTTAAGCCGTATAAATGAAGCGTCTCCTATCGCTGCTGTTGAGTTCTGGAAGTAAGAATGCAGAGTATTCTTCTGAGCATTGGTTCCGGCGCTATACTGCATGTAGGTTCCTGAAGGGTTGGAAGGTGACCATGCATCCAGCACTTCTACAGGCTGATTGTTCATTGATCCCGGAATAAGCATGCTCCGGTTATAGTTCCAGTTCCTCTGCTTAACAAACTGGAACAGGAAAGACGCAGACCATCCTTTATAGTGGAAATTGTTACTCCACCCACCAAAGAACTGTACCCCCATTTTTTCAATGACCTTGTTGTCATCAGGTGAGGAAATCTTTCCGTCAGCGTTGAAATCCTTAAAGCGGTACAAACCTGTTGCAGGGTCTACTCCTTCAAACTGATAGACCTTAACTAGGGACGTCGGGTAGCCGATCATATACTGGTTGGCATAGGTCGAGCCTTCCAGATTTGGAAATTCCAATAGCTTGCTTCTTGGGATGGAAAGGTTAAATGAAGTTTCGTATTTAAACTGAGTCGATTTGAAAGGCCGTGCAGAGACTTCAAATTCCCAGCCTGTATTCTGAACCCTAGCATTAAGATTAGACTGAATTGTTGGAAAACCTGTTGTAGCAGGAAGAGGAATCCCTACCAGCTGGTTGGAAGAAGTATTTTGGTAATAGGCAGCCGAAACGTTTAATCTGTTTTTAAGCATTCCTAATTCCAAAGCAGCTTCCCTCTTTATGGTTTTCTCCCAACTAAAATCAGGATTGTACAGTCTGGATGGGGAAAGACCAACCGTACCATTGTATATACCTGTTGTTACACTGTAGGTGTTCAGGTACTGATAATCTCCTATTTTATCATTTCCTGTGGTTCCTATACTTCCTCTTAATTTGGCAAGACTAAGCCATGACAGCTTTTTCATCCATGGTTCCTCAGAAATAATCCATGCTGTCCCTACAGCTCCGAAGTTTCCGAACCTGTTATCCGGTCCGAAGCGGCTCGAGCCGTCTCGCCTTCCTGTTATATTCAGGATATATCTTTTCTTATACTGATAGTTTAGTCTGGTAAAAGCAGCAGTATAATAGTACTGGCTACGGATCTGGTCTGAAACTATTTTAGTGGCAGCAGCCCCTATATTACGGATCAGGGCATTGCTTTCAAAACCAATCCCCTGTATCGAGCCTTGTTTTGTTTCAGATTGCTGTAAGGTAGTACCGATCAGTACATTGAAACGATGGTCTTTCCATCCGAAATCCGTTGAGATCTGAGGCTCTAAGAGGTAAGAAAAAACCGTTTGATTGTTTTGAGATGAACTGGAATAAGCACTGGTCAGTCCAAAAGCAGGATTGTAGATCGTATGAGGCTTAAGGCTCTGTTCTTCAAAATCCTGATAAGTAATTCCTCCATTGAGTTTCAAAGAAAGAAAAGGAAACAGCCTGTAGGAAATATTCGTTCCGTTATTGATCATAACAGTAGAATTTAAATACTCACTGTTAAGTAAGGCCAGGGGATTATTGAAGGTATCGTTTTCCCAGTTAAGATTTCCTGAGCTGTCATACAATGCCGGAGCATTGGGACTCAGCTGAAGGCTTTTCTTAGTCAAATCATCATTCTGGACATTGTTTTTCTGAAAGGAGAATGTATTGTTCATATTCACTTCAATACGCTTATCAGGGCTTCTGAAAGTAAAGTTTCCGGTAAGGTTATTGGTTGTATACCTGAAATCAGCAGGAAAGACCGTAGCCTGCTCCTGATGTCCATAGCTGAGTAGATAGGATAAATTCTCAGAGCCTCCGCTTAGAGAAAGCTGCACCGAAGAAGCATCGGCGGTATTACCGATCAAGGTTTTCTGCCAGTCTGTATACCGGAACTCATCCCATGTTATAAGATCATAGTCTGAAGCAGGAATACTGGATATGCCGTCATTCTGATAGGCCTGCCGGCGCATATCTAAATACTGCTCCGTATTCATCATCTTTAACCTGTTGGCTACAGTGCTTAAGGAATAAGAAGTTCCCAGCTTGAACTCCGTTTTTCCTTTCTTTCCTTTTTTGGTAGTAACAAGGATCACTCCGTTAGCGCCTCTGGAACCGTAAATAGCAGTGGCATCAGCATCTTTTAATACTTCAAAGCTTTCTATGTCATCTGGATTGATACTATTGAGTGGACTCATCGAAGACCACGGCAGTATGGTGACGGCAAACAAGGATGATGTTTCTGAGCTCAAAGGTACTCCATCCACAATATACAATGGTTCATTTCCTTCACGGCGGAGACTGTTTTTACCGCGGATCTGGATGTCAAAGCCGCCTCCCGGAACTCCTGAATTCTGGGTAATGCTCACCCCTGCCATCGTGCCCTGCGCGGTGGAAAGGACATTAGTGACAGGCTGATTTTCGATATCTTTTGCTGAGATCTTAGCAATACTACCCGTTCTTTCTTTGTCTTTGACCTTGTAGTAGCCTGCGTTGAGAATAACTTCTTCGATTCCCTTTACTTTTTGTTCTAAGCTGATATTAATAACGGTCTGATTAGAGAGAGTGATTTTTTCTTCTGCATAATCAGGATGTCTGAACAATAGGATGGGATTTTCTGCTGAAACCTGTAAAGTATAGGTTCCGTTGTTGCCGGTCGTAGTTACCTGATCATTTCCCTCTTGGGAGATGACAACTCCTGAAAGAGGTTTACCTGATGAGGTAACGGTACCGGAAATGGTGCGTGTCTGGGCTTTTAGAGTAATGCTTATAGCGGTAAACATGAGCCCAAAGAAAATGCCTCCTATATTGTAATAGGAATTTTTCATAGATTTGTAAAGGTTTTTAATTTTTTAAAGATTAATTACTGAACTACGCTCTTTCCCGTTGGTCTGCAAACTCTATGGGAAGGGGCTTTTTCTTTCTTCTGATTTTAAGTTGAGTAGTTTTTTGATTCATTTTTTAGATAAAGACTTTCCTGATGCCCTTTGGTGTGAAAAAGACTGGTGAGGTTCTAAACAGTGACTGCAAGGCACCGGAAAGAATTTAATATGAGTGAATCTGTGTCCCGTGTAAGCTTTTAAAGCCGCAATAGGTTGTACAGGCCTATTGTATCGTGTAGTCTGATACTATTTTTGAAAGCGGGCTTAGATTATGATGTAGAAATAAAGCGAACTGCATTGAAAAAAACGGCATGGGAAACTCTACAATATCTGCTATTGAGGCACTGGTATACCGTACACACAGACAAGAGAGAAACCCACGCCTAGGTCGTGAGCTTCCTGCTTATCGCCTCGTGTGTTAAAAAGTACCAGTTTTCAATAGCGAGATTCTAAGCAATAGCTTCTATTATTCGTTGAAGTATCGCAAAGTTACATTTATTGTAACCTATTCTACAAATATAATAAAATTTACTCGGTAAACAAAAGCGTACCGAATAAAAATTTTAATAGTTTTTAATTGCAAGTATGTTTAATGATTCTGAGAAAACTATAATGATCAAAACTGCGATTGCTTTACGACTATTACTTAGCCGTAACAAAAGTTATGACCAAAATGACAAAATAGATATCATCGATAGTTATGAAAAAATTGCAATCAATTCTAATGCAGATATAAGAAAAGCAACAGTAACAAATGCGTTTAGTGGTAAGAAAAGATCATCAATGTTAACTATTATTCTTATCGTTGAATCAATGGGATTTACAATGATAGACTTTGGTGAGCAATATTGTAATATAAAAGATGAGCGTATCTTAGAATTTCAAAAAAATATTTTAGATAAGAAATCCTAACTGAATATAGTTAGGATTTTTTTACTTTGAAATTTCTTATTGATCGTCAATTGAGAGGTTTTACCAATCCTGCAATGGAAAATATTGTAAAGCTTTGTAACTTTCTTGATATTGATATATTGAAGCTTTTTACTAAACTAGAAAATAAGGAATTAAAGAAATCGAAACGGAAATTAACCGTTTATAAAAAAGAATTTAAAAATAAAAACAAGCGAAAATCCTAATCGACATTAGGATTTCTACTTATTTAGGGCCTTTAGGATGCATGAATTTTGTTTCTGAAACTATAAAATAACACAAAGAAACTCTTCATATTATTTTAAATCTAAATATTCTTACCAAAAGATTAAAATCAGCTTTTAATCTCATTATTTTTCAGGAGTAAAACTCGTCATTTCATCAGTAGAAATTGAATAAGCATAAATTAAGTTCAGATTATCATCCTTAATGAAGTAATAATTTGACGTTTTAAATAAATAATATTTAGTAGTATCATTTGATGTCAATATCGGCTTATCAGAATGTTGCTTAAGAACAATAGTAAATTTTGGCTTTTCGCTCATTTTATATTTTGCTTCTTGTGTAGCAATAGCATACATATAAATAAAGGCAAGAGATAATAACATCCAAAATCCAAGGTTTCTACTTTCAAAAAAGTAGACATAGCATGATACAGCTGCAATTGTTAAAAAAATTAATTTTATAATAGTAGCAAATTTGTACAAATCGATAAATACTCCAATTCCACTGATTATTATTATACCTAGAATAATGATTGACAACTTAGTCAAACCTTTATTCTTCTTCAAGAAATCAGGAAGTAACAGTGCAATCAATCCCGGTGAAAGGAGTACACCAATAAAAACAACCAACATCATATTTTCATATAGAACAGCAATAGCATCAGTAATATTGAAATAGAGAAAATAATTGATTCCAAAAGATTCGAAATAATGCCATAAGAAAAACAATCCTAAAGCAGGAAGTATTGCCGTTAGTTCTGCAATTTTTGTTAATGGCTTATCATCAATGGGTATATACTTCTTATTTAATCTGTAAACACATACATTTAATCTACGTAAAAATTGTTGTTTGTTCATTATCATTTTTCTTTAATATATATCGAACAAAGCTATATTATATAAGTGACAAATATTGTCGTGTTATAATTGTTTTTATTCTATATCAAAAATTGCTTGAATCCTGATATTTTGAATAGAATTTATTTTTTAAAAGAAAAAAGAAAGCTTAATATCTATTGTAGAAGATTTTAAAAGCAAGTTTATGATGAAAAATACGACCTGCAAGATGGAGATTTTTTAGTATATCCTTTGGACCTGAACTTGCCTTTTAAATAATCTGAAACAATAACTTTGTTTTCTTTTATGAATTTTTGCCAGCTCTATTGTGACCTCTTTATTTTTTTTCTTTTTTGTTGTATTGGAACATCTTCGGTGTTATATTGCATCCCATGATTATCAAAATTCAATAATGAAAAAATTTCTAAGCTGGTGTCAGGGTTTTTAAAAATCCCCTCCAGTGATGAAAAGGGAATCTTATTTTCTTAGAAACTTTTTTGTAAATATTATCAATTATTGCTGAGAGTTTATTTAAAACATTAAAATCTGAACAAATTTACGGTAACAAATTGATTTCAAAGAAACAAATGAAAACAGACTTATTCGAATATATAGAAATCTGGTATAATAAAGAACGTTGTCATTCTATACGGGGAACCTTACAATAGAGCAATTTAATAACTGAAAAAATATCTCAAAAAAACTGCTTACTGATACTGTCGTTTTTATTTGCAAGTCCAGATAAAGCTTTTTCAGCATAATCAATGTAGGAATATGGAAAATGTCTTTAGTTTAAATTTGGGAATTGAAAATGCTTCGGGCGATTTTAGACGTGAGTAATTATGACCTTCCTAATCGTTTTGATGCTGAATGAGAACTTTTAAAAAATCAGAAGGTAGACGGTGTTAATGGAGCAGTTGGAATCCATCATTATTCAGAAAAAGCAAAAGATAAATCTTTATAAAGACAGCTTAATTCCTGGCTGTAAGACATGTCATTCCAAAACTTTTATTCCCAAAAAGCTTAATAAAGCTGATTTGTTTGATCAGTTCAGCATCAATGCATTAACAACAGTACGGAAACATCGCTTGCTTGACTTGCTTGAAAAAAATCAGTATCTTTTTACTTCATATTCAATGCAGGGAGACGTAGAATTTCTCCTGTCTCTTTCATATTATCTGGAATTAAATTATGGAATTTCACATAAACCTATAGCAATGCAGGGAGTTTATGACCGTTGTAAAGTGCTGTGGGCTGGTGACAAAGAAACTATTTTTTCTTATGCAGACTTAGAGCGTAATAAGCAGTTTTTAAATTGGTTTATCAATCTGCAAACACTTAAATCCTTAACCAGATAAGTAGTGAAAATTTTACAATCTACTTATGAAAAACTACAAGATTTTTGGTATTTAAAAAAAAGAATTGTAATATTTTTGTAATTGCTATTTTGTAGTATATAAGGTTAAGAATAATACATTAAAATGTCGCATTACAAGTTATGAAGAAAAAAAGAGTATTAATTTGGGTTATTTCAATTATTGCTATCAATTTATGTATCGGATGTAAAGTTGAACCCTGGCGTGTTCAGAATGAAAATTATTCAGAAGGCAACAGCTTGTTGATCATAAAAACACCCAAATTCATAAAAGAACAGGTAGGAAAAATATTAAAAAACTGAATATAAATTAAGAAATAGTAATCATTTAAATAAATAATCTGTAAGGAGGAAAATATACTATTTTTCTCCTTTTTTACTTTTACAAAAGTTGCCTATAAGTGTAATAGCCACGACTTTATCTGACAGTTAGGGGTTAAAAATAATTGTCAGTTATCCAATATTATCCTTACTTCCAA